>JAQVJE010000178.1 GCA_028695325.1 Gallionellaceae bacterium
CTGGTCGCCGAGCTAGCACCACGAATCGCCAAGCATGCCGAGCCGCCCATGTCGGAAAAGATGCGCATCCTTGCTTGGCTTGGGGCAGACGCTGGAAAGTTTCGGGGTCTTGATGGACAGGTCCATGACGCCGCGACCGCCATGGGCGAGGCTGCACAGCGGAATGACGGCCAAGCAGTCATCGCGGCTTTCTCCAAGACCCAGCAAAGCTGCCTAGCCTGCCACCAGAGTTACCGTCGCTCGTTCGTGGAAAAGTTCTATGGAAGCCGCTAGCAAGGGATGGCTACACCTGTTGACGGAAGACTAGCTTCTGTCCAATCAATATACCTCGACGCGTTTCAGGTTCCCAGGAAGCCACCCGTGCAGCGATCACGGGTTCCTGCTTCACCCGCGGCAGCACTCGTTGGATCTGACGTTCATGACTCCCGTATGCATGTGGGTCACCAGCACCAGCGGATAACGCAGCACCTCGTCCAGTGAGATACGTTTGTGCTTGAGCAGCGGATGCCATGCCGGCGCCGCGACCATGAGGGGGGGCGCTCCAAAGCGCCTTAGCCACGATGTCGTCACCCACTTCACCAGACTGGGCCCTAGGTCATACAGATCGCCATGCAGCCCCTTGATTTGCTGCGACAGTGACACCTCGAACAGGCGCAACTCGACGTCGGGCTCCTCCTGCCAGCTTAACGCCAGCAAGGTCGGCAAGCGCGACGGGGTGATGCCATCGGACAGCGTAATGCGTTGCTGACCGTGAAAGCCGTTGGCCGCTCCCCTCACGCTGTCGCGGGCTTGCTGCAAGGCAGTGAAGAGGCGCGGCACATGTTACAGGAATTGCTTGTCCGCCCGCGTCAGCCGCTTGCTGCGACTGCTCCGGCCGCAGTGCTTCAGCAGCGCGGTTACAGGTGGCGATCTCGAATTCGCCGAACATGCCCATCGACAGTTCATCCGGCGCGATGCCCGCTGGCGCGAACTTCAGACGCTGCGCCGCCGCCCGTGTCGACAGACCAAATCGCTCGCCCTCGGGGAGTGACGTAAGACGCCGCGACTGTCTTCCTCGGGTCGCTGCGGCCACAGAAGACTAGCCGAGGCGCGCTGGCGCGAGTGCTCTAGCTAGCCATCCGCCATGACCGCCGCCCGCGTTCAAGCAGCGTTGCAATAACTCCGGACACCATTGCCCGCGTGCTGTGAGCCGGCGACGGCAGCCGCTGCAAGACATGCCGGCCTCTTCTCCGCACGCATGCGGCTCCCTACGATCATAAGGACTGGTCACGTCACGAGGGACTGCGCATGAACTTACGTCATCTTCGCTGTTTCATTGCTGTAGCCGAGGAACTGCACTTCGGTCGAGCCGCTAGGCGGCTGCATATAGAACAATCTCCCCTATCACGCACGATCCGCAAGTTGGAGACAACTCTAGGCGTGACGTTGCTCAGTCGCACGCCGCGGGGCGCAACCCTGACTTGGGCAGGGCGAGTCTTCCTCGACGACGCCCGCCGCATCATGTTGAGCGTTGAGCAGGCAGTGGCCAGCGCGAAGGCTGCTGCCTCCGGTTCTCAGGGCATTTTGCGAATCGCGCTGTCGAGAGACATAGGACGGGCGAGGCTATCAGCACTGCTTGCACTGTGCCGCGAAGAGTCGCCGCAGGTAAACATCCGGCTCTCCGAAGTACCGCTGACCGAACTCGTGCAGGGGCTGAACGCAAATCTGTTCGACGCCGGCTTTGCAATGGTCAATGAAGTGGAGGACGGGATCATTGCTGAGCCGCTGTGGGCCGACCCCTTGGTAGTGATCCTGCCCGCACGGCACCCGCTTGTAGCCTTCAAGGAAGTGCCGTTGCAGGAAGTGGTGAGCTATCCGCTGGTACTTTGTGATCCACGGGCATGCCAAGGTTGCGGTCGGCAGAGCGAACGACTGTTCCGCTCTGTCGATGTCCAACCGATCGTGGCTGAGTATGCCGCTTCTCACGGGCTGATGCTGACGTTGGTGGCCGCAGGGTACGGGCTAAGTTTTTCCACTGCCGCGCACTTGGCAACTTGCCAGCCGGCGGATGTTGTTGTCCGCCCGTTGGCCGGTCAGAGCGCATCGATAACCACCTATCTGTTACGAACCGAGGGTGGCATGACGGAGCCGTTGCAGCGGTTCATCGAACGCGCCGAACGTGTATGTCATCAGGACGCAAGCACATCACGCGCGATCTGACGCAGATCTATCGAAAGGTGCGCGGCTAGTTTTCTCGGATTGCGCGATTCATCTTTGGTCTTGCGGCTGACCCGATCTGCATGGCTCATGCGCTGTACTGATTCCAGTTTCGACGCAATTGCTGCGCCCTTCCGTACTCCGGCACTCGCCTGCGGGCTCGCCGCCGCGGTCATTTCACTGACGCGGAACGCATGAGCTTTTGCTGGTTGCAAACCGGCTCATCCTGTTGACGCATTGGCACTTTACGCCGTTGGAATTCCTACGGAAAACTTTGGCCAGGTTTCGGGTAAAGCGCGGCACCCATGCTTGACTCCAGGGGAGCGCGACCACCAAGCCGCGTGCCGGTCCAAAGGCAAAGCGCCCGCATCATGGTTGAGGAGTTTCAAGCGTAGCAAGATGTAGTTCGCCCTTAGCCGGCCGTCAGCGCCGATGCAACGCTTCCTTCCACGATCCCGGCCGGTCCTGCGCTTCATCCGGATTTCTGGGCAATCGCCTCGCCCACTTGGGCGGTGCGCGTCTGCCAGAGTTCGATCCGACGATGGGACGCACGCGACATGGAGAAATCGAGTTGCCTTGCCTTTGGCGCCAGGATCTACTACCGCCCGATCGAGGCGGCCGTCCGTTGGGCGGGACTGTTGCGCTTTGAGCCGCGGATTCTGGAAACGCTCGGGCCACGTGCCATGCCTGAGCCGAACGACTTTCCGCGCTGGCCCTTGCTGCGCCTTTTCTCCGAGCGCATCTTCGACGCATTGGCACACGATGAGCTTTCTTACGGCAAGGCAGGCATGGCGCAGGAACCTCAGCGCCCCGCACTCGACGATCCTGCGTTGATCGTGCGCCACGTCGACCTGAAGGCGTGGATGTCGCATTACTACCCCGGTGAGCGGCCTCCATTCCTGTTCGACGGCATCGAGCGCGAACTGCATCCTTCGGTGAGCGTCGCCATGCTGAACGTGTTGCTGGCCGATCGCGAGGCCGCCAAGCTGCAGCTTGCCGAACTCGCACAACTACATGCGGCGCTGAAGGCACAGCACGAAGCGTTGGCGAAGGAGCATGCCAGTAGCATTCGTGAGGGCGATGCGAGTGAACCGGGCCTGCGCAGCGAATCGACTTACCTGAACATCATTGGCGGCCTGCTGACATTGCTGTTGGGCAAGTCCCCCGCGGGCTCTGCCTACTCGTCCTTCCGCAACATGGATGCGGTGATCAGTGCGCTACTGGCCCACCATGAAGGGCGGCCCGGCATCAGCGAGCGAACGCTGTGGAGCAAGCTGGCACAGGCGCGTCGCCACCTGGAGGCATCGCGCTGAGCCTGTAACAGCAGACTGCAATTGCAGTTGCGTGTTCTGCAGTTGCAGTGAATCTCGCAGCAGCAGCATATGGAATGCGAGGCACTTTCTGAACAACGCCATCGAGCGTCAAGGAGTGCCTCTCATGTCTTCGCAGACCATCGCGCCGGCCTTGCCGCCCGAGCACCGCATCCTGCGCCGCGCCGAGGTCGAAGCCAAGACCGGCTTCAAGCGCGCGCACATCTACAGCCTGATGAAGGAAGGCAAGTTCCCCAAGGCGCTGCGCCTGGGCGTGCGCGCGGTGGGCTGGGACTCGGTGGAGATCGAACAGTGGATCGCCGATCGCCTCAAAGAACGCGCCTGACGCTTCTTCTCGGTTCATGCCATTCGACGAGGAGAAGCCCATGCAGGTGGTGTCCATCATTTCGACCAAGGGCGGCGTGGGCAAGACCACGACGGCGGCCAACCTGGGCGGCTTCATCGCCGATGCCGGGCTGCGCGTGCTGCTGCTGGACCTGGACGTGCAGCCCACGCTGTCGAGCTACTTCACGCTGGACGTTCGCGCGCCCGGCGGCATCTACCAGATGCTGGCCTTCAACGAGCGGCGCATCGAGCAACTGGTGTCGCGTACCGTGATCGCGGGCCTGGACCTGGTGCTCTCCAACGACGACCGCGGCGAACTGAACACGCTGCTGCTGCACGCTCCGGATGGGCGCCTGCGACTGCGCCATCTGCTTCCCGTCTTCCGCACGCACTACGACTTGCTGCTGATCGACACCCAGGGCGCGCGCAGCGTGCTGCTGGAGATGGCGGTGCTGGCGTCCGACCTGGCGCTGTCGCCGGTGACGCCGGAAATCCTCGCGGCGCGCGAGCTGCGGCGCGGCACGCTGCAACTGATCGAGGACATCGCGCCGTATCGGCACCTGGGCATCGAGCCGCCGCCGCTGCG
>JAQVJE010000179.1 GCA_028695325.1 Gallionellaceae bacterium
CAGATGGCCGGCATGATGGGCGAGATGGCGGCCGGCGGCATGGGCATCGCCATGGCCGTCATCGGGGCGTTGTTCGGCCCGCCGGCGCCCTGACGTCGCGCGCCCGCGTCCCCGGGCGGGGCGCGGGCTGGCGTTCGCGGTACAATGCCCGCCTTCGCCGGCGGGCTGCCTGCCGCGCCGCCGTCGCACCACGCCCTGACATGTCACTGATCTACATCCTCGACCTCTGCGCCGTTTCCATCTGTGCCATCACCGCCACCCTGGAGGCGCGCCGCAGCGAGCTTGACCTGTTCGGCGTGGCGGTGATCGCGGTGATCGCCGGCATCGGTGGCGGCACCGTGCGCGACCTCCTGCTCGGCCGCCTGCCGGTCTACTGGGTGCACGACGCCACCTACGTGGCGGTGGGGCTCACGGCCGGCGTGCTGACCTTCTTCCTGGTCCGCCACCTGCGCGTACCGAAAAACTTCTTTCTCCTGCCTGACGCCCTCGGCATGGCGCTGTTCACGGTGATCGGCACCAGCATCGCGATCAACCTCGGCACGCCCTGGCTGATCGCCGCCCTGATGGGGATGATCACCGCGGTGTTCGGCGGCGTGATCCGCGACATACTGTGCAACGAGGTGCCGCTGATCTTTCGCACCGACATCTACGCCACCGCCTCCCTCTCAGGCGCCTTCCTGCTGATCGGCCTGGACGGCCTGGGCATCGACCACAACCTGGCGGTGATCCTGGCCATGCTGGCCACCGTGGCGATCCGGCTGGCGGCGATCCGCTGGCACATCCACCTGCCGCGCCTGAGCGACGAAGACTGAGAGCGCGGGGCGCCGGCACGACGGCGCCCCGCCGTTCAGCGGGTTAGCGTCCCAGGCAGTGGGCGCAGGGTCGGGGCGGTCGGCCTGGCCGGGGCCGCCGGCGCCAGGGTGCGGGTCGGTGCGCAGCTGCCGGCCAGGTTGACCTGGATGCGGGCCTGGTTGTTGGCCTCGTTCGACTCCGTCACCTGGTTAAGGTCGTCGATGCCCAGCGCCAGAGTGGTCAGGCCCGGCCGCAGGGCGATGCGCTCCCGGGCCGCGCCCTCGCCGCCGGCGGCGAGGGTCATCCAGGCGTGTGGCCTGCCGGGGCTCTCGGTGCCGCGCCAGAGGGTGCGGAAGCCGCCGCTGGCCGCGGCGCCCTGGTTGCGCACGGTGTAGTCGAGGTCGAATTCGCACAACCCGGCGGCGGTACGTTGCACGCTGCGGCCGGCGTCCAGCATGACCATGCCGCCCCAGTTCACCGTCTGGCCGCCGAGCCGCGGCAGGCCGGCCGGGGCGAGATCGGGCTGGCCGAGCGGGGCGATGACCGGGCCGGCCGGTACCCGCATCTGGCCTGCCAGTTGGCCCGGCCCGCTGCCGGGCTGGCTGCCGGGCGGAAGGCTGCCGCTCATGACCTGTTGCTGCTGCGTCGTCGCCGCGCCGGGCATGGCCGGCAGGGCGGCCATGCCGCCGACGGCCGGGGCGAGCTTGCCGGTCTGGCTTAACTTGCCGGCCCGCTCGATCGGGTTGACCACCGGATTGTTGACCTGGTCGATGAGCTCGGTCGGGTTGATCTTTTCGTCGATGACGCTGCTGGGCTTCACCAGCGTCTTGTCCACCTTGGGCAGCGCGACCTCCTTCCAGATCGCCGGCGTGCTGAGGCCGTCGATGGTCTTCGGCACGAAGGGCCGGTATTCGAAGCCGGTTTTCGCACTGGGCGGGCCGAAGCCCCAGTCCTGCTGCGCTGCTTCCTGTGCCATGGCCATGTGCTCGTGGCTGGCGGCCCCGACCAGCAGGGGATCGCCGGCCGGGGCGATGCCGAACGAGCCGGCGCCGAACTGGTTGTTGAGGGCGTTCACCGCGGCGGCCACCTTGCCCTTGAGGACGATGTATTCCGGGGTCTCCTGGAGACTGCATTCGAGCACCTTGGTCGGCAGGTCGCCGAACATCTGCTGGTAGGCGGTGTCGCAGGCGGTGCGCTGGGTCGGCCGGGTGCATTGCAGTTTGACCAGGCTGGTGGCGCCGGCCAGGGTGGCGTAGAGCGGTGGCACCACGGTCTGGCAGGGGAGGGTCGAGCCCTTGGTCTTGAAGTCGGCCTGTATCTTGGCCGCCGCCTCCTTGCCCAGCTTGGTGCGGTTGACCTGGCATTGCTGTGCCTGCTCGACCTTGCCCATCAGGCCGGTGCAGGTGCGGTAATCGGCCAGGCTGTCGCAGACGATGGCGGTGCCGCCGGCGGTGCACACCTGGGCCTTGATGACATTGCGGAAGACCTCGGCGAACTTGTGCTTGTTGGCCCCCCATACGGTCTCGCCGCACCAGTCGGAGTGGGTCTTCAGCTTGAGCTCGGCGGCCTTCTGCGGGAAATGGTAGATCCAGCGGTCGATCAGGCCGTAGTTGAGGGTCTGCACGAAGTGGTCCTTGCACTGGTTGCGCGCGGTCCAGTAGGGGTCGTTGTTGCCCTGCAGGTACTTGCCCGCCGCCAGTTGGGCGAGGGGGACGATCTGCTGGGCGACATACTCGGACCGCTTCTTCATCAGTTCCGGCACCACACGGCCCGTGATGTCGCCGGTCCAGGCGGCATCGACCGTAGCGGTGTAGCCCTGTTCGGCGGTGGCGATGGAGGACTTGATGTGCGGTTCCAGTTGCTTGAGGAAGTCCTGCTTCTGGCTGTTGGAGAACATCGCCATGGCGGCCGAGTAGAAGTTGTTCGCCCAGGCCATGGCCTGGGCCGCCAGCTTGTCGAGCAGGGCCGGCTTGAATGCGGCCGGGTCGTTGCTTTCGCGCGCCTGCACGCCATGCTGGACGCGCGGCGCATAGATCACCTTGAGGAGGGTGACGTGCAGGGGCGGGCCGTCGTCGCCGTCACACAGGCCGATGCCCTCGCACACGCTCTCGGCGGCGCTGCTGAGGCCGTCCCAGACCGCCTCGCCAAGGTCGCCGAGGAAGGCCAGCACGGCCCCGGCCCCTTCGTAGATGCCCTTGGCGATCTCGTACAGTTCCTGGACGATGCCGCACAGGTCGACGCCGGCCGCCAGTATCTGCAGGGCGGTGCAGGCGACCGCCTCGCCCAGGGCCCAGGCGGCGCCCCAGTAGTCGCCCTGCTTGTAGGCGACATAGGAATCCAGGGCCAGCCAGAAGCCGGACGGTATGCCGGCCTGGCTGGCGAGGTCCTTGCCGGCGCCGGTGTCGTGGTACTGGTCGGTGCAGACCAGGGTGTCGTTGCCGTTGGCGATGCAGCGTATGTAGTCGCGTGAATCGGCCAGGTACTTGGCGCTGATCGGCAGGTTGCCGGAGCCGACCTTGTTCTCGATCTTCTGGTACAGGCCGATGAAGTCGTCCAGTGCGTCGGCCTGGGCGGCCGGGGCGGCGCCCAGGGTGGTCAGGGCGGCCAGGGCGGCCAGGGCGAGGCGGAACAGCCAGGTGGTGAGGGTGGTGGTTTTCATGTCGCCCCCTCAACGCTGCCTGGCCGGCACGGTGGCCTTGGGCAACGCCCCAGTGCGGATCGCCTGCTTCAACTCGCCGACCGTGATGCGTTTGCCGGTGGGCGACTCCAGCACGGTCTGGTCGGGCTTGGCCAGAATGGCCTTCCAGTCGCTCCGCGCGTCGACCCGTGTGGCCGGGCCGCTCAGTCCGGGCCGCGCCGGCAGGACTCCGAGCGGGCGGCCCAGGCGCATCTCGACGCGCGGCTGGGCAAAACGTATTTGGCCGACGGTGACCCGGCGCCCGGAGGGCAGCACCACCGTGTCGCTGTCCGGTCGCTTGAGCGCCTCGGCCAGGGCGGCCGGGTTGTCGACCCGGATGCCGGTGGCGGCCGGCTTGTGGCGCAGCGGCGCCGGCACCACCGCAGAGGCCGCGCCGCTACGCAGGCGCTGGCCGGCCTGGTCGATGCGGCGCAGGTCGCCCAGGCGGACGCGCTTGCCGTCGCTCAGCTGGACCTGGTCGGTATCCGGCTGGCTGGCCAGCGAGTTCAGGCGTTGGCCCGGCGCCATGCGGACGACGTCGGCCTCCGCAGCCACCGCCGCCCCGGCCGCGCCGGCCAGGCAAAGGGCCAGCAGGCGGCCCAGCCAGATACGTGGGATGGAGGGTGGGATATGGTGGCGCATGATTTCACTCTTCCGATTGGGGCGGGCGCCTTTCCGGGCGCGACCTTATCAATCTAGCCTGTTCATGCCCGTCATGGCGAGCCGGCACCGATAGGGGCGGTTTGTCAGGCTAGAATACCTGGCATGAGAATTAGTGTTTTCTAATATACATACCGAGATCGAGGATAAGCCTCAGCCATGTCGCAACCCGTTCGAACCGTGCTCTATGTCCGTTTGCCCGTCTGGAAGATCTATCCGGGCGGGGTGATCTATGTCGCCGACTTCATCCACAAGGAACGCC
>JAQVJE010000034.1:0-6743 GCA_028695325.1 Gallionellaceae bacterium
TCTTGTGGCGCCAGCAGTGCGGATAGCTGTGCTGGATCTTCGCCTCGGCCAGCAGGTGGCCCTTTTCGGTCAGGGTGGCCAGGACGGTCTTGTTGCCGGCCCAGATGGACTGGCCGCCGACGATGGGGGTGTCGGCGTAGAACTTGCCGTCGCCGCCGACCGGGTTGGCCACTTCGAGGCCGTACTTGAGGCCGGCGACGTAGTCGTCGTGGCCGTGGCCGGGGGCGATGTGGACCAGGCCGACGCCGGCATCAAGGCTGACGAAGTCGGCCAGGATGATGGGAACCTGGTGGTCGTAGAACGGGTGCTTGAGCTTGAGGCCCCCCAAGGTGGCGCCCTGGACCTGGGCCATGGTCTCCACCGCCTCGAAGCCGTAGCGCTGGATCGCCGCCTCGGCCAGGTCGCGGGCCAGGATCAGGAGGCCCTTGGGCGTGCGGATGAGGTCGTAGGTGAGGTCCGGATGCACCGCCACGGCCCTGTTCGCAGGAAGCGTCCAGGGCGTGGTGGTCCAGATCACCGCGTAGGCCGGGCAGTCGCCGTCGGCGGGCAGGCCGATGCGGCGGGCCAGGTCGGCGCAGTCGGCGACCGGGAAGGCGACGTCGATGGCCGGCGAGGTCTTGTCCTCGTACTCCACCTCCGCCTCGGCCAGGGCCGAGCCGCAGTCGACGCACCAGTGCACCGGCTTGGCGCCCAGGTACAGGTGGCCGTTCTGCTGGATCTTGCCCAGCTCGCGGATGATGTCCGCCTCGAAGCGGAAGTCCATGGTGAGGTACGGGTGGTCCCAGTCGCCCAGCACGCCCAGGCGGATGAAGTCGGCCTTCTGGCGCTCCACCTGGGAAGCGGCGTATTCCCGGCACAGCTCGCGGAACTTGGCGGCGGGGATGTCCTTGCCGTGGGTCTTCTCGATCACCAGTTCGATGGGCAGGCCGTGGCAGTCCCAGCCCGGCACGTACGGCGCGTCGAAGCCGTCCAGGGTGGCGGTCTTGACGATGATGTCCTTGAGTATCTTGTTCACCGCGTGGCCGATGTGGATGTCGCCGTTGGCGTAGGGCGGGCCGTCGTGGAGGATGAACAGGGGGCGGCCCTTGGACTGGGCGCGGATCTTTTCGTACAGCTTCTTCTCGCGCCACTGGGCGATCCAGCCCGGTTCCCGCTTGGCGAGGTCGCCGCGCATGGGGAAGGGGGTGTCGGGCAGGTTCAGGGTGTCTTTGTAGTCGGGCATTTTATGGGTGTCGCCTAGTATTGCTGGATTCGGTTGTTACAACGGCTCAGGCCGGGAGTGGCCCGGATGGAGCGAAGCGTAATCCGGGGGGGGGGGGACGATACGTGAAGGTGATGGGCTTTGGCCGGGGGCGCCCGGCGGCGCGTAACTTTCTTTGCTCGTGCAAAGAAAGTCACCAAAGAAAACACGCCCCGCATCCGTCGAAACCCCGAGATTTCCGGTTTCGGCCGGGCGGCGAAAGAACTCGCTTCGCTCAGACACCTTTCGCCGACATCCCCCGGCCGAAACCGGAAATCTCGGCTCCGGCTGAGGGGATGGAACGGCGCCTCCACCCGCGCTGCCGCGCACCCCTCCCCCGCAAGCGGGGGAGGGGCTGGGGTGGGGGAGGGTGTCCCATCCCCTCTGAGCCGCCAATTTTTCCGCCAGTGTTCGGGGGTAGTCGGCGAGCACTGTCTGAGGCCGAAGGCCGAGTTGCGCAGCCGCCCGAACGCTGGCGGAAAAATTGGGAACCCGAAGGGCGGCGAAGCGGGGAGTGCTTTCTTTGCCTACTTTCTTTGCACGAGCAAAGAAAGTAGGGCGCTGCCGGGCGCCCCCGGCCTGAGCCGCTGACAAAGACGAAAGCGCATGGCCTACGGCCACCAAGCCCAGATCAGGCATTCAACAACTCCCGCGCCAGCCCCGCATCCTTGCCGATCTGCGCCACCAGCGCATCGAAGTTCGGAAACTTCGCCTCGTCGCGCAGCTTGTGCAGGAACTCCACCCGCAGGTGATGCCCGTACAGGTTGCGGTCGAGGTCGAACAGATGCACTTCCAGGGTCGGATTGCCGTTCGGATGCACGGACGGCCGCGTCCCCAGGTTGGCGACGCCCGGCCAGTCAGGGTGCTCCAGGCCCTGCACGCGCACCGCGAACACCCCCTTCACCGGCGGCCGGTTGTGCTTGAGCAGTATGTTCGCGGTCGGATAGCCGATCTTGCGGCCGATGCGGTCGCCCCCCACCACGCGGCCGGAGATGGAATAGGGACGGCCGAGCAGCTGTGCCGCGCCGGCCATGTCGCCGCCGGCCAGGGCCTCGCGCACGGCGGTGGAACTGGCGCGCTGGCCGCCCGCCTCGACGGTGTGCATGGCCTCGGCCTTGAAACCGTACCGCTCGCCATAGACCATCAGCATGTCGAAGTCGCCGGCCCGGCGGGCGCCGAAGCGGAAGTCGTCGCCCACCAGGACGTAGCGGGCGTGCAGGCCCTCCACCAGGATGCGGCGCACGAAGTCCTCCGGGCTCAAGGCGGCGAAGGCCTTGCTGAAGCGGCAGACGTGGACGTGGCCGACCCCCAGCCCCTTGAGGATCTCCAGCTTCTCGCGCAGGCTGGTGAGGCGGGTCGGGGCGACATCAGGCATGAATATCTCGCGCGGATGCGGCTCGAAGGTCAGCACCGTGGGCAGGCCGCCGACCGCGGCGGCGCGCGCGGTCAGCCGGGCCAGCATGGCCTGGTGGCCGAGGTGGACACCGTCGAAGTTGCCGATGGTGACGGCGTTGGATCGGGTGGCGGCGGGCCAGCCGTGGGTGATCAGCATCGGGGGGGATATCTGCTTGAAAGGGCTGGATTTTAGCCGGCCGCGCGGGCCCGAGTCCATTCGCTGCGGCGGCCGTCAGGCCAGGCGGCGGAATTGCCGGGGCCGGAAGCCGAGCAGCCAGAGGGCCAGGAAGTAGCTGCCGGCGCCGCCCGCCACCAGGGCGGCCAGGTGGCCGACCCGCTCGCCGATGCCGTAGGCCAGCCAGCGCGCCTCGCCCAGCATGCCGAACCAGAGCACGGCGGCCATGGCGGCGAGGGCGAGGGAGAGCTTGCCGAGGAAGGCCGGCCAGCCCGGTTGCGGGCTGAAGATGGCCTGCCGGCGCAGGTGGTAATAGAGTATGCCGGCGTTCAGGCAGGCGCCCAGGCCGATGGCCAGGGCGAGGCCGGCATGCTTGAGGTGCCAGATGAAGGCCAGGTTCATGGCCTGGGTGGCGAGCAGGGTGAAGAGGGCGATCTTCACCGGCGTCCTGATGTTCTGGCGGGCGTAGAAGCCGGGCGCCAGCACCTTGACCAGGATCAGGCCGATGAGGCCGACGGAGTAGGCGACCAGGGCCAGCCGGGTCATCTCGACGTCGTGGACGGTGAACTCGCCGTGGTAGAACAGGGTGGCGACCAGCGGTATCGCCAGGATGCCCAGGGCCACCGCTGCCGGCGCCGCCAGCAGCAAGGTGAGGCGCAGGCCCCAGTCGAGCAGGCGGGAATACTCGCCGGGGTCGTTGTCGGCATGGTGCTTGGCCAGGGAAGGCAGCAGGATGGTGCCCAGCGCCACCCCCAGCATGCCGGTGGGAAACTCCATCAGGCGGTCGGCGTAATAGAGCCAGGACACGCTGCCGGTGGCGAGGAAGGAGGCGAACAGGGTGTTTATGATCAGTGACACCTGCGCTACCGAGACGCCCAGCGCCGCCGGCCCCATCAGCTTCAGTATGCGGCGTACCCCCTCGTCCTTCGGCGCCCAGTCCCAGCCCGGCAGCATGCCGATCTTTTTCAGGGCCGGGATCTGGATGGCCAGTTGCAATATGCCGCCCAGGAAGGCGCCCCAGCCCAGCGCCATGACCGGCGGGTCGAACCAGGGCGCGGCGACGGCGGCGGCCAGGATCATGGCGACGTTGAGCAGCACGGGGGTGAAGGCGGGCACCTGGAAGCGGCTCCAGGTGTTCAGGATGCCGCCGGCCAGCGACACCATGGAGATGAACACGATATAGGGGAAGACGATGCGGGTCAGGGTCACCGTGAGGTCGAACTTGTCCGGCGTGGCCGTGAAGCCGGGCGCCGACACCAGGACGATGATCGGCGCGCCGATCACGCCAAGGGCGGCCACCGCCATCAGGATGACGAACAGCAGGGTGGCGACCCGGCCAGCGAGGATGCGGGTGGCCTCCTCGCCGCGCCGGTTCTTGTATTCCGCCAGCACTGGCACGAAGGCCTGCGAGAAGGCACCCTCGGCGAACAGGCGGCGCAGCAGGTTGGGCAGCTTGAAGGCGACGAAGAAGGCGTCGGTGGCGGCGCCGGCGCCGAAGGTGCGAGCGATGACGGCGTCGCGCACGAAACCGAGTATGCGCGACAGCAGGGTCATCGAGCTGACCGCGGCGAGGGCCTTGAGCAGGTTCATTGGGTGATGGCGTCCGGGGTGGTCGTCATGCCCGCGCAGGCGGGCAGCCAGTCCCGATTCTACTGGGCTGTCGCCTGCGCGGGAGCGACGAAAGCGAAAATCGCCAGGCGCCGGATCGGGTGGGCAGGCCGGGCTTGCCATGGTATTGCGATATGGGTATGATGCGCGGCTTTCCGCATCAACCCGACAATTAGGAGTTGCCGAGATGGCCAACACCGCCCAGGCGCGCAAGCGCGCCCGCCAGAACGACGCGCAGCGCGAGCGCAACATGGCTCAGCGTTCCGAGTACCGCACCGCCGTCAAGAAGGTGCGCAAGGCCATCCTGGCCGGCGACAAGAGCGCCGCCCAGGCCGCCTTCCAAGTCTCCATGAGCACCATGGACAGCATCGCCGACAAGCGCATCGTGCACAAGAACAAGGCCGCTCGCCAGAAGAGCCGCCTGTCTGCCGCCATCAAGTCGATGGCCTGAGCAGCCGTCGTTCCCGCTCGCGCGGGAATGACGCTGCCGCAAGGCAGTAGCACCCGAGGGGCCTGGCGCCCCTTTTCGCATTTATACTTTCCGTCAATCCACCCAGCGGAGCCTAGGCCATGCCCCTCGATCGCGTCAGTTCCGGCAAGGACGTCCCCAACGATTTCAACGTCATCATCGAGATCCCGGCCCATGGCGAGCCGATCAAGTACGAGGTCGACAAGGAGACCGGCGCCATGTTCGTCGACCGCTTCATGTCCACCGCCATGCACTACCCGTGCAACTACGGCTACATCCCGCACACCCTGTCCGACGACGGTGACCCGGTCGATGTCCTGGTGATCACCCCGA
The DNA here is from genome assembly GCA_028695325.1 of Gallionellaceae bacterium. GTDB lineage: Bacteria > Pseudomonadota > Gammaproteobacteria > Burkholderiales > Thiobacillaceae > Parasulfuritortus. The sequence continues at coordinate 5,221 of JAQVJE010000034.1, forward strand.
TCCCGCTGCTCACCGGCGTGGTGGTGCGCTGCCGTCCAGTCGGCATGCTGAAGATGGAGGACGAGGCCGGCGTCGACGCCAAGCTGCTCGCCGTGCCGGTCGACAAGCTGACCAACCTGTACCGCGACATCGAGTCGCCGCGCGACCTGCCGGAGTCGATCCTGCACCAGATCAGCCACTTCTTCGAGCACTACAAGGACCTCGAGGCCGGCAAGTGGGTCAAGGTGCAGGGCTGGGTCGGCGCCGAAGAGGCCAAGGCCGAAATCCTGGCCGGCGTCGAGCGCTACAACGCGGCGGCCGACAAGCCGATGTTCTGAAGGCGGTGACAAAGTGACGAGTGACAAAGTGACGGGTGGTCCGTCGCCGGTTTTGTCACTTTGTCACTCTGTCACTCTGTCACCGAAGTGAAGATCTGCATCGTCTCCGACTCGCACGACAACCGCCGCCTGCTCGAGCATGCGGTGGCGGACGCGGCCGGCCGCGGCGTCGAGGCGGTGCTGCACTGCGGTGACATCGTCGCCCCCACCACCCTCAGGGTACTCAAGCGCTTCGGCCTGCCGGTGCACGCCATCCACGGCAACAACATGGGCGACATGCACGCAATGCACCAACTCGCCCACGAGCCGGACAGCCCGGTGCGCTACCACGGCCAGGACGCCGTGGTGCACCTGGGCGGGCGCACCATCTTCATGGTCCACTACCCGCACTACGCCGAGGGCATGGCCCTCACCGGCGACTACGACATCGTCTGCTGCGGCCACGACCACCGGGTCAGCGCGCGGCCGGTCGCCAACGTCAAGGGCGGCACCACCTGGCTGGTCAACCCGGGCACCGTGGGCGGCGTCGGCAAGGGGCCGACCTACGTGCTGGCCGACCTCGACAACCTCACCTTCGACATCTACGACGTCCCCGCCGAGCCGGGCGAGGCCTGCAACGTGCGGCCGGCCAGCGTGCACGTCTGACGCCGGCCGGGCGTACCATGCCCGTGTGGACGGGCTCCGCCACCCTTGGCAACCTGGGGTTGATTCGCGTTGGTCAACTGGGCCCGTCGTTTGATGGCGTCTTAATTGATGACCTATCGATAGCCGCCGGCAAGGCCACTCTGGAATCGGGCACCGGTCGGGTCGATTTCGCGCCCGTCTGATCGTCGCGCATCGACCGGGCACGGCAGCCGAAGAGAGTGCCGCGTGCGATGCCAAGATCGTGGCGCTGTAAGTGGATGCGGCCCGCTGGATGGGCAAGTTGGACGAGCGTGCCCTGGCAGACGTGGGTCGGATCCTGTGTCGCCAGGCCGTCCTGCCTGGGTGCAATATTGCCACCGTGTTGACTGCCTGGCCCCCTGAACAGAAGGATCTGTTCGCTGTCGTAGTCTTGTTCGGGCGGGATGCCGAGTTGTGATTGTTGAGGTGGTCTTATCGCATAATCAGCTGGTTACGAAAAAGTGTCGAACTCCGGGGTTGGCACGAGAATTTCGTATTTTCCACATCGCTGCCGCTTCCGCCCGGCGGCATGCGCCACGATTT
>JAQVJE010000034.1:6843-12805 GCA_028695325.1 Gallionellaceae bacterium
GATTGTTGAGGTGGTCTTATCGCATAATCAGCTGGTTACGAAAAAGTGTCGAACTCCGGGGTTGGCACGAGAATTTCGTATTTTCCACATCGCTGCCGCTTCCGCCCGGCGGCATGCGCCACGATTTAGCGTCTCTATTCGCACATAAGAAGTTTCGATTGCACTGATGGTCCGCTGGGAGAGCATCTCGGGTAACATTCGGGCCATTTCGCGGGACCGGTCCAACGGTCCCGTTTCCGATTTTCTGTCTTCTTTATTGATGGAGGCGACACATGACTGTGGCGACCAACCAGACCATCCTGGTCGTGGGCGGCGGCATCGCCGGCATGACCGCGGCGCTCGAGGCTGCGGAAACCGGCAAGCAGGTCGTGCTGGTGGAAAAGAACCCCTACCTCGGGGGGCGCACCGTGCAGCTGTACCGCTATTTCCCCAAGATGTGCCATCCCACCTGTGGCCTGGAGATCAACCTGCGTCGCCTGAAAGCCAATCCGCGCATCCAGGTCCTGACCATGGCCGAGGTCACCGGTATCTCCGGCGACAAGGGCAACTACAGCGTCAACGTGAAGCTGGCGCCCCGCTTCGTGAACGAGAACTGCACCGCCTGCGGCGAGTGCAACAAGGCCGCCACGAGCGAGATCGACGACGCCTTCAACTATGACCTGGGCAAGGTCAAGGCGGCCTACCTGCCGAACGACATGGCCTACCCGCAACGCTACGTCATCGACCCGTCCGTGGTCGGCACCGCCGAGGGCCAGGCCATCAAGGCCGCCTGCAAGTACGGCGCCGTCGACCTCGACATGAAGGAAGAGGTCGTGACCCTCAACGCCGGCGCCATCGTCTGGGCCACCGGCTGGCAGCCCTACGACGCCGCCAAGATCACCCCCTACCGCTACGGCGAGTTCAAGAACGTCATCACCAACGTCGAGTTCGAGCGCCTGGCCGACCCGCACGGCCCCACCGGCGGCAAGATACTGCGTCCGTCCGACGGCAAGGAGGCCAAGAACGTGGCCTTCATCCAGTGCGCCGGCTCGCGCGACGAGAACCACCTGCGCCACTGCTCGCGCTTCTGCTGCATGGCCTCGCTGAAGCAAACGAGGTATGTCCAGGAAGCCTTCGGCGACGCGGGCAAGTCGACCATCTACTACATCGACATCCGCGCCATCGACCGCTTCGAGGACTTCTACCAGGAAGTGAAGGCCAATCCGAACGTCAGCTTCGTCAAGTCCAAGGTGGCCCGCATCTCCGAGGACAAGAACGGCGACCCGCGCCTGTGGGGCGTCAACACCGAGGGCTACAAGCGCTATTCCGAGCCGCATGACCTGGTCGTCCTGGCCGTCGGCATGGAGCCGTCGGTGAAGAACGTCGCCATCCCCGCCGAGGTGATGGGCGATTCCTCCGGCTTCGTCATGGCCGACCCGAGCAATGCCGGCATCTTCGGCGCCGGCTGCGCCACCAACGCACTGGACGTCAACCGCGCGGTGCAAAGCGCCACCGCCGCCGCCCTGCGCGCGGTCCAAGTGGTCAATCAAGTCGCTCGCGCGGAGGCTTAAGAAATGGCTGAAATCAAACACGCTGCTTACATCTGCAAGGGCTGCGAACTGGGCAGCCGCCTGGACGCCGCCGCCCTGGTCAAGGTCGCCACCAAGGACGGCAAGATGCCCCTGGTGCGCGAACACGACTTCCTCTGCTCCGCCGAGGGCGTGGCGATGATCAAGAACGACATCGCCAACGAGGGCGTCACCCACGCCGCCATCTGCGCCTGCTCGCGGCGGGCCAAGACCGAGGCCTTCAACTTCCCCACCGTGGCGGTGAGCCGCGGCAACCTGCGCGAAGGCGTGATCTGGATCCGTCCCGACACCGACGAGGCGCGCGAGACCACCCAGGAGATGGCCGAGGACTACGTCCGCATGGCCTGCGCCGAGGTCAAGGCGATGAAGGTGCCGGAGGGCAACCAGAACACCGGCACCAGCAAGACCCTGCTGGTGGTCGGTGGCGGCATGTCCGGCATGACCGCCGCCCTAGAGGCCGCCAAGACCGGCTACAAGGTGGTCCTGGTCGAGAAGACCGGCGCCCTCGGCGGCATGGCCGGCCAGCTCTGGAAGCGCATCCCCAACCGCGAGCCGTTCAAGGCCCCGATGGATAGCGGTGTCGCCGACCTGGTCGCCCAGATCGAGGCCGACGCCAGCATCAAGGTCTACCTCAACGCCGTCATCGCCAAGACCTCCGGCGCGCCCGGTCGCTTCCGCGTCGACATCGCCGTCGAGTCCGGCCCGACCGTGACCGAGGACATCGGCGCCATCATCCAGGCCACCGGCTTCACCCCCTATGACGTCAACAAGCTGGGCAAGCTGGGCGGCGGCCAGGCCAACGTGGTCGACCAGCTCGGCCTCGAGGCCCTGGCCAAGTCCGCCAACGGCGGCGCCATCAAGCGTGCCGACGGCAAGGACGTGAAGTCCGCCGTGTTCGTCCAGTGCGCCGGCCAGCGCGACACCAGCGGCGAGCACCTGTCCTACTGCTCCGGCCACTGCTGCGCCACCAGCGTCAAGCAGGCCATGTACTTCAAGGACGCCAACCCGGACGTCGAGACGGTGATCCTGTTCACCGACCTCAGGATGCCCGGCAACAACGAGGACTTCTACCGCGCCGCCCAGAACAAGGGCATCGTGTTCCGCAAGGGCGAGGTCTCCAACGTCAGCGGCGGCGACACCTGCAAGGTGCAGTTCAAGGACCTGATCCTGGACGAGGACACCTCGACCGACGCCGACATCGTGGTCCTGGCCACCGGCATGGTGCCGACCACCGGCCCCGACCTCGACCAGCTCTCCGAGGCCAACCGCGCCGCCGAGGGCGGCGACACGACGGCCAAGGAGCAGGTCGTCCAGATGATGTCGAAGTCGGTCCTCAACCTGGACTACCGCCAGGGTCCGGACGTGCCGCAGTTCAAGCACGGCTTCAACGACAGCCACTTCATCTGCTTCCCCTACGAGACCCGCCGCACGGCCATCTACGCCGCCGGCCCGGTGCGCCGTCCGATGGACATCGCCCAGGCCCAGGAAGACGCCACCGGCGCCGCCATGAAGGCGATCCAGGCGATCGAGAACGCCGGTCTCGGCAAGGCCGCGCACCCGCGTTCGGGTGACCTGTCGTTCCCGTCCGTGCGTCTGGAAGGCTGCACCCAGTGCAAGCGCTGCACGGTGGAATGCCCGTTCGGCGCCATCGACGAGGACGAGAAGCGCTTCCCGCTGTTCAACGAGTCGCGCTGCCGCCGTTGCGGCACCTGCATGGGCGCCTGCCCGGTGCGGGTGATCTCGTTCGAGAACTACTCGGTCAACACCGTCGGCGCCCAGATCAAGGCCGTGGACATCCCGGACGAGTTCTCCGAGAAGCCGCGCGTGCTGATCCTGGCCTGCGAGAACGACGCCTACCCGGCGCTCGACATGGCCGGCATGAACCGCAACGCCTACGACCCCTTCGTGCGCATCATCCCGGTGCGCTGCCTGGGTTCCGTGAACACCATCTGGATCACCGACGCGCTCAACTCCGGCTACGACGGCGTCATGCTGATGGGTTGCAAGCACGGCGACCAGTACCAGTGCCACTTCGTCAAGGGTTCCGAGCTGGGCCGCTACCGCATGTCCAAGGTGTACGACACCCTCAAGGGCATGAACCTGGAGACCGAGCGCCTGATGGACCTGGAGGTCGCCATCACCGACGTCGACACCCTGCCGCAGAAGATCAACGACTACGCCGCCAAGATCGTCGAGATGGGCATGTCGCCGTTCAAGGGCCTGTGAGGAGATAGCGATGAGCGATATGAATCAGCAAATGGCCGCCAAGTACCAGGGCAACTTCCTCAAGGAGATCGAGGAACAGGCCGAGACCGGCGAATGGGTGAAGATGTGCATGCAGTGCGGCGTCTGCTCCGGCTCCTGCCCGACCAACTTCCACCCCGGCTGGGAGCATCCGCCGCAGGAGATCTTCATGATGATCCGGGCCGGCAAGCGGGAAGAGGTCCTGAGCAGCCAGTCCATGTGGATGTGCGTGTCCTGCTACAACTGCTACGTGCGCTGCCCGCGCAAGGTGCCGATCACCCACATCATGCACGGCATCGCCGAGTACGCCTATCGCATCGGCCGGGCACCCAAGAACCAGCCCACCCTGCACCTGTCGCAGACCTTCTGGAACAACGCCACCAAGACCGGCCGCGTCAACGAGGTCCAGCTGACCCAGACCCTGTACTTCAAGGACGGCATCGCCTCCGGCATCAAGAAGGCCATGGCCATGCAGGACGTCGCCCTGGGCCTCGTCAAGGCCGGCCGCCTGAACCTGATGGAGGCCATCGGCGGCGGCCACAAGTGCAAGGACATCAAGGGCATCCATGCCATGCTGGCCAAGGCCAAGGAACTGGAAGCCCAGCGCAAGGGCCGTGCGGCCTAAGGAGTGATAGAAGATGGCTAAGAAAGAATACGCGTTCTACCCCGGCTGCTCGTCGCAGAAGGGCGCCTCGGCGTCCAACTACCTGGTGTCGGTCGAGTCCATGTGCCAGACCCTGGACATCAAGATGACCGAGATCCCGGACTGGAACTGCTGCGGCGCCTCGATCAGCTACGCCGAGGCGGGTGAACTGCCGCGCCACGTGATGAACGCCCGCAACTTCGCGCTGGCCGAGCAGAACCTGCCCGAGCGCGACATCGTCGCCACCTGCGCCGCCTGCTGGCTGGGCGCGCGCGAGTCGAAGGAGCGCCTGGAGCACAGCAACGTGCTCCTGGCCGACACCAACACCGCGCTCAAGGAGGCCGGCCTCAACCTCAAGGTGATCCCCGAGGTGCGTCACATGGTCGAGGTGCTGATCGAGGACCTGGGCTATGCCGAGCTCGCCAGCCACGTCAAGAAGCCGCTCGAAGGCATGAAGATCGCCGGCTACGTCGGCTGCCAGACCAACCGTCCGTTCGGCATCGCCGGCGAGTCGTTCGAGAACCCCATGTACCTGGACAAGCTGATCGAGAGCGTGGGCGCCGAGGCGACCAAGTACGACCAGAAGGTGACCTGCTGCGGCGGGGCGCTGGCCTTCTCCGAGCCGGACAAGGCGCAGGCCCAGATCAAGGACATCATCGAGGCCGCCTACGACTCCGGCGCCGAGATGCTGGTGACGCCGTGTCCGCTGTGCCAGGCCAACACCGAGGTCTACCAGGGCCAGATCAACAAGAAGTACGGCACCAAGTTCAACCTGCCGGTGCTCTACTACTCGCAGCTGATGGTGCTGGCCTACGGCGGCTCCGCCAAGGACGCCGGCCTCAACGGCCAGGTGATCCGGGCGAGGAAGCTGGAAGAGTTCGCCGGCAAGTAAGGCATGTAGGAGTGGCCTTCTGGCCGCGATCCAGTAAAAAACGGGCGCCACGGCGCCCGTTTGCATTGGCTGGCCGGACGTTCGGATCTGCCCGGTTAGGCCGCGCGCCTGTCGTAGACGACGAAGTCGTAGGCGAGCCCGCTGGTACTGGTCTGCCGCGTGCGCGCGGTTTCCCGCCACTGCGCCGGGTCGAATTCCGGGAAGTGGGCGTCGCCCGCGTAGTCGGCCTGGATTTCGGTGATGTAGAGGCGCCCGGACAGCGGCAGGGCCTGGGTGTAGAGGCTGGAGCCGCCGACGAAGAAGGCCTCGTCGTCGTCCGCCGCCATCGCCACCGCCTCCAAGAGCGAGTGGGCGATCAGACAGCCGTCCATGCGGTAGTCCGGGTCGCGGGTGATGATCACCGTGGTACGGCCGGGCAGGGGGCGGCCGATGGAGTCGTAGGTCTTGCGCCCCATGATGATGTGGTGGCCCATGGTGAGGGCCTTGAAGTGCCTGAGGTCCTCGGGCAGGTGCCAGGGCAGTTGGTTGTCGATGCCGATGACCCGGTTCCTGGCCATGGCGACGATGAGGCTCAGCCGCGGTTTCCCCCCCCCACTCATCACCCCTGACTCCTCG
>JAQVJE010000034.1:12905-19207 GCA_028695325.1 Gallionellaceae bacterium
TTGTCCTTCAGGTACTTGATGTTGGTGTCGCCCTTGAGGAACCAGAGCAGCTCGTGGATGACCGACTTCAGATGCACCTTCTTGGTGGTGAGCAGTGGGAAGCCCTCGGCGAGGTCGAAGCGCATCTGGTGGCCGAACACCGAGAGGGTGCCGGTGCCGGTGCGGTCGGCCTTCCTCACCCCTTGGGCGAGTACGTGGCGGAGCAGGTCGTGGTAGGCGCGCATCAGTGGATTTCCTATTGCGGTGGGGGCGGGGGCATGGTCGGGTGGGCGGCTCAGTGCAGGGTGGTGCGCTCCAACTCGGCCAGCAGGTCGCGTACCAGCTTGCGGCCGAGTTCACCCATGCCGCGGGTCAGCCTGGCCTCGTCGCGCTCGCCGTCGATCAGGCGGCGCATGATGCCGCCCAGGCGGGCCATGTCGCCGCCCGCCTTCATCATCTGCTCGGCCATGTTGGCGAGGGTGGTGAAGGCCTCCATATTGCCGCGCGCCGCCAGCATGATCATGGTGGCGAGCCCCGGCGCGGCGGCCTGGGCGTCGCCGGCATTGCCGAGCGGCGGCAGGGTGGCGGGGTTGTCGATGCCGGCCAGGATGGCCTCGATGATCACCCGGTCTTCCTCGTCGAGGCCGAGCAGCAGGGTGCGTTCGCGCTGGCCGTCGAGGATCTGGCGCACGCACGACACCATCAAGGCCCAGCCGCGGCTCTCGGCCTCGCGCAGCATCTCCAGGAGCTGCGGTATGCGGCCGCGGTCGCGCACCGCGTCGACCACGGCGTGGATGAAGGGCGCGTGCATCCTGAGCAGTTGCTCGGCGGCCTCGGGTAGCTGGGCCATCAGGTGGCCTCCAGGTCGGCGTGGGGGATCCAGGCGCCGTCGTGCAGGAGTTCCAGCGGCTGGTAGTCGGACTTGTAGGACATCTTGGCGCTCTCCTTGATCCAGTAGCCCAGGTACAGGTAGGGCAGGCCCAGGTCGCGGGCCAGGCCGATCTGGGTTAGCACGTTGTAGACACCCAGGCTGCGCCTGGGCAGGTCGGGGTCGTAGAAGGTGTAGACGGCGGACAGGCCGTCGAGCAGGCGGTCGACCAGGCTGACCATGACCACCTGGCCGGCCAGGCGGAACTCGGCCAGGGTGCTGTCCACCCCGCTGCACAGCAGGAATGCGCGGTACTGCTCGCGGTCGTCCAGGTCCATGCCGCCGCCGGCATGGCGGGCGGCCTGGTAGCGGCGGTAGAGGGCGTAGTGCTGGTCGTCGAACAGGAGCGGGCGCAGGACGCAGTCGATGTCCCGGTTGCGGGCCAGGCAGCGGCGCTGGCTGCGCCGCGGCGCGAAGCCGGCCACCCGGACACGGGCGGGCGTGCAGGCCGCGCAGCCGTCGCAGCGCGGCCGGTAGACGTAGTGGCCGCTGCGCCGGAAGCCCTGGCGGGCCAGCTCGCTGAACACCGGGGTGTCGATCAGGGACACCGGGGTGGCGACCTGCGAGCGCGCCAGGCGGCCGGGCAGGTAGCTGCACGGGTAGGGCGCGGTCAGGTAGAGCTGCAGCCGCTGGATGGGCAGCTCAGTCAAAGAGGTCATCGTCGAACGACCATTTTCCGGGGTGATGCGGCAAGTTTACCAACACTTCGAGGCGGGCCATGAATTCGTCCCGCGCGATCGGCACCGCCCCCAGCGAGGCGAGGTGGGCGGTCTCCATCTGGCAGTCGATCAGGCCGTAGTCCCAGCGCGCCAGCTGGCGGGCGAGGTGGGCGAGGGCGACCTTGGAGGCGTCACTGGCGCGGCTGAACATCGATTCGCCGTAGAACATGCGGCCGATGGCGACGCCATAGAGGCCGCCCACCAGTTCGCCGTCCCGCCAGGCCTCCACCGAGTGGGCGTGGCCGAGGGCGTGCAGGCGGTCGTAGGCGCGGATCATGGGTTCGACGATCCAGGTGCCGCGCTGGCCCGGGCGTGGCTCGGCGCAGGCCCGCATCACCGCCTCGAAGGCGGTGTCGACCCGCACCGCGTAGTCGCCCCGGCGCAGCCGCCTGGCCAGGGAGCGCGAGGTCCTGAAGGCCGCCGGCAGCAGGACCATGCGCGGATCGGGCGACCACCATAGTATCGGCTCGCCGGGGCCGAACCAGGGGAAGATGCCGCACCGGTAGGCCGCCAGCAGGCGGGCGGGGGAGAGGTCGGCGCCCGCCGCGACGAGGCCGCCGGCCTCGCGCAGCGCAGTGGCCGGGTCGGGGAAGGGGTCGGTTGCGGATAGCCAGGGGATCATGCAAGCGATTTTCGGGGGTAGGCAATGGATATTAAGGGATAGAATGCCGCTCCATGTCTGAAGCCAGCGCACCCATCCACTGCTTTCATTGTGGTGAAGACGTCCCCAGCGGGGCCACTTATCCCGTCCGCTTCGAGACCGAGGTCAAGCCGGCCTGCTGCCGCGGCTGCCAGGCGGTGGCGCAGACCATCATCGATTCCGGCAACGTCGACTACTACCGCCTGCGTACCGACCTGCCGAAGACGCCCGAGGCGGCGCTTGAAGAACTCAGGCAGCTCAAGCTGTATGACCTGCCCGAGGTGCAACAGGGCTTCGTCAAGGCCGAGGGCGAGGTGCGCGAGGCCAGCCTGATCCTGGAGGGCATCGTCTGCGCCGCCTGTGTCTGGCTCAACGAGCGCCACCTCAGGCAACTGCCCGGCGTGCTGTCGGCCGACATCAACTTCTCCACCCACCGCGCCCGCGTGCGCTGGGACAACAGTCGCATCCAGCTGTCGCAGATACTGCATGCGGTGCAGGAGATCGGCTACCTGGCTTATCCCTTCGACCCCGGCCGCCAGGAGGAGCTGTTCCGCAAGGAACGCGAGACCGCCATCCGCCGCCTGGCCATCGCCGGCCTCGGCATGATGCAGGTGATGATGTATGCCATCCCAGTCTACCTGGCCGAGGAGGGCACCATGGGCCTGGATATCCAGGCGCTGATGCGGTTCGCCAGCCTGATACTCACCACGCCGGTGGTGTTCTATTCCGCCTGGCCCTTCTTCCAGGGCGCCTGGCGCGACCTCAAGCTGCGTCGCGCAGGCATGGACGTGCCGGTGGCCCTGGGGGTCGGCCTGGCCTACGCCGCCAGCATCTACGGCAGCCTGGTGAGCAGCGCCGACGTCTATTTCGACTCGGTGACCATGTTCGTCTTCTTCCTGCTCACCGGCCGCTTCCTGGAGATGAACGCGCGCAAGCGCTCGGCCGAGGCGGCCGAGTCGCTGGTCAAGCTGATCCCGGCCGCCACCACCAAGCTGCCCGGCTGGCCGGCGACGCGCGACGAGGAACTGGTGGCGGCGGTCAAGCTCACCCCGGGCGACCATGTCCTGGTCGGGCCGGGCGACAGCTTCCCGGCCGACGGCAGCGTGGTGGAGGGTGAGTCCAGCGTCGACGAGTCGCTGCTTACCGGTGAATCGCACCCGGTGGGCAAGCACGTCGACAGCACCGTCATCGGCGGCACCATCAACCTGTCCAGCCCGTTGGTGGTGCGGGTCGACAAGATCGGCGCCGACACCGTGCTGTCGGGCATCGTCCGCCTCCTCGACCGGGCGCTCGCCGAGAAGCCGCGCCTGGCCATGATCGCCGACCGGGTGGCCTCCTGGTTCGTGCTGGTCCTTCTGTTGGTCGCCGTCGCGGTGGCCGGTGCCTGGTACCTGGTCGACGCCAGTCGTTCCTTCTGGATCACCGTCTCGGTGCTGGTGGTGTCCTGCCCCTGCGCCCTCGCCCTGGCCACCCCGGCGGCGCTGACCGCCGCGCTCGGGCGGCTGACCCGCCTGGGCCTGTTGTCGACGCGCGGCCATGCCCTGGAGACCCTGGCACACGCCACCGACTTCGTGTTCGACAAGACCGGCACCCTGACCACCGGCGAGTTCCGCCTCATCGAGACCGTCGTCGTGCGCGGCGAGCGCGGGCGCGCCCTGGCCCTCGCCGCCGCCCTGGAGCAGGGCGCCACCCATCCGGTCGCGGCGGCCATCCGCGAGGCTGCCGGCGCGACCGCAGAGGCGGCCAGCCAGCTGCGCTACCGGCCTGGCCAAGGCGTTGCCGGCCTGGTCGGCGGGCGCGCCTACCGGCTGGGCACGCCGGCCTTCGTCGGTGCCGAAGCGTCCCTGCATGACCCCGGCACGACCGTGGTCGGCCTGGCCGATGACGACGGCCCGATCGCCTGGTTCGGCCTCGGCGACGAGGTGCGTCCGCAGGCTGCCGAACTGGTCGCCCGCCTCCGGGCCATGGGCCTGAGGCTGCACCTGTTCTCGGGCGACCGGCCGGAGAACGTCGAGGCCCTGGCTGCCAGGCTGGGCATCGAGCACGCCCGCGGCGGCATGCTGCCGGAGGACAAGCTCGACGCCGTCAAGGCATTGCAGGCGGCGGGTGCGGTGGTGGCGATGACCGGCGACGGCGTCAACGACGCCCCGGTGCTGGCCCAGGCCCAGGTCTCGGTGGCCATCGACCAGGGCGCCGAGGCGGCCCAGGCGGCCGCCGACATGGTGCTGCTGTCGAGCGAGCTGGCGCGACTGGCCGACGGCGTTGGCGCCGCGCGCAAGACGCAGGCCATCATCCGCCAGAACCTGGCCTGGTCGGTGATCTACAACGTCATCGCCATCCCGGCCGCCGCCCTCGGCCACGTCACCCCCTGGATGGCCGGCATCGGCATGTCGTTGTCGTCCCTCCTGGTGGTGCTCAATGCGATGCGCCTGTCCGGTTACAAAGCCGCGACCGTGGACTACAGTACAGGGACCGCAAGGGGCAAGGACTGACATGGACATACTCTACCTGCTCATCCCCATTAGCGTGGTCCTGGTCGGCGGCATCGCCCTGATCCTGCTGTGGGCAGTCAAACACGGCCAATTCGAGGACATGGAGGGTCCCGCGCACCGCATCCTGCTGGACGACGATTCACCGGTCATCCCGACCGTGGAGCCGCCCGCCGACGACCCCGCCACCTTGTCACAATTTGATAAAAAGATATAAAAGTGCGCTATTTGTCAATATGTCAATTTGCCGCATTTCCATTGACATTGGTCAAGCGCCTTTATTAGGATGCCGGGGTCGATTTTCGGCGCCGGAAAAGTAGAACCCTGTTAACACCTGCGAAGGAGACCCGTATGGAAGCGACATACAACTACAAGGTCGTCCGACAATTTGCCATCATGACCGTGGTCTGGGGCATAGTCGGTATGCTGGTTGGCGTGTTGATCGCCGCACAGCTGATTTGGCCTGATATCACCCTGCAACTACCCTGGCTGTCTTATGGCCGACTGCGTCCGCTGCACACCAACGCGGTCATCTTCGCGTTCGGCGGTTGCGGCCTGTTCGCCACCTCGCTGTACATCGTGCAGCGCACCTGCCAGACCCGCCTCTTGTCCGACAAGCTCGCCGCCTTCATCTTCTGGGGCTGGCAACTGGTCATCCTGTGCGCGGCCCTGAGCTTCATCTTCGGCGTCACCACCGGCAAGGAATACGCCGAGCTGGAATGGCCCATCGACCTGCTCATCACCGTGGTCTGGGTGGCTTATGCCGTGCTGTTCTTCGGCACCGTCATGATCCGCAAGACCCAGCACATCTACGTGGCCAACTGGTTCTTCGGCGCCTACATCGTGACCATCGCAATCCTGCACCTGGTCAACAGCGCCGAACTGCCCTGGATCCTCGGTGGCGGCACCTCGCTGGTCGGCATGCTGAAGTCCTACTCCGCCTACGCCGGTGTCCATGACGCCATGGTGCAATGGTGGTACGGCCACAACGCCGTCGGTTTCTTCCTGACCACCGCGTTCCTCGGCATGATGTACTACTTCGTGCCGAAGCAGGCCGGCCGTCCGATCTTCTCCTACCGGCTGTCCGTGGTGCACTTCTGGGCCCTGAACTTCATCTACATGTGGGCTGGCCCGCACCACCTGCTGAACACCGCCCTGCCCGACTGGGCCCAGTCCCTCGGCATGCTGTTCTCCCTGATGCTGATCGCTCCCTCCTGGGGCGGCATGATGAACGGCATCATGACCCTGTCCGGCGCCTGGCATAAGCTGCGCACCGACCCGATCCTGAAGTTCCTGATCGTGGCCCTGTCCTTCTACGGCATGTCGACCTTCGAAGGCCCGATGATGTCCGTGAAGACCGTGAACGCCCTGTCCCACTACACCGAGTGGAACATCGCCCACGTGCACTCCGGCTCGCTCGGCTGGGTGGCCATGATCACCATCGGCTCCCTGTACTACCTGATCCCGCGCCTGTTCGGCCGTGAGGAGATGTACAGCACCCGCCTGATCAACGTGCACTTCTGGTGGTCCACCATCGGCGTCGTCCT
>JAQVJE010000180.1 GCA_028695325.1 Gallionellaceae bacterium
GTAGGCGGTCTCGTAGACCTTGCTGGCGATCTTCTCGTAGGCGGTCTGCTTCTTGTCGGCGGTGATGTCGAAGGCCTCGCCCAGCTTGAGGCGCACGGTCTCGTTCTTCGCCGTGTGGTCGATGCGGTCCTCGCCGACGAACTGGGCGCGGCCTGCGCTGTCGCGCTTGTACACCCGCACCACGCCCTTGGGCAGCGGCACACCCATCTGGCCGCCCTTGTTGTCGAACTCGAGGTAGACGGCCGGCTTCATCTTCCTGCCCAGCTCGCCGTACTGGCCGGCGTAGTAGTACTCGGCGCCCTGCAGCAGGTATTCCTTGCCGGCCGGCACCTTCTGGGCCGAAAGCAGGGCGACCTGCTTGGTCTGGTTGTCCAGGATGGTGGTGGGCCGCGCCAGGGTATAGAGGTGATAGTCGAGCAGCGACTCCTCCTGCATGGCCGGCGCGGCGGCGGCCTTGACCATCATGTCACGCATCATCGCCATCGGGGCCATCTCCGGCCGTGCCCGGTTGACCTCGCCGGCCACCAGTTGCAGGCGGGCATCGCGATAGGCGGTGCCGCTCACGTTGGTCAGGGTGACCCAGCCGTTGAGGTCGAGGCTGTCCTCCTTGCCGCTCAACTCGGCCACGTAGTCGGCCTTCCAGCTGAGGCCGCCGGTCAGGTAGGAAAGCTCCATCGCCTGCTCGCCGCCCTTGCCGGCGTCGAGCAGCATGGACAGGGTGGGCCGGTCGCGCAGGCTGGCCGGCACCGTGTCGAAGGCCAGGCGGCCGGGCACGCCGGTCTCCACCCGGTCCTTGAACCTGAGCACCACCCCCTCGTTGGCGGCCAGCACGGTGGCGTTCTCGTAAGTCTCGGCCCCGGTGGTCGGGTGGCTCCTGATCACCCGGATCTCCCCGCCGACCGCCTTCTCCAGGAGCTTGTGCGGCGTCAGCAGGTCGAAGTCGAAGTTCTGCTCCAGCAGGGTGAGCGGCCGGCCGTCGAGCGAACGCAGGAGGGCGGTCTCCGGCTGCATGCGGGCCGAGACGTCACGCCAGGCCAGGCGGTTGTCGCCCCGTTCGAGGCGGACCCGGCGGGCGTCCTTCACCAGGGCGAGGTCGCCGTTGTAGATGGTCACCGCCAGGCCGGTCTGCTCCTTCTCGGTCGACAGCCGTTCCTCGGCGGCGCCGGCCGCCGTCGCCACGCCCAATAGTATCGCCAACGCCACGTTCTTCATGCTTGTTCTCCATACGCCGATTGATCGATCAGGACATCCACCCCCGCCGCCGGCCGGATCGCCGCGGCGGGGATCGTCTCGCCACGCCGCCAGGCCGCCACCGCCTCCCGCTTGCCGGCGCCGGCGACCAGGAACAGCACCCGCCGCGCCGCCGACAGCCGCCGCGCCGACAGGCTGACCCGCTCCGGCGGCGGCTTGGCGGCATCGTACACCGCCAGGACGTCCGGTCCCGCCTCGCCCCGGTCGCGCCCGGGGAACAGGCTGGCGGTATGGCCGTCCTCGCCGAGGCCGAGCAGGACAAGGTCGAAATCTCCGCTGCCGGCCAGCGCCCGGCCGTAGGCTTCGGCCCCCGCGCGGGCGCCGAGTTCCGCCGGGATGGGGTGGACGTTGGCGGCCGGGATGGCCACCCGTCCCAGCCAGGCAGCCTCCGCCAGGGTGGCGTTGCGCCCGGGATGGCCGGCCGGCAGGCAGCGCTCGTCGCCGTACCAGACCTGCCAGCGCCCCCAGTCGTGCGGCTCTTCAGCGAGGGCGCGGTAGAGCCTCTCCGGGGTGGTGCCGCCGGCCAGGCAGACGGCGAAGTCGGCCTGCCCGGCCAGCGCGCCGGCCTCGGCGGCACCCACGTAGGCGAGCGCGCGGGCCAGCCAGTCGCCCTCGTCCTGCGCCACATGCCAGCGGGTCGGCATCGGTCGTCCCCCCGAAAAGGTAGAATGACGGACGATTCTACCCCCTGCCCATCATGACCCCAGTACTCGTTTTCGACCTCGAATGCATCCCCGACGTGGCCGGCCTGCGCCGCCTGCACGACCTCGGCCCGGCAGTGCCCGACCAGGAAGTGGCCGACATGGCCATGCTGATGCGCCGCCAGCAGACCGGCGGCTCCGACTTCATGCCCCTGCACCTGCAGCGCGTGGTGACCATCTCCTGCGCCCTGCGCACGGACGCCGGCTTCAAGGTGTTCTCGCTGTCCGAGCCGGACGCCGACGAGGGCCAGATCATCCAGCGCTTCTTCGACGGCATCGAGAAGTACACGCCGCAGATCGTGTCCTGGAACGGCGGCGGCTTCGACCTGCCGGTGCTGCACTACCGCGGCATGCTGCATTCGGTCAGCGCGCCGCGCTACTGGGACCAGGGCGAGGACGACAAGGACTTCAAGTGGAACAACTACATCAGCCGCTACCATAGCCGCCACCTCGACCTCATGGACCTCCTGGCCCTGTACCAGCCGCGCGGCGCCGTGGCGCTGGACGCCCTGGCCAAGCTGTTCGGCTTCCCCGGCAAGCTGGGCATGGACGGCAGCAAGGTATGGGACGCCTGGCAGGCCGGCCAGATCGCCGACATACGGGACTACTGCGAGACCGACGTGGTCAACACCTACCTCGTCTACCTGCGCTTCCAGCTCATGCGCGGCCACCTGACGCGCGAGCACTACGAACGGGAGATCGCCCTGGTGCGCGACAGCCTGGCCGCCGTCGACGCCCCGCACTGGCGCCAGTTCCTGGAGGCCTGGGCATGAAGCGTGACAACAACTGCGTGACAAATGACTGGAAAGGCGTGACGAACACCCCGTATGGCGGCGGTTTCATGTCACGCACTTCCTGTCACGTCTTTATCGTCACTCGTCACGCCGTCAAGGAATCCCAATGACCTACCGTCTGACCATCGAGTCCCTCGACCACGAGGGGCGCGGCGTCGCCCACTTTGACGGCAAGGCCGTCTTCGTCGACGGAGCCCTGACCGGCGAGATCATCGACGCATCGCCCTACCGCAAGAAGGATACCTACGAGCAGGCCCAGGTCGTGCGCATCGTGCGCGCCAGCCCCTACCGGGTCGAGCCCGGCTGCGCCTGGTTCGGTGTCTGCGGCGGCTGCACCCACCAGCACCTCGACGAGGCGGCCCAGGTGGCCGCCAAGCAACGCGTCCTCGAGGACTGCTTCGAACACATCGGCAAGCTCAGGCCCGAGACCATGCTGGCGCCCATCCACGGCCCGACCTGGGGCTACCGCACCAAGGCCAGGCTGTCGGTGCGCAACGTGCCGAAGAAGGGCGGCGTCCTGGTCGGCTTCCACGAACGCCGCAGCAGCTACGTCGCCGACATGCTGGGCTGCGAGGTGCTGCCGGAGAAGATCGGCAGGCTGCTGCCGGCCATGCGCGAGCTGGTGGCGGGACTCGCCATCCGTGACCGCCTGCCGCAGATCGAGGTGGCGGTGGGCGACGCCGTCGCCGTGCTGGTCCTGCGCATCCTGGAGCCGCTCACCGCCGAGGACGAGGCCAGGGTGCGCGCCTTCGCCGACGCCCATCAGGTGCAGGTCTGGCTGCAGCCCAAGGGGCCGGACACCGCCCACCCCTTTCACCCCCTCGATGCCCCGGCGCTCGCCTACAGCCTGCCCGAGTTCGGCCTCACGATGCCGTTCAAGCCGACCGAGTTCACCCAGGTCAACCACGGCGTCAACCGCATGCTGGTGCGGCGCGCCGTGCGCATGCTCGACCCACGGCCGGGCGACGAGATCGCCGACTTCTTCTGCGGCCTGGGCAACTTCACCCTGCCGATCGCCCGCCAGGGTGCCCGCGTCCTCGGCATCGAGGGCAGCCCGGCCCTGGTCAGCCGCGCCCTGGAGAACGCCCGCCTGAACGGGCTCGACCACCTGACCCGCTACCAGGTCATGAACCTGTTCGAGATGGCGCCGGAGATACTGGCCGCCCTCGGCCGCTTCGACAAATGGCTGGTCGATCCGCCACGCGACGGCGCCGTCGAGCTGGTGAAGTCGCTGCCCGAGGACGGCACGGGACCCGGCCGCATCGTCTACGTGTCGTGCAACCCGGCTACCCTGGCACGCGACGCCGCCATCCTGGTGCACACCAAAGGCTACGCCCTCAAGGCCGCCGGGGTCGCCAACATGTTCCCCCACACCGCCCACGTCGAGAGCATCGCCCTGTTCGAACGGCGATGAAACACCGCATCTCAGCGCCGGCAAGGGCACCATCATGGGCGCCCATCAAGGCCAACAGGTTTTGTAACTGATGCAGTTGGCGGTACCTCAGGCCCGTTCCTTGGCCCAGGTGTCCTTCAGCGTCACGGTACGATTGAACACCAGCTTCTCGCCCGGCTGATGCTCGAAGCGGTCAGCGCAGAAATAGCCCATGCGCTCGAACTGATAGCGGG
>JAQVJE010000035.1:0-7333 GCA_028695325.1 Gallionellaceae bacterium
CAGGCGCGCTTGGCCTCGGTCTGGCCGACGATGTACTTGTCCAGTTCGTGGACGATTTCCTGCGGGGTCATCTGGGACATGGCGTGTTGCAACGGATCGGGATGTCGAAGTGTAGCGCCGGCCGCGGATCAGCGGGCCAGGGCGACGAGGCCCCAGACGCCGAAGCCGGCCACGGCGAGGCCGGCGACCAGCTTGACTGCGCGGTTGGCGGCCAAGGCGCGCAGGCGTTCGGCGGCCCAGCCCATGGCGAGCAGGTTGGGCAGGGTGCCGAGGCCGAAGGCCAGCATGAGCAGGGCACCGGACGCCGCGTTGCCGCTGGCCAGGGCGGTGACCAGCACGCTGTAAACCAGGCCGCAGGGCAGCCAGCCCCATACCAGGCCGGCGGCCAGGGCGCCCTTGAAGTCGCGGATCGGCAGCAGGCGGCCGAACACCGGCTGCAGGCGTTTCCACAGAGCGCCTCCGGCGCGCTCCAGCCAGAGCACGGCGCGCGACAGGCCGGCCAGGTAGAGGCCCATCAGGATCAGCACCACCTGGGCGAGGACGTATAGGCTGGTCTGCAGTGGCAACAGGCGTTCGGACAGGAAGGCGGCCGAGCCGACCAGGCCGGCCAGGGCGCCGGCCGCGGCATAGCTCGCCAGGCGGCCGAGGTTGTAGCCGAGGTGGAAGGGCAGGGGCTGGCGCCGGCCGCCCTGCAAGGACATGGCGGCGACGATGCCGCCGCACATGCCGACGCAGTGGGCGCCGCCGAGCAGGCCAGCGAGCAGGGCGGTGATCAGGCTGGTTTCCGGCACGTCATCACTCGCACAGCATGCCGTCGGCGATCCAGGCCTTCACGTCGCGTTCCCATTCGGCGTAACCGCCTGGTACCGTCGCGCGCTTGCCGGCCGGGGTGGTGCCTCTGTCGAGCGACCAAATGACCCGCACGTCGTGCAGAAGGTGGCGGGTGAGCACCTGGGCCTTGTCGCCGGTGGCGGCGTTGCGCTTGACCAGCAGGCAGGTGTCGCGCGCCGAGTAGCCGGTGTAGTCCATGCGTTCGCCGGCCGGGGCCAGCCACTCGCCGCCCGCTAGGCCGGTGAGCCGGGGGGCGTGGCAGCTCTCGCACAGGTAGCGGCTGCGGTGCGAGGTCCAGGCGCGGCCATTGCTGCGTCGGCTGTTGAACTGGTGGCACTGCAGGCAGCGCTCGTGGTGGAACTTGGCATACAGGGCGTCGCCGAACTTGACCGGAGTCCGCGCCGGCGCGGCCCAGGCCAGTGCCGGCAGGGCTAACAGGAGGGTGAGCAGGGTCTTCATGCCGCATCTCCGGCCAGGAAGATCGCCCGGTAGGCGGCGTAGGTGGAGCACAGTGCCACGGGCAGGAACGCCAGCAGGCCGAGGCCGAGGGGGATCAGCATGGCGGCCACGCCGATGACGCCCACCAGGAGGCTGTAGAGCAGCAGCGGCCGCCAGTTCACGGTGCAGGCCCACAGGCTCCACCACATGGCGTTGGCGGCTGAGAAGCCATCGAACAGGACCAGGGCGGGTGCGAACCATGTGGCCATGACCAGCGGGACGAGCAGCAGCAGCCCGACGAGGATGGCCGGCAGGGCCTGGCTCACGATGGTCTGCATCTGCTGCGGGTCGACCTCGGCCTGGTTGGCCGCCAGGACGGCCAGCTGCTGCATGCCCTCGCCGCCCATCTGGCGGATGACCAGGTCGATGAGTAGCAGGCCGGCCAGGTAGATGCCGCCGATGATGGCGAGGCCGATCCGCTGCGGCCCGGTGAAGCCAGAGCCCAGGTGGAGGAAGGTGATCGGCTCGCCGCGCTCGGCGGCACGGGCGGCCGCCATGTAGCCGGCGACCAGGAAGGGCGACAGCAGTTCGACCAGACGGCCGCCAAGATGGGGTATCAGCGCCGCCCCCAGTAGGAGCAGGAAGACCATGGCGGTCATGCCCATCCAGGCGATGGCGGCCGGTGAGAACCAGCCCCAGCCGGCCTTCAGCCAGGCGAGGCCGGCGCCAGCGGCGGGGCGCGCGACGCGCAGGGTTGTGGTCATGAAACGATGAGCGCCGCCTTGGGGCGGCGCTCGCGAGCGGATGACTGCATCAGAACTCCTTGATCATCCACATCGGCACGACGAAGTTGGGCGACAGGTCGTCGTAGCGGCGCATCTGGCCGTCGCCGCGCTGGTCGATCAGGTAATAGGGGCGGCCGTGGCGCGGGGTGACCTTGACCATGTACAGGCGGCCGCGCAGGCGGTATTCCTCGATCTTGTTGTTGCCTTGCTGGCGGATGGTGACCTGGGGCTCCAGTTCGGCATCGACGACGCCGGGCGGCGGCGCGATCTCCGGCACCGGCTCCAGCACGGGTGGCCTTTCATCGGCGGCGTGGGCGGCGAGCGGCAGGGCGGCGAGGCCGAGCGCGAGGACGATCTTGGGTGTGCGCATGATGGGTTCCCGGTGGTTTTTTTCCATTCTACCTCACAGGCTGAGGAGTATCTCCCGGTCGCGCGGGGTCGGCATGAAGCAGCAGGCCTCGTAGTGGCGGAAGATCGCCTCGACGATCTGGTCGGGGTCGTCGATGATCTGGATGAGGTCGACGTCCTCGGGTGCGATCATGCCCTCGCCGACCAGCGAGGTCTTGATCCAGTCGAGCAGGCCGCGCCAGAACGGCTCATGCACCAGGATGACCGGTATGCGGCGTATCTTGCCGGTCTGCACCAGGGTGAGCACCTCCATCAGCTCATCCATGGTGCCGAAGCCGCCCGGCAGGATGATGTAGGCGCTGGCGAACTTGACGAACATCACCTTGCGGGCGAAGAAGTGCCGGAAGGTCTGGCTGATGTCCTGGTAGGCGTTGGAGTGCTGCTCATGGGGCAGCTGAATGTTGAGTCCGACGCTGGGCGACTTGCCGTAGTAGGCCCCCTTGTTGGCCGCCTCCATGATGCCCGGGCCGCCGCCCGAGATGACCGAGAAGCCGGCGTTGGAGAGCTTGTGGGCGATGGTCTCGGTGAGGTGGTAGTAGGGGTCACCGGAGGTCACCCGCGCGCTGCCGAAGATGGTGACGGCGGGATGGATGGGCGACAGGCGTTCGGTCGCGGCGACGAACTCTGCCA
Organism: Gallionellaceae bacterium; assembly: GCA_028695325.1. GTDB lineage: Bacteria > Pseudomonadota > Gammaproteobacteria > Burkholderiales > Thiobacillaceae > Parasulfuritortus. Next base: position 3,093 of record JAQVJE010000035.1, read on the forward strand.
TAATTTCGAACATGCGCCAGGACTCGCGCGCCGAGAGCATCGCCTCCTTGCTGCCTCCCGGATCGACCTCACTCGGAATCTTCTTCATGAACCAAACCCTGTTGCTGGTGGACGGCTCATCATACCTTTACCGGGCCTTCCACGCGCTCCCTGACCTGCGCAACCGGGATGGTTTCCCTACCGGCGCCATCTACGGCGTCATCAACATGCTGCGCCGCCTGCACAAGGACAACCCGGCCGCCTATGTTGCCTGCGTGTTCGACGCCAAGGGCAAGACCTTCCGCGACGCCATGTACCCCGCCTACAAGGCTCATCGCCCGCCCATGCCGGACGACCTGGCGGTGCAGGTCGAGCCGCTCGTCGAGACGGTGCGAGCGCTGGGCTGGCCGATCCTGATGGTCGACGGGGTGGAGGCAGACGACGTCATCGCTACCCTGGTGCGCCGTGCCGAGGCGGCGGGGGTCGCCAGCATCGTCTCCACCGGCGACAAGGACCTGGCCCAGCTGGTGCGGCCGCAGGTGAGGCTGGTCAACACCATGACCAACGAGACCCTGGACGAGGCTGGCGTGCTGGCCAAGTTCGGCGTACCGCCGGCGCGCATCGTCGACTACCTGACCCTGGTCGGCGATGCCGTCGACAACGTGCCCGGGGTGGCCAAGGTGGGTCCCAAGACGGCGGTGAAATGGCTCGCCGAATACGGCGATCTGGACGCCTTGATGGCGCGCGCTGGCGAGGTAAGGGGAGTGGCCGGCGATAACCTGCGCCAGGCGCTGGACTGGCTGCCCACCGCACGCACCCTGGTCACCGTGAAGGACGACGTCGAACTGCCGGTAGGCCTGGCCGACCTGCACTGGCGGCCGGAGGACAGCGAAGCCCTGGCCGGGCTGTTCGAGCGCTTCAACTTCAGGACATGGCTGCGCGAACTGGATCCCGCCGCCGCGGATGGCGAGGCGGCCGCGGTCGCCCACCGGCCGGCGACGCCGGCCCCGCAGGCCGCGGCCAGGCCGGTCGAGCGCCGCTATGAGACCCTGCTCACCGAGGCCGATCTCGAACGCTGGCTGCGCAAGATGGAAGACGCCGAGCTGATCTGCCTGGACACCGAGACCACCAGCCTGGACCCCATGCGGGCACGCCTGGTGGGGATGTCGTTCGCGGTCGTCCCGGCACGTGCCCATCTGCAGGGCGAGCTGGGCTTCGGGGACGCGGTCGCCGAGGCCGCCTACCTGCCCCTCGCACACGCCTACCCAGGCGTGCCCGACCAGCTCGACCTGGCCGCCTGCCTGGCCCGTTTGAGGCCCATCCTGGAGGATGCCGGGCGGCCCAAGGTCGGCCAGAACCTCAAGTACGACTGGCACGTGCTGAAGAACCACGGCATCGACCTCGCCGGCATCGCCCACGACACCCTGCTGGAGAGCTATGTCCTGGAGGCGCACGAGCGCCACGACATGGACAGCCTGGCCGAGCGCCATCTCGGCGAGACCACCATCCGCTACGAGGAGGTGTGCGGCAAGGGCGCCGGCAAGATCTGCTTCAGCCAGGTCGACCTCCAGCACGCCACCGACTATGCCGCCGAGGATGCCGACATCACCCTGCGCCTGCACCTCGCCATGTCCCCGCGCCTGTGGGCAGAGCGCGGACTCGACCACGTCTACCGGGCCATCGAGATGCCCCTGCTGCCCATCCTGGCCCGCATGGAACGCACCGGCGTGAAGCTGGACTGCGACCTCCTGCGCCGGCATTCCGACTACCTGGCGCGCGAGATGCTGGCCATCGAGCAGAAGGCCTTCGAGGCGGCCGGGCAGCCGTTCAACCTCAATTCCACCAAACAGCTCGCCGAGATCTTCTTCAACCAGCTCAAGCTGCCGGTGCTCAAGAAGACGCCCAAGGGCGCACCCTCCACCGACGAGGAGGTGCTGGAGAAGTTGGCCGCGGACTACCCTCTGCCGCGGCTCATCCTCGACTACCGTGGCCTGGCCAAGCTGAAGTCGACCTACACCGACAAGCTGCCCGCCATGGTCGACCCCGCCACCGGCCGCGTGCACACCAACTACGGCCAGGCCACGGCGGTGACCGGCCGGCTGGCGTCGAACGACCCCAACCTGCAGAACATCCCGGTGCGCAGCCCGGCGGGCCGCAAGATACGCGAGGCCTTCATCGCCGAGCCGGGCTTCGTCATCTGCTCGGCCGACTATTCGCAGATCGAACTCAGGATCATGGCCCACCTGTCCGGCGACGCGCGCCTTTTGGCCGCCTTCGCCGAGGATGCCGACATTCACCGTGCCACCGCCGCCGAGGTGCTCGGCCTCGCCCCCGAACAGGTGCTGCCGGAGCAGCGCCGCATGGCCAAGGCGGTCAACTTCGGCCTCATCTACGGCATGTCGGCGTTCGGCCTGGCGGCCCAGCTCAACATCGACCGCAGCACGGCGCAGGCCTACATCGACCGCTACTTCGCCCGTTATCCCGGGGTGGCGGACTACATGGCACGCACGCGGGAGCAGGCCAGGATGGAAGGTTACGTCGAGACCCTTTTCGGGCGCCGGCTCTACCTACCCGAGATCCGTTCGGGCAACCCGGCCCGCCGCCAGGGCGCCGAGCGGGCCGCGATCAACGCGCCCATGCAGGGCACCGCCGCCGACCTGATCAAGCTGGCCATGATCGCCGTGCAGGGCTGGCTGGATGCGGAAAAGCTGCGGACCCGCCTGATCATGCAGGTGCACGACGAACTGGTGCTGGAGGTGGCGGAGGCCGAACTGGAGCGGGTGCGCGCCGAGCTGCCGGGCCTGATGTGCAACGTCGCCGCGCTGAAGGTGCCGCTCAAGGTCGAGGCCGGGGTGGGACCGAACTGGGAGGCGGCGCACTGAGGCCGTGCGGACTGGGTCGGCAACGAAAAAGGCCGCCCGCGGGCGGCCTTTTTCATGCTGCGGACAAGGCTCAGGAAGCCTTCTTGGCGGGCAGCTTTTCCTTGATGCGGGCAGACTTGCCGGTGCGGCCACGCAGGTAGTAGAGCTTGGCGCGACGGACATCGCCGCGACGCTTCACCTCGACGCTGGCGACCAGCGGGGAATAGGTCTGGAAGGTGCGCTCGACGCCTTCGCCGGCGCTGATCTTGCGCACGATGAAGCTGGAGTTGAGGCCGCGGTTGCGCTTGGCGATCACCACGCCTTCATAGGCCTGCAGACGCTCGCGGTTGCCTTCCTTCACCTTCACCTGCACCACGACGGTGTCGCCGGGGGCGAATTCGGGGAGGGTCTTGCCCAGGCGGGCGATTTCTTCGTTCTCGAGTTGTTCGATGAGGTTCATCGTCATTTCCTTGCAAATTCGCGCTATAGGTATCCCGGGGTTCATGAACGCCTGGGATACGTGGCGCGGTTTCTAATGACCCGGTTGCCCCGGGTCGCCCACTTCCCGACGAAATTCGTCGAGCAAATCCAATTCCTCGCGGCCCAGTGGCCGCCGCTCCAGCAGGTCCGGGCGGCGCTGCCAGGTCCGCCCGAGCGACTGCTTGAGCCGCCAACGCGCCACCCCGGCGTGGTTGCCGGTCAACAACTCCGCCGGCGTCGCCAGGCCCAGGTACACCTCGGGCCGGGTGTAGTGCGGGCAATCCAGCAGGCCGTTGGCGAAGGAATCCTCCTCGGCCGAGCCGGCGTGGCCCAGGGCCCCCGGAATCTGGCGGATCAGCGCATCCAGCAACACCATCGCCGGCAGTTCACCGCCCGACAGGACATAGTCGCCGATGGAGACCTCCTCCACCGGGTGACGGGCAAACACGCGCTCGTCGATGCCCTCGTAGCGGCCGGCCAACAGCACCAGCGCCGGTTCCTTCACCAACTCCTCGACCAGGGTCTGGTCCAGCCGTCGCCCCTGGGGCGACAGGTAGATCAGCCGTGGCCGTTCCACACCTTCCCGGTGCAAGGCAGTCTGCGCGGCGGTCAGGGCCAGATCGAGCGGCTCCGCCAGCATCACCATGCCGGGGCCGCCGCCGAACGGGCGGTCGTCCACCGTGCGGTAACTGTCCGAGGTGAAATCCCGGGGGTCCCAGAACTTCAACTCGACCAGCTTGTTCCTGACCGCCCGGCCACTGACGCCGTATCCGGTCAGCGCCGCGAACAGGTCCGGAAACAGGGTCACCACGTGGTAACGCGGTGTCACCAGTCCCTGCCCCAATCCACTTCGATGCGACCTGCCTCGACATTCACCGCCCGGATGATCGGATCGGTGAAGGGAATCAGGCGCTCCTGCTC
>JAQVJE010000035.1:7433-19207 GCA_028695325.1 Gallionellaceae bacterium
GGAAACAGGGTCACCACGTGGTAACGCGGTGTCACCAGTCCCTGCCCCAATCCACTTCGATGCGACCTGCCTCGACATTCACCGCCCGGATGATCGGATCGGTGAAGGGAATCAGGCGCTCCTGCTCGCCGGCCACCACCTTCATGATATCGTGGGCGCCGGTCTCCAGCATTTCCGCTACCCGGCCCAGGGACTCCCCGGCCAGGTTAACCACCTCAAGGCCGACCAGGTCGTCCCAGTAGTACTCGCCTTCCTCCGCGGGCGGCCGTTCCGCCCGCGCCACCGCGACCTCATGCCCCTGCAGGGCCTCGGCCGCGTTGCGGTCGTCCACGCCGGCCAGCCGGGCGATCAGGTGCTGGCTGTGTACCCTGGCCTCCAGCACCTCGTATTCGTGCCACCTGCCCGCCTTGCCTAGATGCCAGACCGGGTAGTCGAGCAGGCTGTCCAGGTATTCGGTGAAGGCCTGGACCTTGACCCAGCCGCGTACAGCGTAAGGGGCGGCGATCCGCCCCATGATCACCAGATCTTCAGGCGACGACTTGGGCGCCACGCGACAGACGGTTCACGGTCTCGGAAACCTGGGCGCCGACGCCGGTCCAGTAGGCCAGACGCTCCTGGTTGATGCGCAGAGTCTCGGCGTTGCCGGAGGCGAGCGGGTTGTAGAAGCCGATACGCTCGATGAAGCGACCGTCACGGCGGTTGCGGGAGTCCGCCACCACGATGTTGTAGAAGGGACGCTTCTTGGAGCCGCCGCGGGCCAGTCGAATGGTTACCATAATTCCATGATTCCTAATGAGTTTCCGGAGTGCGCCGGAAGAGAGCGCGGAAAAACGCAGAATTGTAGTCAAGGTTGCCTAGAAAATCAAACAATTAGCGCAAGAGTGCGGTGCCAGCCGCAATGCCGTGCAGAGCGGAGCTCAGCGCGACCGGTCGAGCAGTGTTTCCACATAGCTGCGCGGGTTCAGCAGGGCGAAGGCGGCCCAGCCTATCAGGCGGTAGTTCGTCTCCCGGAACACCCGTTCGAGGCGCCGTTGTGCCGCGTTTACCTGCGCCTCGGTCAGATCGGTCTCGCTGCCACGGCCATGGCGCAGGCGTGCCTGCTGGAGTAGCTGGGCCTCTTCCGCATCTCTTTCCGCCGTGCGCGCGATGTCGAGGGCGGCGCGCGCCTGGGCCACTTCGGTGAGTGCCTGCCTTTTCGCATTCCAAAGCCCCAGGCGGATCTCGCTGTATTGAGCCGCCGCTTCGCGCAGTTCGGCCTGGGCCGCCTGCAGCGCGGCATCCTCGCCGGTGAACGGGGCCAGGCGTTGCTGCACCGCCAGGCCGACGGTGTAGCTGTGCGGCTGGATGGCACCCAGGGCGCTGCCAGGTCCGGCGCCGTCCTGGCCGACCCAGTTGTAGTTGCCGACGAGGTCGAGCCGGGGCAGGTAGTTGCCGCGTGCGGCACGCACCTTGTTCTGCGCCGCTTCCAGACGCAACTGCGCCGCGTGCAATGCAGGATGGGCGGCAATGGCTGGATCCTCGTCCAGCGCGACCTGGTCGGCCGGCAAGTGCGGGGGTTCCGGTATGGCGCCGATGGCGGCCAGGCGTTCGCCGGTTGCCACCTCGAGACCCAGGTTGACGGCCAGTTGGCCGGCCCGCGCCTGCAGGGTGGCGGTCTGCTGCAGGGTGCGTTGCTGTCGTTCGGCCAGTTGCAGGCGGACGTCGCTCAGATCCAGCCGGCTGGCCATGCCGCGCCGGTAGGCTGACTCGATGGTATCGACCAGCGCCGCGTGCAGGCGCTCCTGGTGGCGCAGGCTGGCATGCTCCTCCTGGGCCTTGGCGAGCGCCGCATAATCCTCGATGGTGCGGGTGAACAGCCTCAGCCGCAGGTTTTCCTGGTCTTCGCGGGCGGCCTCCAGCCCCGAGTTCGCGGCCTGGTAGCTGGCCAGGTTGCGGCCGCCCGAATACAGGTTGAGACTGGCGGAAAGCGCCGCATAGCTGCCGTAGAAGGCGGTTTCCGATTCGACCACGCTGTTGCCGACTAGGGTGGCCTGCTTGCCCTGGTTGCCATAGCGCGCCAGCTGGGCCGTCAGGTCGACCCGGGGCAGGAAGGCACCCCCCGCCCCCAGTAGTTCAGCCTTCGCCTTGTCGACGGTGGCACTGCCGCGCAGCATGGCTGGTGTATCCACCAGGGTGCGCTCCAGGGCCTCGTGCAGGGATAGCGGGCGCCGCCTGGTCGGGCCGAATGCCGGATCCGACGGATCGATCGGCCCGGATGCCAGGTCGATACCCGCGCAGGACATCGCCATTTTCAGCCTGAGTGGTGGGCTGGCCTGCGGTGGGGTGGCGGTATGCGTGAAAGGGGGGCGGCCATGCGGGGCGGGGGATGCCTGGCTGGCGCACAGCAGGAGGGCGCACGCCACCGTCGCCAGGCGCCGCGAAGGCCGCGTCGGCGAGGCGTGCCGTCCGCGCAACGGCCGCTGGCCGCCGGCTTCCGCCGGCGGTGCTATGTAGCGAGGCAAAGCGCGGTCTGGTTCAGTAGGAGGGCGGCAGACTCACCACCAGCGAAACACCCAGGGCGGGGCTGGCGGCGCCGGCCTGGACGAAGTCGGGGATCTGCTGCGGCAGACTGGCGGAATAGGCCGCCATGTTTTCGGCCACGTCCGCACCGCTCTGGTCGAGCAGCGCGGCCAGCCAGGCGCCGGTGTCGCCGGCGGGTGCGGCGCTGTAGTCGGGCAGGCGCTCGAGCACCCGGTCGACGCCGGGGGCATGGGTGGTGGTCGTGGTCACGGTCACGGTGCCATCGCCGTTGGCGGTGACCTGGGTGTCGGTCACGCTCATGGTGATGCCGACGCTCATCAGCTCGCCCAGGCTGGCGGTGCTGCCGAGCAGGCCGGACAGGGCGATGTTGGCGCCGTCCGCCAGGTCATCCCCGATGTCCCATGACTGCATGGCAGTCATGTTGCGGATGGCGGCGTCGACCCGGCCGCTGGCCACCTGGGCCGCCTGCGTGCTGGTGAGCTGAGCCTGGCTGGATAGCTGCCACAGTGCAGTCTGTTGGCCTTGTCCAATGACGGATAGGACATTGCCGGTCAGGTTGGAGATCGTGTTGGTAAGTGCCATGGTTGCCTCGGAATTCGTTCAATGTTGCGGTACAAATCTGTACGGTGCCGCCACTCATATCCGGTCGATGACGAGGAGGCTGGTGCCGAAGTAGGTCGAATAACTCAGGTCGTAGGCTGTGATGTTGCCCAGTGCCTGCTCGATGCCGGCGCCGGTCTGCTGCATGAACTGCTCGACGCCGGCGCCGATGCCGTTGACCTGCGGCGCCAGTACCTCACTGACATAGTGCATCATGACCATCGCGCCGGGGGCATGGGAAACCTCTTCCACCACGCTTGCCAGCGTGCCGTCGGGGTAATAGCTGGTGGTGGTCGTGGTGATGGTGTACCCCGCCAGGTCCTGTGCCAGTTCGCCGAGGGCATGGGCGCTGTCCACAATGCCGGTTTCGATCAGTTGGTCGGTGCCGTCGATGGCCGAGTCGAGCAGACTGCTGGACTCGTTGGAGATGCCGTCGATGGCCGTCTGCACCGGCGAGGGAGTCGCCGCCGGATCCGTGTCGTTCGCACTGGGGGCATCGGTGACCAGTGTGGTCGTGATGGCAGGAGCAGGGGCGATCGCCCCGGTCAGACTGCCAAGCAAGCCGCCCACGAGGTCGACGACCGCGCCGAGCAGGCTGCCTACCGTGTTCAGTAAGCTGGTCAGCATGGTATGTGTGCATCCAGACGCTAGAGGATGCCGATGCCCGACTCGTGCCGCTGGCGGCACAGGCGGGTTCACCGCGCAGCCCGTTGTAGAAACTGGAAAAGGCCCGACCATCGGCCGGGCCTCCCTTCCACCCGTTACTGCTTAGAGGGAGGAATTCGCCAGCATGCCGGCGGTACCCAGGCTGGCGGAGATGGTGCCGCCCAGGGAGGTGGCGAGGCCGGGCAGCATGTCGGGGACATGGGCGCCCAGGTTGGCCATGGCGGCGCCGGCACCATTGCCCACGCCGGTCATCATGCCGGCGATGCCCTCGCCGACGCCGGCCGTCAGGCCGCCCAGGGTATGGGTGGCGTAGGCGACCATGATGGCGGAACCGCCGTTGTGGCTCATCGAGGCGCTTTCCGACAGCTTGTGGCCGGCGCTGTCGTAGGTGGTGGCGGCCGTCTGCTCGGTGAAGGCGATGGCGCTGCCGGCGACGCTGTTCATGGCCTCGGCGCTGCCGGCCATGGTGCTTTCCTCCAGTGCGATGACGCCATCGAAGGTGGTCTGCAGGGTGGTATTGACCATGTTGGTCATGCCGTCGATCACCGTGGTGACCAGGGTGTTCGAGTTGGCGGCGGCGACGTTGCTCAGGGCCGAGGCGTTGGCCGCGGTCGAGCTGAGAATGGAGTTGACGTCGTCAGCGGAAGTCCCACCACCGCCCAGCAGGGCACCCAACAAGCCATCCAGAAGTCCCATAATATTTCTCCTTGGTAACAAAAAATGCAGACTGATTGGTGACCGAGCCAGGGAGCCTGCGACCCTGTATCGGGTGTATGACTGCTAGATACACAATATATTTAGTTAGCAATACACGTGCCAGATATTGTTTTTGTTGCCATAAATAAAAAGATCTTTAAATTCAGATGTCTAGATGGTGTGGGTGGGCGGAGGGTCGCAAGGCGATCCCCCGCATGTTACGAAGTGTTCGGGTACACGCCGCCTGTGTTACGTAACATTGCCGGCAGGCCAGGGTGACCCAGGTCGCGTCCAGGCCGCGTGCATACGGGCACGCCGCCATCCCGGCACGGCAGCCGTCCGGTGCTGGCGCGCCGGTCAGCCGATCAGCGTATGGACAGACTCTCATTGAGGTTCTTCAGCAGGGGGGAAAGGAAGAAATCGATGATGCGACGCTCGCCCGTCTTCACGTCCACTGTCACCGACATGCCCGGGCGCATCGGCATCTCTTTGCCGTTATGGAAGAGGGATGTGCGTTCCGACTCGATCCTGGCGCGGTAGTACAGGCCCCGCTGGGCATCATTCTCGGCGTCCGGGCTGATCCAGATCAGCCGTCCGGGCAGGACGCCGTACTGCATGAACGGGAAGGCGTCGACCTTGATCTCCACGGGCTGGCCGGGCTTGACGAAACCGGCATCCTGGTTGGCGACCTGTACTTCGACGACCAGCGGCACGTCCTTGGGCACGATGGTCACCACCTCCTGCCTGGGCGCCACCACCTCGCCCAGGGAGGTGACGTTGACCGCCTGCACGATGCCGTCCACGGGGGTATGCAGGTTCTGTGCCGCCAGGTCGTGGGAAACCTTCGCGCCACTTTCCATCAGCGCCCAGCCCTGCTGTTGGGCGGTGGCCATCTGGTCGAGCAGGTGCAGGCGCCGCTCCGCATCGAGCCGCGCCTGGGCCGCGCGCGCCGAGATGAGGCGTGCGCGCAGCGTCTGCATCCGCTCGCGGCGGGAATCCAACTCGCCTTGCTGGGCGAGGCGGTCGCGCTCGGCCTGCAGGTAGTCGTGGCGGGCGATCGCGCCGATCTCGGCCAGCGCGCGCGCGTTCTCAGTCTGCTCCTCGGCGATGGCCAGTGCGTGTCCCTGGCTGGCCAGGAGCGCCTCGCCGGCGACGATCTCGGCCTCGATTTCACGTACCGTGGCGGCAGCGACCTGTTGCTGGCTGTGGTAGGCATCCATCTCTGCTTGCCACAGGTTGCGCTGGGTGGCGTCGATCTCCGATGCCGCGCGGCCGTCGGGGTGCCGGTTGGCCAGTTGCCCGGCCAGGCGGCGCCGCTTCTGCTCGTTGAGGTCGACGTTCTGCTCCAGCGAGAATTGGCTGGCAGCCAGGGGACCGGCATCGAGTTCCACCAGGACGTCGCCGGCACGCACCTCCTGGCCGGGCTGGACCAGGATGGACTTGACCACGCCCATCTGCATCGGCTGCACCACCTGCAGGCGGCCATCCGGCAGGAAGCGCCCGGTCGTCGTGGCGACCACGTTGATATGGCCGAACCAGCTCCACAGCATGGCGACGACCAGCAGCGTCAGCAGCGACCATAGCACCAGCCGCTTGTTCGGCGACGGCGGACTGTCCTGGATCTCCAGCAGGGGCGGCAGGAAGTCCTGCTCGAGACGGCGCAGTTCGCGTACGCGGGACTGCTCCCGGTAGGCGCGCGCCGCTTCCCGCAGGCGCGCGCCGCGCCCGCCAGTCCGGCTCTGCGCAGTATTCATGGCAGGTCGCCCTCGTTGACCAGCGAGGCGTACAGTCCGCCCATGGCCAGTAGTTCGTCGTGGGTGCCGCGCTCCACCACGCGGCCCTCGTCCATGACCAGGATGATGTCGGCGTGGCGTACCGCCGACAGCCGGTGTGCCACCATGAACACCGTGCGGCCCGCCGCGATGTGCCCGAGGTTGGCCTGGATGATGCGCTCGGAACGGTAGTCGAGGGCGCTAGTGGCTTCGTCGAAGATGAGTATGCGCGGGTTGGTGAGCAGGGCGCGGGCGATGGCGATGCGCTGGCGCTGGCCGCCCGAGAGCGAAGCCCCGCGTTCGCCGACCAGGGTGTCATAACCATCAGGCAGCTTGGCGATGAACTCGTCCGCCCCGGCCAGTGCGGCGACCTCGCGCACCCTCTCCATGGCGATGTCGGGTATATGGATGGCGATGTTGTCCCGGATGCTGCCGTTGAACAGGTAGTTTTCCTGCAGCACCACGCCGATCTGCCGGCGCAGCCAAACCGGATCGAGCTCTTTGAGGTCGATGTCGTCGAGCAGGATGGTGCCGCCGTCCGGCAGGTAGAGACGCTGCAGCAGCTTGGCCAGGGTGCTCTTGCCGGAGCCGCTGCGACCGACGATGCCGACGAAGGTGCCGGGTGCGATATCGAGGTCGATGTCGCGCACCACCGGGGGGGCATCCGGACGGTAGCCGAAGCGCACCGCCTGCAGGGTGACGCGGCCGCGCAGCGGTGGCAGATTGCTGCGTGCGGTGTTGAGGATGGGTTCGGCCGGGGTGTTCATCAGGTCGCCGAGGCGCTGGATGGATACGCCGACCTGTTGGAAGTGCTGCCAGGTCTGCACCATGCGCAGCACGGGGCCGGTCACCTGGCCGGCGATCATCTGGAAGGCGATCAACTGGCCGACGGTGATGACGCCGTCGAGGGCGAGGTGTACGCCGTACCAGAGCAGCAGGAGGGTGATCAGGCGCTGGACGACCTGGCCCAGCGAGCCCACCACCCCCGCCAGCACCTCTGTGCGGTAGGAGGCCATGACGTAGCGCGCGAGCAGGGCCTCCCAGCGCCGGTACATCTGATTCTCCAGCGCCAGGGCCTTGACCGTGAGGATGCCGGTGACCGCCTCGACCAGAAAGGACTGGTATTCGGCGCCGCGGTCGAATCGCTCTGACAGACGCTTGCGCAAGGCCGGGAAGGAGGCCAGCGACAGCCCGGCCAGGAGGGGCAGGGTGCCGATCACCACCAGGGTCAGCTCGACGCTGTAGAGCAGCATCACCGGGATGAACACCCCCAGGAACAGGATGTCGATCAAAGCCATCATGCTGGAGCCGGTGAGGAACTGGCGGATGCTCTCCAGCTCGCGCACGCGGGCCACCGTGTCGCCCACCCGGCGTTCCTCGAAATAGCGCAACGGTATGCGCAGCAGGTGGTTGAACAGGCGGGCGCCGAGGGTGGCGTCGATGCGGTTGGTGGTGTGGGTGAGCAATTGCACCTTAAGGACGTTGAGCACACCTTCGAAGGCCACCACCGCCAGCATGCCGATGCCCAGCACGTTGAGGGTGGAGAGAGATCGGTGTACCAGCACCTTGTCGATGACCAACTGGGTGAACAGCGGCGTGGCGAGGGCGAATACCTGGATGACGAAGGCCGCCAGGCCTACCTCAACCAGCACCTTGCGGTACTTCTTGACTACCGGCAGGAACCAGGCCAGGCCGAAGCGCCGGTTGGGGTCGTCCCAGCGCAGGCGCGGCTTGAGCAGAACCAGGCGGCCGGTCCAGATGGCCTCGAACTGGGCCTGGGTGGCCACCAACGGCTGTCCCTTGCGCGGTTCCACTAGGATCACGCGGTCGGCCTCCACCCGCGCCACCACCAGGAAGTCACCGTTGGCGAGCTCTGCCAGGACCGGGAAGGTCTGCCGCTTCAGGTCGTCCCAGGCGAAGGTGGCCGTGCGCGCCTTGAATTCATGCCGGCGGGCGATGAGCAGCAGGTCCGCCACGCCCGTCTGGCGCTGCTCGAAACCCTCGCTCATGGCCAGCAGCTCCGGGTCGCAGGGCCGCTGGTGGAAGGCCGAGACCAGGCAGAACGCGTAGATGCCAGAGTGGGCGCGCGCCTCGGCGGCATCGTTCGCCGCCGTTTCCTCCTTCTGTGCTGTCGCCTGCGACGGGGCCGCCTGGGAGACTGCTGCCGGGGCCATCTGCCCTGCCGATACGGCTTCAACTGCCAAGTTGTTCTCCCGCGCCGCTCGCCAGGGCCTGGTGCTCATACAGTCGGTACTTGCGCATCTTTTCCCACAGCACCTTGCGACTGATGCCCAGCGCCGCCGCCGTCGTCTGGCGCCGCCAGCCGTTGGCCTCCAGCTGTGCCAGGACGCGCTTGCGCTCGGCCTCGTCCCTGCCGCTCCAGGCCGTTCGCCCGCTGCTGGTCCCGGTGACCTCATGGTGACGACGCAGCATGGGCAGGAGTTGCCCGGCCTCCCAGTCGCCGATCGCCTGCGCGGCGATGGCGATGCGCTCGGCCAGGTTGATGAGCTCGCGCACGTTGCCCTGGTAGCGTAGCCGCGCGACTTCGTCGAGCAGCCAGGCCGGCACGCTGGCGAAACGATGGCCGTTGCGCTCGGCGACTCGGTTCAGCACGGTCTCGAAGATCACCCGCTTGTCGGCGGCGCCGCGTTCCTCCAGGCTGGGCAGGCGGAACAACAGGACAGCCACCCGGTAGTACAGGTCGGCCCGGAAAGTGCCCTGTTCGGCCATGCCGCGCAGGTCGCGGTTGGTCGCCGCCACGAGGCGAAAATCCAGCGCCGTGGGGGTGCGCGAGCCCAGTCGGGTGACGGTGCGTTGCTCCAGTACACGCAACAGCTTCACCTGCTGGTGCAGCGGCAGCTCGCCCAGTTCGTCGAGAAACAGCGTGCCGCCGTTGGCTTGTTCCAGGTAACCGGCGTGGTCGTTCACCGCGCCGGTGAAGGCCCCCTTCATGTGCCCGAAGAACTCCGACTCGAACAGTCCATCCGGTATCGCCCCGCAATTCACCGACACGAACGGGCCATGCCGCCGTCCGGCGTGCCCCTGGTGCAGGGCGCGGGCGATGGACTCCTTGCCGGTGCCGGTCTCGCCGAGCACCAGCGCATTGGCGTCGCTATTGGCGTATAGCGCCACGTCTCGCAGTAGGTCATGCATCACCTGTGAACGGGCCACGATGCCGTCTATGGCGTTGTTGCCGTCCTGCGGCGCTTGCACTGTCTGTCGTACCACTGCCATCAAGTCCCCCGATCAAACACAGTCGCGGCGCGTGGCCCCCCTTCGGCGTGGGGTGGCCAGCATCGCCGTTTGCCGACCAGGCCCGTGCCGCCGATGCCGAGGGGCACCTGGCGGCTGGGCCCGGATCCGTCGGGGCACAGCTAGGCAATATGCATGCCAGAGCAAAATCCCCGCCCTAGGCTTGCGTTATTATCATTTTTAATTACAAATAAAGCATATACGACATATTTATTATATTAATTAAATATTGCTTGTCGTGAAAAACAGACGTTTTTATCCTGGTAATAAAATTCCATTGAAAAACAATGGAGTTGTCAGTCGCTATTTGGCGACTGTTTGTATAAACATTTGATAATCATGCATTTTTTATTTCGTTCATGACTGTTGTCACTGCATGCGAGTATGTGAAAAAATATATACAACATATGGTGGAAAATTTCCATGTATAATAATTTATCGCGGTTCTGTTGAGGTGACGACATACCCATGGCTCGTGTTTCATTTCGCCAGAGTATGTTGGCGGGTTTCGTCTTGATCGCGTTGTTGCTGGGAGCTGCGGCGGTACGCAGTTGGTTGCTGGTCGAACAGTTCGTCGAGCAGAGCCGGCGTGGCGGCGAGCGTTCCCTGTCGCTGAGCCGGGCAATCCAGGAATTGGATACCCGCATGGCCGATGTCGAACGCAACGCGCGCCAGTACCGGGTGTTGCGCGACGACAGCCTGCTGGAGCGCATCGATGGCAACCTGACCGAGTTCCAGGGCGCGATCGGGCACTTCGAGGCGTTGGCCGGGGTATCCCTGGCCCCGTTGGCGGCCGACTGGGGACGGGCGAGCGTGGCATTGCGTGACGGTCTGCGCCATGGCTTGACGGAAGAGGATCTGCTTTCGCCACTGCTCAGGCTCAGGGAGGTAAACGAGCGTCTCAGACAATGGGGAAAGGATTGGGTGGATGAACAGAACACGCGCCTGCTCGACGATCTGGCCGAGAACGGTCGCCGTTTCGCCTGGCAGCTGCTGGCGGCCGTCCTGGGTACGTTGCTGGTGGCGCTGGGGCTGGGCTGGTGGCTGGGACGGCCGATCCGTTCGCTCGAACGTGCCATCGGGCATCTGGGCGAAAGCCGTTTCGACGTGCCCGTGCTCGTGCAGGGGCCGGCCGATCTCAGCCGACTCGGCCGCCGTCTGGAATGGCTGCGCTTGCGCCTGGCGGAGCTTGAGGCCGGTCGCGAACAGACTCTGCGCCATGTCTCGCACGAGTTGAAGACCCCGCTCACCTCTCTGCGCGAGGGCGTCGCCCTGCTGCAGGAGCGGGTGGTGGGACAACTGGGGGGGGAACAGCAGGAAGTGGTCGACATCCTGCAGCACAACGTGCTGATCCTGCAGCGCCAGATCGAGGGCCTGCTTGAGCTCAACGGGGTCTCTTATGCCACCCGCCGCCTGGAACGGCGGCCGGTCCGGGTGCGTGAACTGCTGCACGAGGTGGTCCGGCAGCGCGAACTGCAGATACAGGCGCGTGGCCTGCAGCTCGACATCGAGGGCGTTGACTGTATCGCCAGCCTGGACCGCGAAAGCATGCTGGTCGCGCTCGACAACTTGCTATCCAACGCCATCGACTACAGTCCGCAAGGCGGCAGGGTGCGGCTGGCGGTCGGGCGATCCAGGCAGGGATTGGCGATAGACGTCATCGACCAGGGGCCCGGCGTGGCCGCGGAGGATGTCGAACGCATCTTCAGGCCATTCGTGCGTGGCCGGCGGCCGGCGCCGGTGCCGCGCCAGGGCAGCGGCGTCGGACTGTCCATCGTGCAGGAACTGGTCCTGGCCATGGATGGCCGGGTGAGCCTGCTCGACCACGGCCAGGGTGCGCACTTCCGCATCGAGGTGCCGGATGCGCGTTGATGGCCGGCGTTGCATCGCCGAGGGGGCGCTCAGGTGCGCCGTGGCTGGCCTGCGGTCGCTGCCATGGCTGCTCCTCATGCTGTCGCTCGGGCTCGGTGGTTGTGCCGCCACACAGCCGCTTATCTGCGGGCCCGATGCGCCGGTGGGCAGCGATGGCGGCGAGGTGGCCGGCCTGCTGGAGTATCACCACCAGGTACGGGCGATGTCGAGGCAGGAACTGGAATGGGAACGCATGTTCCTGGCCGCCGAGCCGAAGACCCCGGAAACCCGGATGCGGCTGGCCATGGTGCTGGGGCGGTCGCGTGGCGGAGGCGCCATCGAGCGTGCGCTCGTCCTGCTCGAAGGCGTGCACGCCTCGGCAAGGCCGGAGGCGGCAGGCCTGCAGCCGCTGGCACA
>JAQVJE010000181.1 GCA_028695325.1 Gallionellaceae bacterium
TTGTGGAGCTGGTCAAGCAGCGTATCGAAGTCACGGACGGGAAGCTGCAAGCGGCTTTCGTGGTATCCAGGGCGATCAAGGGCACCCGCATTGGCGGCGAGGTTGCCGACGCGCTGGCCGGCTACGCGCTTCCCATCCTTGATGCCCGCATCACGCAGCGCGTGAGCTATCCCGGCACGGCGGCCGCCGGCACGACCGTTCTTGAATCCGAGCCGGACGGCGATGCAGCGGCCGAGGTTCGCGCTCTGGCCGCCGAGATCAAACAGAAACTCAATTGAGCTTTTGAGGAAATGAAAAAATGAGCAAGCCCACAACCGCACTCACCGCCGGCCGCCCGAGCGCACGCACCGACAAGGCGCGGGCCGCGACCCTTGCCAGCCTGGCCGACGACGCCGGCGGCATGAAGCGCGTCAATTTCGAGCTACCCGCCGAACAGCACGCGAAGCTGAAAATCTACGCCACGAAGCAGGGAAAGAGCATCAAAGATGTGCTGTCCGAGTATGTCGCCAGTCTGCCGGATTGACGCTCAAAAGCACATTCACTCATTTGAATTTTAGCGGCTAAAGGGGCGGCACCATGAACAACGAGCGCGGGAAGGGGCCGCAGCAGATCGGCGAGGCCCTGGGCGACCTGGACAAATCACTTGCGAGGTTGAAGGCCGCGCACGACGCGCAGCGCCAGAAGCGCATCGAGGCGGCCGCCAGGCCGGGCGAATCCTGGGAGCAGGCCGCCGCCAGACTGCGCGAGGAAGAAGCTAGGGCCGAGCGTGAGCGCAGTTCCGGCTCCGTTAAATCGCCCCCCCCCGCATCGAGCATCCGCAAGCCGCCGAGGGGAGACGAACAGCCAGACTTCTTTGTCCCGACGCTCTATGACGTGGGCACAAAGGATTCCCGCAGCATCATGGACGTGGCCGTGTTCCGTCTTTCCAAGAAGGACCGGCGAGCGGGCGAGGTCATTAACTACACCCTGCCCGATGGTCATGTCACCGTGTCGGCAGGCGCGGCCGGCATGGCTTCGGTGTGGGATTACGACTTGGTGTTAATGGCCGTGTCCCACCTCACAGAGTCAATGAACCGCTACAGGGAAGGGAAGGGAGCGAAGCCTGGCCGCGTGTTCCGGCCGCACGTTGCGGACGTGTTGAAGTTCTGCCGACGAGCGGACGGCGGCAAACAGAAAGACGACCTGGTGGAAACCTGCATCCGGCTCAACACCACGCACGTTGCGGTTCAGCGCACCAGGAAGGCCAAGAACGGCCGCACGGTGACGGTATCCGAGGGCGAGGCCCTGATTAGCCGCTACAAGGTCATCAAGAGCGAGAGCGGCAAGCCCGAATACATCGAGATCGAGCTGGCCGATTGGATGTACCGCGAGATCACGGAGGGCAAGAACCCGGACGTGCTGACCGTTCATCCCGACTACTTCCTGATAGACCCAGGCATTGGCCGTTTCGTCTATCGCCTGGCTCGCCGCGCAGCGGGCAAGAGCGCCGCAAAGTGGGCCTTCCAGACGATCTACGACCGCAGCGGCAGCGCAGGCAAGTTCAAGGAGTTCTGCCGCATCTTGCGCAACATCATCCAGGCCAACGACTTGCCGGAGTACGAGCTGCGCGAGGAAGCCGGGCAGGGCGGCCCGCTGCTGGTGATGACCCACCGCGACCATGCCGATGCAGAGCTGCCACCGCCTGCCGGTGTGTAATGTACGGAGGGAGAGGGCCAAGAGTCCGTCAAAAGTTTAGCTAAACCCCGCTTTGATCGGTTCCGACCCTCTCGCCTGTGGATAGCCCGTACTTTGCACACCGAAACCCGTACATTACCCACCCGCTTCCGTACTTTGCACACCGAAAGCCGTACATTACCCACCGGGCACATGCGCAACCCATTGATTCATATGAGAAAAACCGCAATTTTCCCGGCTAAAACTCTTTAAAACATATAAAAACTCTTAAAACCCGCCTGGCTTGTGCATAAGTCGCAGCCAGATCGACCCGCCCAAGCGTCCTACGGACGCGCCTACCCTCCGGTCGCTTCGCTCCCTTCGCCCCGCCGCTTCGCGTCGGCCTGCGCCTTCGGCGGGGCACCCCTCCGGGGTTCCCCCGGCTTCGCCGGCTCCCCCTCCGGCAATCGTGCTGGCCTACGGCCAGACTGTTTGCCAAGGGCGCGGCACGCCGCGCCGGTGGCAACTCCACCGCCTGCGCCCTCATCCGGCGCCGTGCACGCTGAAAGGCCGCAAAAAGCGGTTTAGCAGGGAAAAGCGGCTTGCCGAGGCCGTGCCCCACATCGAACGACAACGCGGGCGGGAAGGCCGCAGGTTGAACGCCAAGAAGAAGGGCCGTCACCAAGCGGGCAAGCCGGGCCAGCATTGCCATTCCCAACAAGGGAGGCTCAAGAATCACGACCAGGCCGCGCAGGAGCGCCCAGGAGGCCCGAAACCGGGCGAGGTAGGGGCTAGGGTGCCATTTCCCCCGGAAAACGCCGCCACAGCCCGCACAGGCCCGAATTTCGACCACAACGCGCTTCCGGCCGGGCTTGCCAGGGCGAGGGGAAAATAAGGGCTTGCATAAGAATAATAAGAATAGTATTATTATTCTTATCTTATCCGCCGGAGCCAACGCCATGACCCAGCAAGCCGCCCACATTCCCGCAGACGTGCGCGAGCGCATCATTGCCGCCGCCACCGATCTTTTCGAGCAGTCAGGCCGCGAGGCGATGCCCACCGTCGATGCCGTGCGCCGGGCCGCCCGCGTGGATATGAACGCAGCCAGTGCCGTGATGCGCGAATGGCGCAGGTCGCAGACGGCCCAGGCCGCGCCGGTGGCCGTCGCCGTGCCGGAATCCGTACAGCAGGCCAGCAGCGCGGCCGTGGCCGCGATCTGGCAACAGGCCCAGGAGCTGGCGAACGAATCCCTGCGCAGCGCACAGGCTGCATGGGAAACCGAGCGGGCCGAGCTAGACGCCATGCGGCAGGAGCTGGCCGAGGCTTTCGAGCGCCAGGCCGCCGAGCTGGAAACCTTGCAAACCCGCCTGGCGTCCATCGAGGCCGCCGAAGCGGCCGCACGCGGCGAAGCCGACGAGCTGCGCGGCCAACTGGCCGCCGCCCAGGAGCAGGCGCACACGGCCGAGGCCCGCGCCCAAGAGATCGAGCGCCGGGCCGGCGAGCTGCGCACGGAGCTGGACAGAGCGCACCAGGACGCCGACCAGGCACGCGCCCAACTCGACCAGGTGCGCGGCGAACTGGCGAAGGTGCAGGCGCGGGCCGATGCCGACCAGGAGGCGCACCAGGAACAGCGCAAGCAGGCGGCCGCCGAGGCGCACCGCATGGCCGAACGCCTCACCGCCGCCCAGGCCGAGCGCGACCAGGCCATGAAGGCGGCCGGCCAGGCACGCGAGGAAGCCGCCCGCATGGCCGGGCAGCTCGACACGCTCAAGGAACAATCGGCCGCGCTGCTGGCCCGCATCACGCCGCCGGCGGCCGAGGTGAAGCCGACAAGGAAGAAGCCCGGCAGCGGCGAGTAATCGGCCCCTTAAGTGTCAAGATCAGCCGCCGCAGCGCGAACGGGCAGGGAACAGGCGAAGAAAAGGCCGGGAACGCTTGCGCGTTTTCCGGCCCGATATTGACACTTGAGGGGCGGCCGACTTTAGCCGCTAAAATCATTTACTCAAAAGAGTAAAAAATCAAACGCTCTTTTACTCTTTCCCGCGCCGCTGGCGAAACGCGGCCAGGTCGATTACGTCCGCCGTGCGCCTGGCGGCCGCCTGCATCGGCGTGGGCGGCTTGACCCCGGCCGGTGCCGGGCTGGCCTTCGGCCGGAACTGCCGCCACAGCTCCGCGAAGAACGACCAGGCGAAGATGAAGGGCAGCAGCGGCAGCACCAGGACGAAGCCGACCAGGCGGGCCAGGCCGAGGCCGAGCGGCCGCAGGAAGGCCAGCGGCCGCCGCAGCAGATCGAGCAGCAGGCCGCCGACCAGCCACGCCGGCGCGGCCAGGACGAACACCGCAGCGAACAGGGCAGGGAACAGTCGGCGCAGGAACCACGCCAGGGCGATGACGCCGAGAACCGCCGCGATGATGCCCGCCATACGTCACCCCTTAGCTATGGTAGGGGTTCGCATCGAACCGCCCGGCATATTCGGCATCGGCCAGGTAGTTCAGCCGGTCGAGCAAGTAGGGCCGTTCGCCGCGCACCAGGACAATCGGATGCTCCGGCCCCAGGCGCATGACCTCATCCGGCGTCAGCAGCTCGCGGCCGGTGAATTGCTGGCTGGTGCCGGTGCTCTTGCCCCGGTTCATCGAGCCGCCGCCGCCCGATAGGCCGCTACCGCTGTTCTTGCCGGTGTTTTCCGTCTCAAACTCAATCGTGG
>JAQVJE010000036.1 GCA_028695325.1 Gallionellaceae bacterium
GTCGCCGTTGGCGGCGATGGTGATCTCGCCGATGCCGGCGATGACGGCGGTGGTGCCGGCGGTGTAGGTGGCGCCGGCGACGCTGAAGCCGGTGACCGTCAGGGGGTCGCCGTCAACGTCGTGGTCGTTGGCGAGCACGTTGTCCTGCAGCACCGTGTCTTCCAGCAGTGCTGCGTGGTCGTCGGCGGCGACGGGGGCCGTGTTCAGGGGGGGGGCTGCGGTGTCGTCGGCCAGGTCGTGGATGGCGGCCGACCCCGCCGCGGTCATGTCCGCCAATACCGTTGAGCCGACCGTCTCGCTGATGCGGCCGAGCCGCACGAAGCCATGGCCTTCGTTGGTGCCGGCACCGCCGAGGCCGGCGGCAGGGTCCTCCAGCAAGTCATCGAGCGGGAGGCCGTGCTCGATGGCTTGGCCGATGGACTCGGCAGCCGCGCCGCTGGCGCGCAGGCGGTCGAAGGCACGTTCATGCAGCCCCTCGCCAAGCACGAGACGGCCGCCCAGCGGGTCGTCGATGGTGACTTCACCGTTTGGCGCGACGACGATGATCTCTCCTTCACCGACGCTATCGCCCGGCAGCAACCTGCGCGACACGCCCTGCCCGTCGCGGGCATGGGCGATGCCTCGCACGTCGTTGACTGTGGCATGGGCTGCGTTGTCGTTGGCCATGATCTACCTTCCCTAAATTGCTCGTATGGGTCGGCCGCCTTCGGCAGTCGCAAGCACGACTGCCCGTGACGGCGCATTTGTCCAGAATGGAAAACACTAAGGACGGGATGCCGCCGGCCCCGTCCTTCCGGCAATGGTCTAGCCGAGGAGCCTGCTGATCTGGCCGGCAACCAGTATGGCGGCGAGGCCGGTGAGGATGATGGAGAGCCGCGCGAGCGACTGGTCATCCCGGAATGCGATGGCCCGGTCGCTGCGACCGCGCCGCCGGCCTGCCATCGTCGTGGCCGCCGATAAGCCGGCGGCGCGTTCCCCATGCGGCGTCTCCAGTGCTCTCCGATGTCGCGTCATGCCGCGTCCTTCCTGCCTCTTGCCGGTCACCATTCCGCCCGCACATCAGGCCGCGTCGCCGTGGTCCTACAGGCTGCTGCCGGCCAGCATGCCGGCGGTACCCAGGCTGGCGGAGATGGTGCCGCCCAGGGAGGTGGTGAGGCCGGGCAGCATGTCGGGGACATGGGCGCCCAGGTTGGCCATGGCGGTGCCGGCACCATTGCCCACGCCGGTCATCATGCCGGCGATGCCCTCGCCGACGCCGGCCGTCAGGCCGCCCAGGGTATGGGTGGCGTAGGCGGACATGACGGCAGAGCCGCCGTCGTGGGTGAGCGTGTTGACGACGACCTTCTGGTGGGACGGGCTGTCGTAGGAGCCGATGTAGTACATCGAATAGGTGGTCTCGTCGAAATCGACGGCGCTGCCGGCGACGCTGTTCATGGCCTCGGCGCTGCCGGCCATGGTGCTTTCCTCCAGTGCGATGACGCCATCGAAGGTGGTCTGCAGGGTGGTGTTGACCATGTTGGTCATGCCGTCGATCACCGTGGCGACCAGGGTGTTCGAGTTGGCGGCGGCTATATTGCTCAGGGCCGAGGTATTGGCCGCGGTCGCGCCGAGAATGGAGTTGACGTCGTCAGCGGAAGTGCCGCCGCCCAGCAGTGCATCCAGCAAGCCATCCAGGATTCCCATGTTTCACCACTCCGAAGATTCAGGAAGAAATGTGTAATTGATGACCGGCGAAACCGCGCAGAAGCAGGTTCGGGCGCCGCATTTCGTCGAACGAGGAGGGGTATGCAATAGGCGTGCCAGTGGCAGCCGGATGCCTTGCCGGCGGGTCACAGTCGCCGGCAAGGGCCGGGAATACAGGGTGTGCGGTTTCTTGGCGGGTGCGCCGGCTTCGCTGGCCGTGCGGCCGCGTTACGTAACGCGGCGGGCCGCAGTAACGTAACGCGGCCTCGCCAGGGGATCAGCGCATGCCGGGCAGCATGCCCTTCATGCCGCGCATCATCTTGGCCATGCCGCCCTTGCCTAGGGACTTCATCATCTTCTGGGCCTGCTCGAACTGGTTGAGCAGGCGATTGACGTCCTGCACCTGGACGCCGGCGCCGGCGGCGATGCGGCGCTTCCTAGAGGCCTTGAGGAGTTCCGGCCGGCGGCGCTCCGCCGGGGTCATGGAGTGGATGATGCCTTCGAGGCGCTTCATCTGCCGCTCGCCCTGGGCGAGGTCGTCGGCGCCCACCTTGCCGGCGCCCGGCAGCTTGTCCATCAGCGTGGACAGGCCGCCCAGCTTCTTCATCTGCTGCATCTGGGCCAGGAAGTCCTCGAGGTCGAAGCCTTTGCCGGACTTCAGCTTCTGCACCGTCTTCAGGGCCTCGGCGTGGTCG
This sequence comes from Gallionellaceae bacterium, assembly GCA_028695325.1. Lineage (GTDB taxonomy): Bacteria > Pseudomonadota > Gammaproteobacteria > Burkholderiales > Thiobacillaceae > Parasulfuritortus. Next base: position 2,379 of record JAQVJE010000036.1, read on the forward strand.
ACCGCGCGGTGTGCCTCTTCGATCAGCGACAGCACGTCGCCCATGCCGAGGATGCGGCTGGCCATGCGCTCGGGGTGGAAGACCTCGATGCCGCTGAGCTTCTCGCCCACGCCGACCACCTTGATCGGCTTGCCGGTGATCTGGCGCACCGACAGGGCGGCGCCGCCGCGCGCGTCGCCGTCCAGCTTGGTCAGGGCGACGCCGGTGAGCGGCAGGGCGTCGTTGAAGGCCTTGGCGGTGTTGACCGCGTCCTGGCCCTGCATGGCGTCGACCACGAACAGGGTCTCGATCGGATTGAGGGCCTTATGGAGTTCCTGGATCTCCCGCATCATCGCCTCGTCGATGTGCAGGCGGCCGGCGGTGTCGACGATGAGGACGTCGTGGAAGTGCCGCTTGGCGTGGTCGAGTGCGGCCAGGGCGATGTCGAGCGGTCGCTGCTCGGGCGAAGAGGGGAAGAAGTCGGCCTCGGCCTGGCCGGCGACCATCTTCAATTGGTCGATGGCGGCCGGACGGTAGACGTCGGTGGAGACCAGCAGGACCTTCTTCTTGCCGCGTTCGCGGATCAGGCGGACCAGCTTGCCGCAGGTGGTGGTCTTGCCGGCGCCCTGCAGGCCGGCCATCAGGAACACCGCCGGCGGCTGGGTGGCGAAGTCGAGCGGGGCGGCCTGCTCGCCCATCAGGGCGGTCAGTTCCTTGTGCACGATGCCGATCAGCATCTGGCCGGGGGTGAGGCTGTGTAGGACATCCTGGCCCATGGCCGTGTCCTTCACCCGGGCGATGAACTCGCGCACCACCGGCAGGGCGACGTCGGCCTCCAGCAGGGCAACGCGCACTTCGCGCAGGGCGTCCTGGATGTTGGCCTCGGTCAGGCGGCCCTGGCCGCGCAGGTTCTTGACGACCCGGCCAAGCCGTTCGGATAGATTGTCGAACATAACCTTGTCGCTTCTAATCGGCTAAACTGGCGCAGTTTATCAAATCGCCGACTCGGCAACGGCCAGAACAACATGCCTGAAGCGCTACTTCACCTGCTTGCGGTCGCCGCCTATCTGGGCCTGTCGGCCTACTTCCGTCCCGGTGGGCCTGCTTGCTGTCGACCGGATGGGGCGAGCCGGCTGCTGCTGTTTGTGCCGCTGGCGTTGCACCTCTATCTGCTGGCCGGGCTGATGCTGCCCGCGGCCGGCCTGAGCCTGGGCTTCGGCACCTCGCTGTCGGCCGTGGCGGCCCTGACCGTGCTGTTCTATGGCCTCGCCGCCTGGCACTACCCGGTGACGGGACTGCAGAGCTTCGTACTGCTGTTCGGGGCGCTGGGCGTCCTGCTGCAGGCCATGCTGCCCGAGGGGCACGCCATCCCGACCGCCGGGCAGCCCTGGTTCCGCGTCCACATGCTGGCCGCCTTCGCCGCCTATGGCCTGTTCACCGTGGCGGCCTTGCACGCCGCGCTCATCGCCTTGGCCGAGAAGCACCTGCACAAGGCGGTGCCGCCCAAGGCGGTGGCCGGCCTGCCGCCCCTGCTGACCCTGGAGAAGCTGCTCTTCCGCATGGTCGAGCTGGGTTTCGTCATCCTGACCCTGACTCTGCTGTCCGGCCTGCTGTTCTCCGAATCCATCTACGGGCGGGTCCTGCCGCTTACACACATGACCGTGTTCGGCATTGCCTCCTGGGCGATCTATGCCGCCCTGCTGGCCGGGCGGCGCATCTATGGCTGGCGCGGCCGCACTGCCATCTACTGGACCCTGGCCGGCTTCGTGAGCCTGCTGCTGTCCTATGTCGGCGTCAAGTTCGTCCTGGAAGTCCTGCTGCAGCGGGCCTGACGGGCTGCTAGACTAGGGCCGTGTTCTTCACGCGGCCCCCGCATTGGACCAGATACCTTTAGGCGCCCTGCTGCTGGCGCTGCTGCTGCTGTTGATCCTGTCCGCTTTCTTCTCCGGTTCCGAAACCAGCATGATGGCGGTGAACCGCTACCGCCTGAAGACCCAGGCCCGGGCCGGGCACCGCGGCGCCAGGCTGGCCGAGGGGCTGCTGGCGCGCACCGATCGCCTGCTCTCGGTGATCCTGCTCGGCAACAACCTGGTCAATTCGGCCGCCGCCGCCCTGGTCACCGTGATCGCCTTCCGGATGTTCGGCGAGAGCGAACTGTCCCTCACCCTGGCTACCCTGGTGGTGACCTTCATGATCCTGGTCTTCTCCGAGGTGACGCCCAAGGTGATCGGCGCCTCCTATGCGGAGCGCATCGTGCCGGTGGTGAGTTTTCCCCTCGCCCTCCTGCAGCGCCTGTTCCACCCGGTGATCTGGTTCATCAACCTGTTCGTGCAGGGCCAGTTCAGGCTGTTCCGGCTCAAGGCCGGCGAGGACGACGGCGCCAGCCGCATGGGGGTGGAGGAGATGCGTACCCTGCTGGCGGAGTCTGGCAGCTTTCTGCCTCACTCCCACCGCGGTATGCTGCTCAACCTGTTCGACCTCGAGAACCTGACCGTCGATGACGTCATGTTGCCACGCGGCGAGATCGAGGCCATCGACCTCACCGCCCCGGCGGACGAGATCATCGAGCGCCTGCAGACCAGCCACCACGCTCACCTGCCGATCTACCGCGACGAACTCAACGATATCGTCGGCATCGTCCATGTACGCCGTGCCCTGGCCCATCTCGGGGAGGGTGAGTTCGATGTCGGGAACTTCCAGGAAGGCCTGAGGGCGGCCTATTTCGTGCCGTCCGGCACGCCGTTGCTCACCCAGTTGAGCCAGTTCCAGGACAACCGCCAGTCGCGTGGGTTGGTGGTCGACGAATACGGCGAACTGCTCGGCCTGGTCACGGTGAAAGACGTCCTGGAAGAGATCGTCGGCGAGTTTGCCGGCGCGAACCCGCTGCGCGGCAAAGGCTGGGTGACCGATGAGGCGGGCGGCTACCTGGTCGAGGGTACCGCCAGCCTGCGCGACCTCAACCGCAAGCTGGACCTCGACCTGCCCCAGGCAGGTGCACGTACCCTCAACGGCCTGATCATGGAGTACCTCGAGGCCATGCCGGAGGCCGGCGTCACCATCAAGGTCGCCGGCTGTGCCATCGAGATCGTGCAGGTTGCCGGCCGCCGCGTGAAGACGGCCCGCCTGCGTCCGGATGAGCAGGCCTGAAGCGCTTTGACATTTATGCCTACTCTGGCCATCATCAACCGGACTTTCATGCCGAAGAGGGAACGGTGGCGAGCGTAGCCAGCAATCTGACCGGCCTGTGTCGCGCCCTGGTCCAGCAGGGATTGCTCAGTCAGGAAGAGGGGGAAACCCTGCAGGCCCAGGCCAAGGCGGCGGGCGAGGGGATCGTTACCTATCTCGTGCGCACCAAGCGTTTTCGTCCGGCCCAACTCGCCGCCTTTTCGTCCGTCACCTACGGCCTGCCCTTCTTCGATCTCGACGTCCTCGACAGCGGCGTGATCCCCACTGGTGTGGTCGATCCCAAGCTGATCGACAAGCACCGAGTGATCCCGCTGGCCAAGCGCGGCAGCCGTCTATTTCTCGGTGTGTCGGATCCGGGCAACCTGCAGGCCCTCGACGACGTCAAGTTCCAGACCGGCCTGGCCGTGGAACTGGTGGTGCTGGAGGAGGACAAGCTGGCCCGCTTCCTTGAGCACAACACCGAGGGCCGGCAGGACGACATCCTGAAGAGCATCGACACCGAGGATCTCAACCTGGAGTTCAGGGACGACGAGACCCAGGCCGCCATCGACACCTCGGCGGCGCAGGACATAGACGATGCCCCGGTGGTGCGCTACCTGCAGAAGATCATGATGGATGCCATCAACAGCAATGCCTCGGACATCCATTTCGAGCCCTACGAGAAGTACTATCGCATCCGCTACCGCATGGACGGCATCCTCTACGAGGTGGCGCAACCGCCGGTGGCGATCAAGGAAAAGATCGCCTCCCGCATCAAGGTGATCTCCAAGCTGGACATCTCGGAGAAGCGCGTGCCGCAGGACGGCCGCATGAAGCTGGTGGTGTCGCGCAAGCGCACCGTCGACTTCCGGGTCAGCACCCTGCCGACCCTGTATGGCGAGAAGATCGTCATGCGCATCCTGGACTCGAGCACCGCCCTGGATACCAAGATTGACCAGCTGGGCTATGAGCCGCAGCAGCTCCAGCACCTGCTCGATGCCATCAAGCGCCCTTATGGCATGATCCTGGTGACCGGGCCGACCGGCAGCGGCAAGACGGTGTCGCTGTATTCCTGCCTGAACCTGCTCAACAGGGCTGGCGTCAACATTTCCACCGTGGAGGATCCGGTGGAAATCCAGTTGCCGGGTGTCAACCAGGTCAATTTGAACGAGAAGGCCGGTCTCGAATTTTCCACCGCCTTGCGCGCCTTCCTGCGCCAGGACCCGGACATCGTGATGGTGGGCGAGATACGCGACATGGAGACGGCGGACATCGCCATCAAGGCGGCCCAGACCGGTCACCTGGTGCTGTCCACCCTGCACACCAACGACGCCCCGGCGACCCTGGTCCGCCTGGTCAACATGGGCGTGCCGAGCTACAACGTAGCCTCGTCGGTGCTCCTGATCACCGCCCAGCGCCTTGGTCGCCGCCTGTGCACGAACTGCAAGACGCCGGTCGACATCCCGCCCGAGGCGCTGCTCAACGCCGGCTTCACCGAGGCCGACCTCGACGGCAGTTGGCAGGCCTACGGGCCGGTCGGCTGCGACATCTGCAAGAACACCGGCTACAAGGGCCGGGTGGGCATCTACCAGGTGATGCCGATCAGCGAGGAGATCAACCGGTTGATCCTGAAGAACGCCAGCACCAGCGACATCGCCGCCCAGGCGCGCAACGAGGGCGTGCTGGATCTGCGCCGGTCCGGCCTGCTCAAGGTCAAGTCGGGCATCACCTCGCTGGAAGAGGTGCTGGCCGTCACCAACGAATGAGGATCGAGGGGCGAGCATGGCAGTAGGCAAGACTGCGAAGCAGGCCGCGGAGATCCCCTTCACCTGGGAAGGCACCGACAAGCTCGGGCGCAAGATGAAGGGCGAGATGCTCGCCGCCGGTGAGGCGGTGGTCAAGCAGAGCCTGCGCCGCCAGGGCATCAACGCCACTCGGGTACGCAAGCAGGGCATCCTGGCGCGTGGCCGGACGATCAGCGAGAAGGACATCGCCCTGTTCACCCGTCAGCTCGCCACCATGGTCAAGGCCGGGGTGCCGCTGCTGCAGTCCTTCGACATCACGGCGCGCAGCCACGCCAACCCGGCCTTGCAGAGGCTGCTCGGGGTCATCAAGGCCGACGTCGAGTCCGGCACCGCGCTCAATCAGGCCTTCCGCCGCCACCCCAAGTACTTCGACGGCCTGTATTGCAACCTGGTCGAGGCGGGCGAGCAGGCTGGCATCCTGGAGACCGTGCTGGAACGGATCGCCACCTACAAGGAGAAGATCCTTGCCATCAAGGGCAAGATCAAGTCGGCCCTGATGTACCCGGCCATCGTCATCGTGGTGGCCTTCATCATCACCGCCGGCATCATGCTGTTCGTGATCCCCACCTTCAAGACCCTGTACGAGGGCAGCGGGGCCGAATTGCCCGCCCTGACCGCTCTGGTGATCCGCATCTCGGATGCCTTCGTGGAGTGGTGGTGGGTGATCTTCGGCGCCGCCGCCGCCGCCGTCTACGCCATCCTGACTGCCTTCAAGCGATCCAAGACCTTTCGTGCCCGTATTGACGCCTGGTCGCTCAAGCTGCCGATATTCGGCCCCTTGCTCCAGAAGGCGACGGTGTCGCGCTGGGCGCGCACCTTCGCTTCGCTGTTCTCTGCCGGCGTGCCCATGGTCGAGGCGCTGGAGTCGGTGGCGGGCGCCGCCGGCAACTCGGTGTTCGAGTCGGCGACCCTGAAAATACGTACCGACGTGGCGACCGGCGCCAGCCTGACCTCGTCGCTGCAGGTGACCGGCGTGTTCCCCAGCATGCTGATCCAGATGGTGGCGATCGGCGAGGAGTCCGGCGCCCTCGACGCCATGGTCGACAAGGTGGCCGACTACTACGAGCGCGAGGTGGACGACGCCGTGGCCGGCATCTCCAGCCTGATCGAACCCCTCATCATGATCGTGTTGGGAGGCCTCATCGGTACCATCGTGATCGCCATGTACCTGCCCATATTCAAGATGGGGACGGCATTTTGATCGAGGCGCTGGCCACCTCCCCGGTACTGTGGGCCGGCGTCGCCGCTCTCCTCGGCCTGGTGGTCGGCAGCTTCCTCAACGTCGTGATCCACCGCCTGCCCATCATGCTGGAGCGGCAATGGCACGATCAGTGCGCGGAACTGCGCGGCGAGCCGGTCGCGGCGACGGCGCCGTTCAACCTGCTGCTGCCGCGCTCGGCCTGTCCGGCCTGCGGCCACGCCATCGCCTGGCACGAGAACATCCCGCTGTTGAGCTACCTCTGGCTGCGTGGCCGCTGTGCCGCCTGCGGCGCCAGCATCGGTTGGCGCTATCCCCTGGTCGAGTTGCTGGCCGCTCTGCTGGCCGTCGCCGTGGCTTGGCGCTTCGGCTTCACCGGGCAGGCCGGCTTCGCCCTGATCCTGGTCTGGACGCTGCTCGCACTGGCCTTCATCGACCTCGACACCCAGTACCTGCCCGACGACCTCACCCTGCCGCTAGTCTGGCTCGGCCTGCTGGCCAACCTGTCCGGCCTGTTCGCGCCGCTCGCCGAGGCGGTGATCGGTGCCATGGCCGGCTACCTCATCTTCTGGCTGGTTTATCACCTATTCCGCCGTCTGACCGGCAAGGAGGGCATGGGCCACGGCGACTTCAAGCTGCTCGCCGCCCTGGGCGCCTGGTTCGGCTGGACCCTGCTGCCGCTGATCGTGCTCGCCTCCAGCCTGATCGGCGCCCTGGTCGGCATCGCCCTCGTCGCCCTGGCCGGCCACGATCGCGCGCGGCCGATCCCTTTCGGCCCATACCTGGTGCTGGCCGGTCTGCTGGCGTTGTTCTGGGGGAGGGCGATCATGGCCCTCTACCTGGGCGGATGACGCGTCCCTATTGCGTCGGCCTGACCGGCGGCATCGGCAGCGGCAAGAGCCGGGTGGCCAGCTTGTTCGCCGAGTTCGGCGCCGGAGTGGTCGACACCGACCTCATCGCGCGCGAGCTGACCGCACCCGGTGGCGCCGCCATGGCGGCCATCCGGGCTGGTTTCGGCGCCGGCGTCGTCGCCTGCGACGGCGGCCTAGACCGCGCCGCCATGCGCCGGCTGGTGTTCGCCGATGCCGGCGCACGCCGGCGCCTGGAGGCTATCCTGCACCCGCTGATCCGGGCGCGCGCGGCGGCGGCCGTGGCGGCCGCGACGGCGCCCTACGTGCTGCTCGTGGTGCCGCTCCTGATCGAGACTGGCGCCTATGGCGGATTGCTCGACCGTGTTCTGGTGGTGGATTGTTCACCGGCGCGCCAGATCGAGCGGGTGATGCGGCGGGACGGTGTGACGGCCGCCACGGCTCAGGCCATGCTGGCCGCCCAGGCCGGCCGCGCAGAACGGCTGGCCGCGGCCGACGACGTGATCGACAACGAAGGCGAGCCGGAGCACCTTGCCGCGGCGGTGGCCGCCCTGCACCGCGCGTATCTGCAGGCGGCACGGGACCATGCAGGGTAACTGGCCATTGCCAGGCGCCGCCGCCATACTGCAAAATCGGTCCGGCCGGCAGCCCGCTGCCGTTTCGGCGGCCGTGCCGCCGCGCAGCGCACGCCACCCGCGAATGAATAGGCCCCCGTGATCGTATACGAATACCCTCTGAACGAACGGATACGCACCTGGCTGCGCCTGGAGGATCTGTTCGACAAGGCGGCCTTCTTCATGCAGGCGGGTGACCCCCGCTCGCACCACGCCGGCCTTCTGGCCCTGTTCGAACTGGTCGACGTGATGACGCGACCGGAGTTGCGCAGCGACCTCATCCAGGAATTGGAGCGCCAGAAGCAGTCCCTGGAGCCCTTGCGTGCCAACCCCGCGGTCGACCCCGAGCGGCTCGACCGCCTGCTGGCGCGGGTCGCCGGCGTGCTTGCCGAACTGCACGGCCTGTCCGGCAAGCTCGGCCAGCACGTTCGTGACAACGACTGGCTTAACGGCATCAAGAGCCGCACCGCGATCCCTGGCGGCGCTTGCCGCTTCGACCTGCCCGGCTATCATTACTGGCTCAACCAACCAGCCGCGCGGCGCAACGCCGATCTCGGCCAGTGGCTGGCGCCGCTGCTGCCGGTGCGCAACGGCGTCGAGCTGATCCTGGAGACCTTGCGTGAAAGCGGCGGCCGCGAACGCTACGTCGCCAGTGGTGGGCTGTTTCAGCTCATGCTCGGAGGGCGGGTGGTCCAGCTGCTGCGGGTGGGACTGGACGAGCAGTGGGCCTGCGTGCCCGAGGTCAGCGCCAACAAGTACGCCGTCAACCTGCGTCTGGTGAGCGTGGATACGGCGCTGAAGGCGCGCACCTGTGAGCAGGATATCCCGTTCGAACTGGTGTTCTGCTCGCTGATCGGCGGCGCCGCCCAGGCCGCCTGACGGCCGCTCGGGCGCGCGGTACGCACGCGCCGGTCAGCCCGGTGTGGCTGCGCCGCTCAATCGAGGGCGGCGAGGTCGCGCCCGCCCAAGAGGTCGAGTTGGGCCACGCGCGGCGCCGCGGCGGCGGCGAACCGGGCCCGGTAGCGGGCATCGAGCGGGTAGCTGGCCGGCATGCGGGTGGCGAGCGGGTTCTGCTGGACGCCGTTGACCCGGAACTCGTAGTGCAAGTGCGGACCGGTGGCCACGCCGGTGGCACCGACATAGCCGATGATGTCGCCCTGGCTGACCCGGCTGCCGTTGCGCAGGCCCTTGGCGAAGCGCGACAGGTGGCCGTAGGCGGTGCCATAGGGGCCCTGGTGCTTGAGGACGACGAGGTTGCCATAGCCGCCCTTCCTGCCGACGAAGGTCACCCTGGCATCCGACACCGCGCGCACCGGGGTGCCGGTCGGGGCGGCGTAGTCGATGCCCTTGTGGGCGCGCCATTCCTTGTGTACGGGGTGATAGCGCGAGCGCGAGAAGCCGGAGGAGATGCGGCTGAACGGGATGGGCGACTTCAGGAAGGCACGCTTCATGCTCTTGCCGTCCGGGGTGTAGTAGCCCTCGCGGCCCTGCGGGTCGACGAAATGCACGGCGCGGTAGGACTGCCCTTGGTTGACGAACTCCGCCGCCAGCAGGCGGCCGGTGCGCAGGATGCGGCCGCCGTGGTACTGCACCTCGTAGACCACCGCGAAGCGGTCGCCCTGGCGCAGATCGCGATGGAAATCGATGTCGCCGGAAAACACCTCGGCCATCTGGGAGGCGATCGAATCGGGCACGTCGGCGGCATCGGTGGCGCCGAACAGGGAATGGCGGATCTCGCCTGAACGCATGACCACGCGGGTGTCAGGCTGGGCGGCCTCCTTGCGTACCGCGTAGCCTTCGCCGCTGCGCTCGATGGACAGCAGGGCCTGGTCGTCGTCCAGGTAGCGGAACAGCAGTAGGCGGCCGCCGACAGTGACGTTGGCGAGCACGCTACGGCCGGCGATGAAGCGGGCGCTGTGCTCGCGGCTGGCGTTCAGGACGGCGGGGATTTCTGCCGAATCGACGCCCAGGCGCCCCAGCATGGAGGCCAGGGTGTCGCCTGGCTGGATGCGTTCCTCGCGCCAGAAATCGAACACGCCGTTATCGGTGGCGACCGGCTCGGGTAGGCTGACCTCGGCGACCACGGTCTCCTGAACGATGTCCTGGGTGACGGTGTCGGGGGCGACGCCGAAGGCGGTGACTACTTCAAACAGGGGGATGGCGGAAAGGATCAAGAGCCAGCGCTTGTGGCGCGCCAGGAAGGTCAGTAATTGCTGGGAGTACTGCATGCCGGAATTGCTCCTGCCAGAAACCAGGGCAGAAGGGTACCAGAGATCGGCTGCCAATTGAATACCTGGATGTCCTTTTCTGCTTGGGGGTATAACCACTCTAGACACGACCAATCGCTCAGGCAAACACTCGCACAGGCAGGCCCAGGCGGCCGATGCGCGCGGCCAATGCGGCCAGCCAGGCGTCCGGCAGGCGGCCCAGGCGGGCCGCTTCGGGCTGTGTGGACGGCCGTGCCAGGCCGTACAGCAGCACCCCCTGCAGGGGCGTCCCATCGGCCAGGGCGCGGTGCAGCAGGGCCAGATAGGCGGTCAGCTCAGTCTCTGCGGGGGGCTGGCCGTCCAGGCTGAAGACGCAGGTCTGGATCCAGGTTGGGCAGGCCCGCGCGCACAACTTCAGGCGGCGCAGCACCTGTTCCGGCGTGGCCTCGGTCTGATTGACGGCGTGCAGGCCATCGGTGGTGGCACGGTCGAGCTTGAACCAGACCTCGCCGCCGAGTGCTGCCAGGTGGGCGAGGCCGGCCTGCACGGTGGCCCGGTGCATGAGGCTGCCGTTGCTGATCAGCACCACCTTAATGTGGCCGGCGAGGTCGAAGTCGTCGATCAGGCGGCCGACCAGTTCGACCACCTCGACGAACTCCGCCGCGCTGGTCGGCTCGCCGTTGCCAGACAGGGCGATGTCGTTGAGGCGGCGCATGCCCTCCGGCACCGCGCGCGCCAGGAAGTCGCCGTGCACGATGTCGGCCAGCATGCGGCGCAGCTCGTCTTCCAGCCGGGCCAGGTCGACCGGTGGCGGGGCGCCGCGCTCGAGGCCAGGCACCTGGCAGTAGATACAGCGCCAGTTGCAGGCGTTGTTGACGTTCAGGTTGATGCCCAGGGAGACGCCGCCGGCGCGGCGGGACAGCACCGGGTAGACGTAGGTCAGGCCGGCGCTGTCGCGGTCGTGGTCGGCGGTGGTCAGCTGCATCAGCCCAGTGCCGCCCTTGTTGCCTCAATGCGTGCCTTGTGGATCGCGGCCGGGATCTGCTCCGGCGCGCAGGCGCGGGCGATGGCGCCGGCATCGACGGCACGCGCCGCCGCCAGGGCGGCGGCGAGCCGTTCGGCCTGGGGATAGGCGTCGTCCCGGCGGCCGAGACGGCCGCGGGCGTCGGCGGCGCACACCCGCAGCAGTTCGGCGAAGCGTTCGGGGCGGCGGAAGGCGTCGCAACGCCCGAACAGCTCGACCATGGTGGCCGCGCGCAGCTCCCCGGCGCGGTGCACGATGCCGTGCTCGCGCGCCGCCAGGACGGCGAGGTCGCGGCACTCGGCCGGCGCGCGCAGGCGTTCGCTGGCCGTGCGGGCCAGCTCGGCGCCTGCGCCCTCGTGGCCGTGGTGGGCGGGCCAGGCCGCCGCCGGCGTGGTGCCCTTGCCGAGGTCGTGCAGCAGGGCGGCCCAGCGCCCGGCCAGGGGCAGGCCGTCGCGGGCGGTCTGGTCGACCACCATCTCGATGTGCAGGCCGGTGTCGATCTCGGGGTGGTGCTGTGCCGGCTGCGGTACCCCGTAGAGGGCATCGAGCTCCGGCAGCAGGCGGGCCAGGGCGCCGCAGGCGCGCAGCGCCGCCAGCATGCGCGAAGGCGTCGCCTCCATGAGGCCGCGCGCCAGTTCCTGCCAGACCCGTTCCGGCACCAGGGCGTCCACCTCGCCGGCGGCCACCATGCCGCGCATCAATTCCAGCGTCTCCGGCGCCACCGTGAAGTCGGCGAAGCGGGCGGCGAAGCGGGCCAGGCGCAGGATGCGCACCGGGTCCTCGGCGAAGGCCGGGCTGACATGGCGCAGCAGGCGGGCGGCGAGGTCGGCCTGGCCGCCGTGCGGGTCGATCAGGGTGCCGTCCTCGGCCAGGGCCATGGCGTTGATGGTGAGGTCGCGCCGCACCAGGTCCTCCTCCAGGGTGACCGCGGGCGAGCTGTAGACCTGGAAGCCCTTGTAGCCGCGCGCGGTCTTCCGCTCCGTCCTGGCGAGGGCGTATTCCTCATGCGTCACGGGGTGCAGGAAGACCGGGAAGTCCTTGCCCACCGGCTGGAAGCCGAGCCGGGTCATGTCCTCCGGGGTGGCGCCCACCACGACGTGGTCGCGGTCCTGCACCGGCAGGCCGAGGAGACCGTCGCGCACGGCGCCGCCCACGACATAGACGCGGACATGGGTGGGGAAGGCCATGCCGGCAGGATGGCCCTCAGCGCCGGGCGGCCGCGCGATAGCCGTAGTAGTGGTCCTTCTGGCCGCCGCGCAGGTAGTCGATACCCGCCTCGAGGGCGAGCGGCGTGCCGAAGCGGGCCGGGAAGCCATCCGGGCAGACGTTGTCGGTCTGCATGGCGTAGTGGTTGTCGCGCGTCATGAGCTTGGCGCCCGGCTTCAGTTCCATGAGGCGGGCGAACCACCATGACGCGCGGGGACCGAGCGGCACGATGCTGCGCTTGAGGTCCAGGTTGGCGGCGACCAACTGGACCAGTTCGGCCAGGGCGTAGGTCCTGGGGCCGCACAGGTTGTAGGCCTGGCCATAGGTCTCGGGGTCGTCGATGGCATCGGCGAAGGCACGCGCCACGTCGGCCACGTGGACCGGCTGGAAGCGTGCCCTGGCGTTGGCCAGGGGCAGTACCGGCGCCAGCCGGAGGAGGTCGGCGAACAGGTTGAGGAAACTGTCGCCGGGACCGAAGATCACCGAGGGGCGGAACACCGTGACGTCGAGGTCGTGCGCGCGGCCGGGCTCCAGCACCAGGGCCTCGCCCTCGCCCTTGCTGTGCTGGTAGAAGCTTCTCGACGTGGTGTCGGCGCCCAGGGCGCTCATGTGCAGGAGGCGCTTCACGCCGGTGGCGCGGCAGGCCTCGGTGACCTTGTGCGGCAGCTTGACGTGGGCACGGATGAAGTCCTTGTGGCTGCCGTGCAGGATGCCGACCAGGTTGATCACCACGTCCTGGCCGGCGAACAGGCGGGCCAGGGCGGCGGGGTCGTGGATGTCGGCCTCGACCACCGTCGTGCCTGGCAGTACCAGGAGATCCTTGTGGCGCTGGCGCCGGCGGGTCGGCACGGTGACGCGCCAGCCGCGCGTGGCCAGCAGGCCGGCCAGGTGGCGACCGACGAAGCCGCCGCCACCGAGTATGCAGACGTTGTTGTTCGACATGGTTGAAGGCTCGTTGCTGTGGTGGCCGAATTAAACACCATTCCGGCCGCCCCGTGGTCAGGGTTCGGGTGCCGGCTCGACGATGCGGGCCGGCACGCTGCCGAGGCGCTCCTTGAACGAACCCGCCTGTAGGCCCAGGCGGCGGTTGTAGTACATGGCATTGGCGAGCACCTTCTTGACGTACTCGCGGGTCTCGACGACCGGGATGGTCTCGGTGTAGATGGCGCCCTCCAGGTCATGGTCGGCCTGCCAGCGGCGCGCCCGGCCAGGGCCGGCGTTGTAGCCCGCGGTAGCGAGGACCGGCGAGCCGTGCAGGCGGTCGAGCAGGTACCGCAGGTAATAGGTGCCAAAGCGTATGTTGGCCTCGGGGTCGTGCATGCGGGCGTGGGCCTTCCGGTCCAGGCGGAGCTGGCGGGCGATCCACTTTGCGGTGGCAGGCATGATCTGCATCAGGCCCTGGGCGCCGGCCCAGGAGCGCGCGTAGTCGACGAAGCGCGACTCCTGCCGCATCAGGCCGTACACCCAGGCCGGGTCAAGGTCGTTCTGCCTGGCCTGGGCCACGGCGAGGTCGCGGTAGGGGGTCAGGTAGCGCAGGTCGAAGCTGTGCACCGCGCGGGTCTTCTCGGCGGTGATGATGGCGCGGTCATACCATTGAGCGTTCCGCGCCACCTCGGCGGCGGCCAGGAGGTCGTGGTCGTCCATGCCGCGCACGGCCCACTCCCATTCCGACACCGCGTCGGTCTGCAGGTCCAGCCGGTGCAGCAGCAAGGCGCGGGCAATACCCGGTCGCGCCTTGACCGCTCGGATCTGCGCCGGGCCGGGACGGTAGTCGTCGGGGCGCGCCTCCAGGCGCAGCGGCAGTTCCTCGTAGGCGAGCAGGCCGTAGTAATGGATCTCGCGCGACAGCTGGGCGAACAGCAGGTTGGCCTGCGCGTTGGCCTGCAACTCGCGCAGGGCGCGTGCCTTCCAGTAGCGCCAGACCGCCTCGCCCTGGGTTTCGGCGGGCAGGGCGGCGATGCCGTGGTAGACCGCCTGCCAGTGTCCGCTGCGCAGGGCGGCGCGCACGCGCCAGAGTCGCTGCAGGTCGCTCAGCAGGTCACCGCCGCGGGCGAACCAGTCCTCCGCCTCGGCCCGGTGCTGGCGGGCGGCGGCCAGGGCGACGACGCCCCAGCCATGCCGCCAGTGCGCCTCCGGCAGGTCGCTGGCGCGTGCCTGCCATAGCCGCGCGGCACGTTCGGGATCGGCCTTGGCCAGCTGGCCAAGCGCATGAAGCTGGATCTCGCCTCCGGCGGTCGAGACCAGGTCCGCCTCGACCAGGCGTTCAGGTGTCCGCTGCGCCTGCTCCAACATCGCCGGTGCGGGGCGCTCGCCGTCGGGCAGGCCGGCGATCAGCGCCTGCGCCAGGCGCGTGTCGCCGGCCTCCAGTACCAGGCGCAGGCGGGCGATGCGGTGCCGGGTGGCGAGCACACCGTGCTCGGCCAGGCGGGCGAACAGGGGCGTACAGGCGTCCGGCAGGTCCTGCCCCGTGTGCCAGAGCGCCAGCGCCTCAGTCGCCACGCCGGGGTCTTCCTGGTCGAGGCGGGCGTGCAGTGCGTAGCACTGCATTTCGCGGTCCTGCCGGGCCAGGCGGCCGACCACGCGGCGGAAGGCAGGCCAGTCGCTATCGGCGCCGTACTGTCGGGCGACGTCCTGGCGCAGGCGTTCGGACAAGGGGGTGTCCGGGTGGGCGTCGGCGAAGGCCAGCAGTTCATGGGCCGGGGGCTCGCGTAGCTTGAGGCGCCAGTAGTCGAGGTATACCCGCAGCGGATGGGAGGCGGGGACGCGGCCCGCCAGGCGCTCGAACTGTGCCACCTGGCCCTTGGCCTGGGCCTCGCGGGCGGCGAGGAAGTCCTTGTCGGGGGAAGCCAGGACGGGTCCGGCGCAGACTAGGCCGGCGAGCAGCAGGTGAAGCGGGCGGGGAAGGGACAAGGCCTGGTTTGTTGGGCGCGGGCGACGGCCGCACTCTAACACAGGGTCCTCGCCCGTCCGGCGGGTGGCCTACCAGCGTTCGTCGAGGCTGACCTGCACCCGCACCTTCACCGTGCGGCCCGGGTCGTAGGGCATGAAGGTGGTGTATTCGCGGCCCTGGTAGCGGTAGACCACGTCGTAGCCGACCACCCGGCGCGACCAGTTGTCGACCGTACGGCAGCGTTCCTCCTCGACCGGTACGCGGCGGCCCTGGCGGTCGCGGTTGTCGATGTTGTCGCCGGCCATGGCGCCGACGGCGGCGCCGGCGGCGGTGGCGGCGGTCTTGCCGCCGCCCTTGCCGAACTGGTTGCCGACCACGCCGCCGACGATGGCGCCCAGTATGGCGCCGCCATAGGAGCGGTCGTCCCGCTCGTAGGTGTAGCCGGTGCGTTCGACCCAGCATTCACGGCGCGGCTCGTTGTACTCCTCGTACACCGGGGTGCTGGCGACCACTCGCGCGGTGTCGGCGAACGGCTCAGGCCCCATGCGCTGCGGGGCGGACCAGGCGGCAGGGGCGGCGAGGGCGAGGGTGAGCAGAGTGATGATGGGGGTGGTTTTCATGGTGAACTCCTTGTTCGAATGTACGGTTCAGCGGCGGCCGCCACGGCGGCCGTTCGATTCGTCCCACGGGCGGGTGCCATAGCCCTGGCCATAGCCGTCCCGGTATTCATGGCGTTCCTGTTCGCGCTGGTTGCGTGGGTCGCGTCGCTCTTCCAGGCGGTCGAGGAGCTGGCGGCGTTCCTGCTGGCGCGCCTCGGGCGGCAGTTCCGGCCAGCGCTGGTTGAGGTCGCGGCGCACCGCCTCGCGTTCCTCGGCCGGCAGGCGCTGCCAGCGGTCGCGCAACTGGGCACGCTCCTGTGCGCTCAATTCGGCCAGCGGGCCGAACGGGTGGCCAGGCTGGTCGGCGAGTGCCCCGCCGGTCGCCAGGGCGGTTAGTGCGGTTAGAATCAGTCTGCGGGCGGTGGTGTTCATGGTGTATCTCCTTTGCACGCTTCACACGATAGGCCGCAGCGGTTTCCCGCCGGTTTCCGCATCCGGTGAATTTGTAACGAAGTGTTTCCTGGCCCTGGGAGGATTTATGGACAGCAACCGGCAACCACGTGTCCTGGTGGTGGACGACGACGCCGGCATCCGCGACCTGTTGCGGGACTACCTGGCCAAGCAGGGCATCGAGGTGGAGACCGCGCGCGACGGTCGCGAGATGGACGAACGCCTGCCTGCCTTTGCCCCCGACCTCCTGGTGATGGATCTGATGATGCCGGGCGAGGACGGCCTGGCGCTGACCCGGCGGGTCAAGTCGGATCGCGACATCCCGGTGATCATGCTGTCGGCGCGCGGCGAGGACATCGATCGCATCGTCGGCCTGGAGGTGGGCGCCGACGATTATCTGGCGAAGCCGTTCAACCCGCGCGAGCTGCTCGCCCGCATCCGCGCCGTGCTGCGCCGCGGCGCGCCGGGCAAGGTGGCGGACGAGGTGGGCGACGAGCAGTACCGCTTCGGCCCCTTCAGCCTCGACCTGGCTGCACAGCGCCTTTTGCGCGAGGGCGAGGAGATCACCATCACCCATGCCGAGTTCGCCCTCCTCAAGATCTTCGCCGAGCATCCCAACCGGGCCTTGTCGCGTGACCAGATCATGGACTGGCTGAAGGGCTTCGAGCGCGACCCCTTCGACCGCTCCATCGACGTCCGTGTCACCCGGCTCAGGCGCAAGATCGAGGC
>JAQVJE010000182.1 GCA_028695325.1 Gallionellaceae bacterium
GCGAAACAGGCGGCCATGTCCTGCTCGACCAGGGCGATCACCCGGTCATCCAGCTTGCCCTCGTCGCGCATCTGGCGCAGCACGGCGAGCACCTCCTCGGGCCCCATGCCACGGCGGTAGGGACGATCCTGCGCCAGTGCCTGGAAGATGTCGGCGACGGCGATGATGCGCGCCTCGCGCGGCAGACGTGCAGCGGTGTACTGGAACGGGTAGCCGTCGCCGATCAGGGTCTCATGGTGGCAGCCGGCCCAGTCGGCGACCTCCTCAAGGCCATGGATGCGGCTCAGGATGCGGTAGGTATCGTAGCTGTGCCGGTGCATGACCGCCCGCCCGGCGCGGTCGAGGGGCGCGTCCGATTCGAGTATCTCGTCCGGCACACCCAGCTTGCCGAGGTCGTGCAGCAGGCCAGCCACCTCCACCTGCCGCACCCGTGCCTCGGGCAGGCCGTCCAGGCGAGCCAGGCGAGCCGCCAGGCGGGCGACACCACGCGAGTGCTCGTAGGTATAGGGGCTCTTCGCATCGACGATGTGGGCGAACAGGCAGGCGAGGCCATAGAGGTCGTCCGGGTTGTCAACCTGGCGCGCCTCCGGGTTGCCGAAACGCGTCACGTAGTCGGCGACGTCGAGCGGCTCCAGGGCCAACCAGAAGGCCTCGCCCTTGGAACTCTCCAGGAAGCCCGCCAGCAGGCCGGGGTCGAAGAAGGTGCCGGACAGGCCGGCAAGGCGGTAGCGTATCTTCTCGTACGGGGCCGGGTCGCCGGCAGCGCGGTTCTGCGCCAGCAGGGCATCGGCGCGGTCGGCCAGGTAGATCAGGTTGCTCATGCGGGCGGTGTCGTGGTCGACTCCGGGGTCGGCCGCCAGGACGTCCCAGTGGGTGTGGTGCCAGCGCACGACCGGCGCCAGGTGGGCCAGGGGGCGGAAGGACTGCAGGTAGGCCGCGCCTAGGCGGCAATGGCGTTCCGCCCCTTCCCAGTCGAGCTCATTGACCAGCCTGGCATGCACGCGGGTCGACGAGACGCCACAGTCGTGCAGCAGGGCGGCGTGGAAGAGGTCGGTCAGGTCGCGCTCCGACCAGCCCAGCGCTCGCGCCGTCACCGTCGCCATGCAGGCGACCCGTTCGCCGTGCTGGCGCTCGTCGACACCAACGAGGTTGAGCGCCTCGGTCAAGCAGCGGATCGCCTCGCGCAGGTCCACCTTCAGGGGGTGATAGGTCTGGGCATCCATTTGGTTTTTCGCAAGATGTGGATGGCTTTGTTTATAGCCCAGCGCCCTCAAAGTTGCGGGCGCTCGACAAGACGCACCCGCTCGATGACCACCGGCGTGAGGGGGACATCGGAAGCGAACGGACCTCCCGCGCCGGTTCTCGTCCTGGCGATGCGGGCGACGACGTCGCGGCCCTGGACGACCCTGCCGAACACGGTGTAGCCATAGCCGCGCTGGTCCGGCGAACGGTGGTCGAGGAAGGCATTGTCGGCGACATTGATGAAGAACTGCGCGGTGGCCGAATGGGGATCGCCGGTGCGCGCCATGGCGACGCTGAAGGAAACGTTCTTCAGGCCATTGCCGGCCTCGTTGCGGATTGGCGCCCGGGTGGGCTTCTGATTGTAGGTAGTATCGAAGCCGCCGCCCTGGATCATGAAGCCGTCGATGACGCGGTGGAAGAGGGTGCCGTCGTAGTGGCCTGCCCGCACGTAAGCAAGGAAGTTCTTTACGGTCTCCGGCGCCTGCTCAGTAAACAATTCCAGCGTGATACCGCCCAGGCTGGTGCGGAGTTCGACCGTGGGATTGCCTGCATGGGCGAGCAGGCTCAGGCAGAGGGAGGCGACGAGGAACAGTGGCTTCAGCATGGCGGGACTCCGGATCGAAAGACGGGGCGCCATTATCGCGCCGCGGCTTTCCGCTTGTCGCCCCGGTCCAGCCTCTGTTAGCATGCGTGTATGACCTGCGTCCGCGCCAGCTACTTTCGATTTTATATCCATCCCACGCCCATGGCGGCCGGGAGAGGCTGACGCGCAGCAGAGACGTTGAATTCCCCGAAAACCGCCAGGCCCCTGGCGGTTTTTTGTTTTGGGAACCTGGCACAGCGATAGGAGATTGACCATGGCGGGCTACCGCACCGACGACACCCGGATCGAGCAGAGCGACGAACTGCTCGCTCCGATGCAGATCATGCGCGAACTGAAGGCGAGCGAGGCGGCGCTGAAGACCACCTTCGTCGCCCGCGGCCAGATCCACGACGTCCTGCGCGGCGCCGATGACCGCCTGGTGGTGGTGGTGGGCCCCTGCTCCATCCACGACCCTGGCGCCGCCCTCGACTACGCCCGCCGCCTCAAGCCGCTGGCCGACGAGTTGCGCCATGACCTCATCGTCGTCATGCGGGTCTATTTCGAGAAGCCGCGCACCACGGTGGGCTGGAAGGGCCTGATCAACGACCCGCACCTGAACGAGAGCTTCGACATCAACGAGGGCCTGCGCCTGGCGCGCAAGTTGCTGCTGGAGATCAACGAGCTGGGACTGCCCTGCGGCACCGAGTTCCTCGACCTCATCTCGCCGCAGTACATCGCCGACCTGGTCGCCTGGGGCGCCATCGGCGCCCGTACCACCGAGAGCCAGTCGCACCGCCAGCTGGCCTCCGGGCTGTCCTGCCCGGTCGGCTTCAAGAACGGCACCGACGGCAACCTGCGCATTGCCGTCGACGCCATCAAGGCGGCCGCCGCGCGCCACCACTTCGTCTCGATCACCAAGTCGGGCCACGTCGCCGTGTTCAAGACCGCCGGCAACGAGGACTGCCACGTCATCCTGCGCGGCGGCAAGGCGCCCAACTACGACAAGACCAGCGTCGAGGCGGCCTGCCGCGAACTGGCTGCGGCCGGCCTCAGGCAGCAGGTGATGATCGACTTCTCGCACGCCAACTCGAGCAAGCAATACCAGCGTCAGGTCGATGTCGGCCGCGATGTGGCCGGCCAGCTCGCCGCTGGCGAGACTCGCATCATGGGGGTGATGATCGAGGGCCACCTCAACGCCGGCCGCCAGGACATCTGCCCGGACCAGCCGCTCGCCTATGGCGTCTCGGTCACCGACGCCTGCCTGGGCTGGGACGACACGGCGCCGCTGTTGCGCGAGTTGGCCCAGGCGGTGCGCGAGCGCCGCGTCGCCGCGCCGGCCGACGAGCAGTGACGCTGCGCCGTGAACTGCGCTAGAATGCGCCGTGGCGGGTCTCCCCGCATGGCTACGCCGTGAACCTGGTCAGGTCCGGAAGGAAGCAGCCACAGCGGAAGATGCCAGTGCCGGGGGTCAGGCTCGCCACCCCTCTTTGCCAAGAGGACGCACCCAAGGAGACACAGGGATGAACGACCGCGCAATCGCCTTCTTGTTCGCAGGCCTCGTCGCCGCGGCACCGGCTGCCGCGGTGGACGGCTACCTGGTCGAGGCGGGCGCCGCCAACCACGTCCAGACCCTGCGCATCGGCATGATCAGGCAGTGGAACGCGCAGTGGTTCACCGTCGGCCACTGGCACCTGACCGGCTACTGGGAAGGCAGCGTGGGCGCCGTCAACAGCGACGGCACTGGCGGCCGCACCGTCGCCGGCCTGGGCGTCGCGCCGGTGTTCCGTTTCCGCCCCAACGCCTCCGGCGGCACCCAGCCTTACTGGGACGTCGCGCTCGGTCTGCACCTGCTCTCCGATCCCCGCATCGACGACCGCCACGACCTCGGCAGCGCACTGCAACTGGCGCCGCAGCTCGGCCTGGGCGTCACCTTCGGCGACAAGAGCCGCTACGACCTCGGCTACCGCTTCCTGCAACTGACCAACGCCGGCCTCAAGGAACCGGACGACGGCCTCGCCCTGCACCAGGTCCGCCTGACCTACCTCTATTGAGCCCTGGCCGTCGCGGCCGCTCTGGTAAAATCCGGCCATGAGCTACCAAGTCCTGGCCCGCAAGTGGCGGCCACGCTCCTTCGCCGAACTGGTCGGCCAGGAACACGTCGTGCGCGCGCTGTCGAACGCCCTCGAACAGGGCAGGCTGCACCACGCCTACCTGTTCACCGGCACCCGCGGCGTCGGCAAGACCACCCTGGCGCGCATCCTGGCGCGCTGTCTCAACTGCGACAGCGGCGTTTCCGCCACCCCTTGTGGCGAGTGCCCGGCCTGCCGACAGATCGACGCCGGCCGCTTCGTCGACCTCATCGAGATCGACGCCGCCTCCTACACCGGCGTCGACAACATGCGCGAGGTCCTGGAGAACGCCCAGTACGCGCCCACCTCGGGCCGCTACAAGGTCTACATCATCGACGAAGTGCACATGCTCTCGAAGAGCGCCTTCAACGCCATGCTGAAGACCCTGGAGGA
>JAQVJE010000037.1 GCA_028695325.1 Gallionellaceae bacterium
CTGTAGGCAGTCGTCGTGGCCGATTCAAGCGGTTATCGTGGGGAGAGATCCAGCGCCACCATCTGGCGGTCGTGCAGGCGGGCCAGGAAGAGCATCGCGGCGGTTGCGCCGAGCAGGGCCAGGAACATGTCCGACTGGGTGTCCCAGATGTCGCCCTGGGTGCCGAGGAATTCGTGGGCGCCCCCGCCCATGGCGAGGGCGGCCCACCACTCGATCAGCTCGTACAGGGCGCTGATCGCCAGCGCCACGCAGACCGACAGGAAGGCAGCCATAACGCGGCCGTTGACGAAACCGCCGCGCAGCAGGATCTCGCGCGCCAGCAGGGCCGGCACGAAGCCCTGCATGAAGTGGCCGATCTTGTCGTAGGGGTTGCGGGCCAGTTCGAAGGCGTCCTGCAGCCAGAAGCCCAGCGGCACCCGCGCATAGGTGTAGGCGCCGCCATAGATCAGCACCAGGGCGTGCAGCGCGATCAACAGGTAGAGCAGGCCGGTGAGCGGGAAGCGCTGCCGGGTGGCGACCAGGATGGGGGCCGCGATCAGGACCGGGGCCACTTCCAGCAGCCAGGTCGGGCGGTCGTAGGGGGCGATGCCAGAGACGACCAGTGCACTCATGACGACGAGGCCGGTCGCGGCCAGCCAGCGTTCAGCGGTAGTCATGCGCGGCCTGGTCCAGTTCGCGGCACAGCGCCTCGTAGCCGCGCCAGCGCTGGCGGGCGATGCGGCCGTCCTCGACGGCGGCCAGGATGGCGCAGCCGGGTTCCTTGAGGTGGCGGCAGTTGTAGAAACGGCATTGCCCGATCAGCGGACGGAATTCGGGGAAGGCGGCCTGGATGTCGGCCTGGCCGAGGTGGCCGAGGGCGAATTCCTGCATGCCGGGCGAGTCGATCAGGGCGCCGCCGCCGGACAGGTGGTAGAGCCGGGTGTGGGTGGTGGTGTGCTTGCCGGTGTCCAGGGCCTCGGAGATGTCCTGGGTGGCGATCTCCGCCGCGGGTACCAGCGCGTTGATCAGGGTGCTCTTACCGACGCCGGAGGCGCCGACCAGGATGGCGGTCTTGCCGGCCAGGCGCTCGCTCAGCGGGGCGACGTCTTGCCTGGCCGCCAGGGCGATGACCGGGTAGCCCAGGGCCTCGTAGGCCAGCAGGCGGTCGAGCCAGGCCGCGGTCTCCGGCAGGTCGGCCTTGTTGACCACGATGGCGGCCGGGATGCCGGCCGCCGCACAGGCGACCAGGCAGCGGTCGAGCAGGCCGGGGTCGGGGGTCGGCACGGCGGCGGTGACGACGAACACCTGGTCGACGTTGGCGGCCAAGAGCTTGGTGTGGAAACGGTCGGAGCGATAGAGCAGGTTGTCGCGCGGCAGGTTCTTTTCGATCACCCCGCAGTCGGCGCTGGTCGGCTTGATCTCGACCCGGTCGCCGCAGGCGATGCCGCCTTTCTTGCCGCGGGTGACGCAGTCGTAGCGGCCGTCGGCGGTCTCGACTAGGAAGTGCCGGCCGTGTACGGCGACCACCCGGCCGGCGAGGTGGCTCACTTGAACTTGTACCAGGTCTGGTTCAGGTAGGCGCCGATGTTGGCCTCGTCCTCCGGGAACAGGTTGTTGCCCAGGTTGGCGTTGCAGGTGGTGATCTGCTGGGCCAGGGCGGAGGCGCTCTTCACGCGGCGCTCGGCACGCGTATAGATCCGCGAGCCGTCGCCGCCGTAGCGGCCGATGTGGCAGCCGGCGCACTGCTGGTCGTGCAGCAACTTGCCGGCCTTGGCGTCGCCCTTGGCGAACGGCGCGGCCTCGACGGCGGGGCTCAGCAGCAGGGCCAGCAGGAGGGGGGTGATGCGGGTCATGGTGGGTCTCCTCTCTCAGGTCGGCAGCGTCTGTCGGGCCAGGGTCTGCAGGCGGGCGATGCGCTCGGCGGCCCTGGGGTGGCTGTCGTAGAAGAGAGAATAGACCGGATCCGGAGTCAGGGTGGCGGCATTGTCGCGGTACAGCGCCACCAGGGCTGCGACCAGGTCGGCCGGCCGGCTGTATTCGGCGGCATAGGCGTCGGCCTCGAATTCGTGCCGGCGCGAGTACAGGCTCATGAGCGGGGTGAGCGGGAACAGGAACACCGGCAGGACCAGGAAGAACAGGGCCAGGGCGGTGGCCTCGCTATGCGTGGCGACGTTGAGTCCAGCGTAGAACCAGTCGGCCTCCTTGAGTGCGGCCAGGCCCAGCAGCAGGGCCAGGCTGAGGGCGAACATCAGGGCGATGCGCTTCATGACGTGGTGGCGCTTGTAGTGGCCGAGTTCATGGGCCAGCACCGCCTCGGTCTGGTCGGGGTCGAGCTGGCCGAGCAGGGTGTCGAAGAAGACGATGCGCTTGGCCTTGCCCAGGCCGGTGAAATAGGCGTTGCCGTGGCTGGAGCGGCGCGAGCCGTCCATGACATAGACGCCGTCGCTGTGGAAGCCGGTGCGCGCCAGCAGGCCCTCGATGCGCGTCCTGAGGGCCTGGTCGTCGAGCGGCTGGAACTTGTTGAACAGGGGGGCGATGACGGTGGGATAGACCGCCAGGACCAGCAGGTTGAAGGCCATCCAGGCCAGCCAGACCCACAGCCACCAGAGTGCGCCCATGGCCGCCATCAGCCAGAGCACCAGAAGCAGCAGCGGCACCCCGAGGGCGAGGCCGAGCAGGGCCTGCTTGGCGAGGTCGGCGAAGAAGCCGGCGACGGACTGGCGGTTGAAGCCGAAGCGGGCCTCGACGACGAACTGGCGGTAGAGGGCGAGGGGTAGCTCGGCCAGCGCGCTGATCGTCGACAGCCCGACCAGGAGCAGGACGCCCTGCCAGAGCGGCGCGGCGGTCAGGCCGGCGGCGAGGTCGCTCAGCCACTGCAGGCCGCCGCCCAGGGTAAAGAAGAGCAGCATGGCGCCTTCGATGGCGAGCTGGGGGAGCGACAGACGGGTCTTGGCTAGGGTGTAGTCGGCCGCCTTGCGGTGCGCCTCGGGGCCGATGCGGTCGGCGAAGGCGGCCGGCGGGGCGTCGCGGTGAACGTAGACGTGGCGCAGCTGGCGCAGCGCCAGCCACAGCTTGAGGCCGTAGGCGATGATGAAGGCGGCCAGGAAAACGCTGTGGAATGAAGGCATGGTCTGAAAATGTGGCAGATTGCGTTGGCGGATGGGGGTTCGGTGTTTCGGGGCCGGCCGGCCGTGCCCCGCACGGTCAAGCGGCCATGGCCGCGGCCGGAACCAAAACGCTGTGCAATGAAGGCCTTAAATGCTTGCGGTGACTGGGTTCGGGCGATTATGCCACAATGGCCCACCGCAGATTTACGGAACGCCCATGGCGCAAAACGATACCCATCTGGTCTGGTTGGACATGGAGATGACCGGCCTCGACCCTATCAACGACCGCATCATCGAGGTTGCCTTGGTGGTGACCGACAAGGAACTCAACCTGGTTGCCGAGGCCCCGGTCCTGGTGGTGCACCAGGCGGATGCCGTGCTTGACGGCATGGATGCCTGGAACAAGGGCACCCACGGCAAGTCCGGCCTGATCGACAAGGTCAAGGCCTCGCTGCTCAACGAATCGGACGTCGAGGACGCCATGATTCACTTCCTCAGGCAGCACGTGCCGGCGCGTACCTCGCCGATGTGCGGCAACTCGATCTGCCAGGACCGCCGCTTCCTGGCCCGCTGGATGCCCAAGCTGGAAGCGTATTTCCACTACCGCAACCTCGACGTGTCGACCCTCAAGGAACTGGCGAAACGCTGGAAGCCGCAGATCATGGACGGCTTCAAGAAGGCCAACAACCATACCGCCCTGGCCGACATCATGGAGTCGATCGAGGAGATGAAATACTACCGTGAGCACTTCATCCGCCAGGATTGACAGATACATATACTGTCCACAAGACGAACAAGGAAGCGACATGAAATCCGGCACCACCTATGCCATCGAGGTCAATCCGCGCCTGCCTGAACGGTTGTCACGCCTGAAGGAACTGGCCGAGAACCTCTGGTACAGCTGGGACCGTCCCAGCCGTACCCTGTTTGCCCGCCTGCACCCCGGCTTGTGGGAGGCGGTGGGCAACAACCCCAAGACCTTCCTCAAGCGGGTCGACGAGGAGCGCCTGGTCGAGGCCGCCGCCGACCACATCTTCATGGGCAGCTACCACCGGGTGCTGTCGGCCTTCGACACCTACATGAGCGAGCCGCTGCACCGCGACGCCGCGCTGTCCTCCGAGGCGGGCGACCTTATCGCCTATTTCTGCGCCGAGTTCGGCTTCCACGAGAGCTTCCCGATCTATTCCGGCGGCCTCGGCATCCTGGCCGGCGACCACTGCAAGGCGGCCTCGGACCTGCGCCTGCCCTTCGTCGCCGTCGGCCTCTTGTACCGGCAGGGCTACTTCTCCCAGCGCATCGACAACGATGGCCACCAGATCGCTACCTACACCGATTCCGACTTCGACGACCTGCCCATCCACCCGGCCATGACCAAGGACGGCCGCGAGGTCCACGTCGACATCGACTTTCCCGGCCGCCGCGTGGTGGTGAAGGTGTGGGAGGCGCGCATCGGCCATGTCCGCATGGTGCTGCTCGACACCGACCTGCCGGGGAACGCCCCGGAGGACCGCTACATCACGCACCAGCTCTACGGTGGCGACAAGCTGACCCGCATCCAGCAGGAACTGGTGCTGGGCGTCGGCGGCGTGCGCGCCCTGCGCGCGCTGGATATCCAGCCTTCCGTCTACCACATCAACGAGGGCCATGCCGCCTTCCTGATACTGGAGCGGATGCGGCGCAAGGTGAGGGACGAGGGCCTGTCATTCCAGGCCGCCCTGGAGGCGGTGGCGGTCAATACCGTGTTCACCACCCACACGCCGGTGCCGGCCGGCCACGATCACTTCGCCGAGGCCATGGTGCTGGAGCATTTCGGTTCCTGCTGCGACGACCTTGGCATCAACCGCACGGACTTCCTCAGGCTGGGTGGCGCCGGCCACGGCCAGGACTTCAACATGACCCGCCTGGCCCTGAGCGGCTCGCGCCACCACAACGGTGTCTCGCGCGTGCATGGCGGCGTGTCCTCGCGCATCCTGGCCGACATGTGGCCGCAGGTGACGCCGGACGATTCGCCCATGGACTACATCACCAACGGCGTCCACGTCCCCACCTTCCTGGCCCAGGAATGGCAGGACCTGTTCGACAACAAGCTCGGCTACGAATGGCGCCGCCGCCTCACCGACCTTGAGTTCTGGCGCCAGGTCGAGAACATACCCGACCACCACTTCTGGTCGGTGCACCAGGCCCTGAAGACCCAGATGCTGCACACCGTGCGCCACCGCATCACCCAGCAGCACCTGCGCAACCACGGTTCCGAGGCCCACCTCGACCGCATGCTCAAGCTCGCCAACCCGCTCGATCCCAACGTCCTGGTGATCGGCTTCGCGCGCCGTTTCGCCACCTACAAGCGCGCCACCCTGCTGTTCGAGGACATGGACTGGCTACGCCAGATCATCCACGATGCCAACCGGCCGGTGCTGTTCATCTTCGCCGGCAAGGCGCACCCGGCCGACCGGCCCGGTCAGGAGCTGATCAAGCGTATCCATGAGATCTCGCGCTGGCCGGAGTTCGAGGGCCGCCTCCTGATGGTGGAGGGCTATGACCTCGGCCTCGCCCGCCGCCTGGTGTCGGGCTGCGATATCTGGCTCAACAACCCCATTTACCCGCTGGAGGCCTCCGGCACCTCGGGCATGAAGGCGGCCATGAACGGCTGCCTCAACCTGTCGGTCACCGACGGCTGGTGGGACGAGGGCTACGACGGCAGCAACGGCTGGGCGATCAAGCCGGCGCCCGAGTATTACGACGAGGCGCGGCGCAACCGCGAGGACAGCCAGACCCTGTACGAGATCCTGCAGGACCAGGTGATCCCCATGTATTACCGGCGCAACGAACTGGGCTTCTCGCCCGATTGGGTGCGCATGGCCAAGCGCTCCATCGCCACCCTGCTGCCGCGCTTCAACTCGATCCGCATGGTGCGCGAGTACGTCGACAAGTTCTACGTGCCGGCCAGCCGCCAGTGGGACCGCTTCCGTGCCGACGGCTATGCCGCTGCGCGCCGCCTGTCGGACTGGAAGGGGCGCGTGCAGCACGCCTGGGGTGGCGTCACCCTGACCCGCCTGGACGAGCCGGTGCGGCGCGTCACCTACAGCGAGACCGTGCGGATACAGGTGGCGGTCAACCTGAACGGCCTGGCGCCGGAGGACGTGCGGGTGGAACTGCTGGTCGGGCGCGCCTCCAAGGTCGGCCAGGACAAGGAACTGCGCACCCTGCTGTTCAGCGCCACCGGTATGGCGGGCACCGAGCACATGTTCACCCTGGACATGACGCCGGAATACTGCGGCCGCCTGCTCTACCGCATCCGCATCTATCCCTGCCACGAGATGCTCACCCACCCCTTCGAGATGGGCCTGATGCTCTGGTTGTGACGCGGCGGGCCGGCCGGTCCGGACCCGGCTCAGCCGGCCAGGGTCCGTTCGTACAGGCCCAGGTATTCCCGCGCGCTGCGCTCCCAGCTGAAGTCGCGTGCCATGCCGGCCCGCATGATGCGCTGCCAGGTGGTGCGGTCGGCGTAGGCGGCGAGGGCGCGCTCGATGGCCAGCCAGAGGCCGTGGGCGCTGGTGACGTCGAAGACGAAGCCGGTGACGCCGTCATCCACCGTATCCCTGAGGCCGCCGGTGGCGTGCACCACCGGCACCGTGCCATAGCGCAGGCTGTACATCTGGTTGAGGCCACATGGCTCGAAGCGCGACGGCATCAGGAAGATGTCGGCACCGGCCTCGATGCGGTGCGATAGCCCCTCGTCGTAGCCGATGGTGGCGGCGACGCGGCCCGGGTAGCGGGCGACCAGCCCGCGCACGGCGGCCTCGACCGCCTTGTCGCCGGTGCCCAGGATGGCCAGTTGGCCGCCGCGGTCGACGATGCCGGGGGCGACCTGGATGATCCAGTCGAGGCCCTTCTGGTGGGTCAGGCGCGACACCACCCCGAACAGGGGGGTGTCCGGCGCCGCTGCCAGGTTGAGGTCGGCCTGCAGGGCGGCCTTGCAGTGACCCTTGCCGGCCAGGTCGGTGGCCGTGTAGGCGCACGGCAGGTGCGGGTCGGCAGCGGGGTTCCAGTCCGTGTCGTCGATGCCGTTCAGGATGCCGGTCAGGGTGGCCGCGCGCGCCGCCAGCAGGCCCTGCATGCCCATGCCGAGCGGCTCGCGCTGGATCTCCTCGGCATAGGTCGGGCTCACCGTGCTGAGGTGGTCGGCGTAGTAGAGGCCGGCCTTGAGGAAGGACAGGCTGTCGTAGTACTCCAGCCCGTCGATTCCGAAGCTGTCCGGCGGCAGGCCCAGCCGGTTCACCCAGGCGGGGGGGAATACGCCCTGGAAGGCCAGGTTGTGGATGGTCATCACGGTCGGTACTGGGCGGCCGGCGTAGTGCAGCCATGCCGGCGCCAGGCCGGTCTGCCAGTCGTTGCAGTGCAGGATATCGGGGCGCCAGTCGAGCGGCGAGCCCACCTCGCACAGCAGGGCGGCGACCCGCGACAGCAGGCCGAAGCGCGCGGCGTTGTCGGCATGGTCGATGCCGTGCGTGTCCTGGTAGGGGCCGCCGGGGCGGACATAGTAGTCGGGGGCGTCGAGGACGTAGACCGGCACCCCGGATCCCGGCATGGCGCCGAGCAGCAGGCGGGCGGCAGGGTGGCCGGGCAGATCGAGGCGCGCCACCTCGCCAGCGCCGGCGAGTCCTTCCAGGACGGCCGGGTAGCCGGGCAGCAGCAGGCGGCAGTCGACGCCGAGGCCACGCAGGGCGGCAGGCAGGGCGCCGGAGACGTCGGCCAGGCCGCCGGTCTTGATCAGGGGGCGTGCCTCGGAGGTGGCGAAAAGCAGGCGTTTCATCGGCAGGGTTCGCAGTGGAATCCGGCAAGTATAGAGGCTGGCGCTGGCGGCCGCGCGCCTTGCCGTCGATGGGTGCAGCGGCCATATTGATGACTGCGCATAGAAGAGTTGGGGAACGACATGCTGGAGATTGGTCTGTATGGCCTCGGCCGCATGGGTGGCAACATGGCGCGCCGGCTGGCGCGCGGCGGCGTTCGGGTGGCGGCCTGCAATCGCAGCTTCGCGGCGACCGAACGGCTTGCCGCCGACGAGGCCGGGGTGATCGCCTGCCGCTCGCTCGACGAGATGGTCGCCGCGCTGGCGCCGCCGCGCGTGGTTTGGCTGATGCTGCCGGCCGGGGCGGCGACCGAGGCGGCCCTGGCCGAACTGGCCGCCAGGCTGTCCGCTGGCGACATGGTGGTGGATGGCGCCAACGGCTACTACAAGGATGCCCAGCGGCGCGCCGCCGAACTGGCCGAACGCGGCCTGACCTTCGCCGACGTCGGGGTGTCGGGCGGCGTCTGGGGACTGGACAAGGGCTACTGCCTGATGGCCGGCGGCGAGCCGGAGACGCAGGTGCGCATCGAGCCCTTCCTCAAGGTCCTGGCGCCGGCGGCCGACCGCGGCTGGCTGCACGCTGGGCCGGCCGGGGCGGGGCACTTCGCCAAGATGGTCCACAACGGCATCGAGTACGGCATGATGCAGGCCTATGCCGAGGGTTTCGCACTCATGCGCGGCAAGGCCGAGTTCGGTCTTGATCTCGCCGCCATCGCCGAGCTCTGGCGCCACGGATCGGTGGTGCGTTCCTGGCTGCTCGACCTCTCGGCCGACTTCCTCAAGGCCGACCAGGACCTGGAGGCCGTCACGCCCTACGTGGCTGACTCCGGCGAGGGCCGCTGGACCGCCCTGGAGGCGATCGAGCAGGGCGTGCCGACGCCGGTGATGACACTGGCCCTGATGAGCCGCTTCGATTCGCAGGGCAAGGCCGACTTCGGCAACCGGATGCTCGCCATGATGCGCAAGGGCTTTGGCGGCCACGCGCTGAAGGAGTAGGGACACCATGTTCGACCAGGAAGGCGACCTGCCGCCGTGCAACTTCGTCATCTTCGGCGCCACCGGCAACCTGGCCACGGCCAAGCTGCTGCCTGCCCTCTACCGCCTGGAGCTGGCCGGCCGCCTGCCCGAGGTGCTCAACTTCGTCGCCTTTGGCCGGCGCCCGTTCGACGACGCCGACTGGCGCGCCCATGTGCGGGAGCTGCTGGCCGGCCAGGCGGACGGGGCGGTGCTGGAGCGTTTTGTCTCCCGTTTCGACTATGTGTGCGGCGACCAGGACGACCCCGCCGCCTACGAGCGCCTCAAGGAGACCCTGGCGAAGCCGAAGCTGGGCGTCTGTTCACACGTGGTGTTCTACCTGGCGATCAAGCCGGGCGATTTTCCGGCCGTGATCCGCAACCTGGACCGGTCCGGCCTCAGCCGGCCCCGCGGCCTGCACCGTATCGTGGTGGAAAAGCCCTTCGGCACCGACATCGAGTCGGCGCGGGTGCTCAACGAGCTGTTGCACCGCCATTTCGAGGAGGGGCAGATCTTCCGCATCGACCACTACATGGGCAAGGAGACGGTGCAGAACCTCTTGGTGTTCCGCTTCGCCAACACACTGGTCGAGCCGCTGTGGAACCGCAACTACATCGACCACGTTCAGATTACCGTGGCCGAGGCCGCCGGCATCGGCAGCCGCGCCGGCTACTACGACCAGGCCGGTGCCCTGCGCGACATGCTGCAGAACCACCTGATGCAGTTGCTCACCCTGGTCGCCATGGAGCCGCCAGCGGCCCTGGAGGCCGACGCCATGCGCGACGAGAAGGTCAAGGTGCTGCGCTGCATCCGGCCGATCCCGCAGCGCTCGGTGCATGCCCATGCCTTCCGGGCGCAGTACCGGGTCGGCACGGTCGCCGGTGTGCAGGTGCCCGGCTACCAGGATGAGGCGGGGGTGGAGGCCGGCTCGGTGACCGAGACCTATTGCGCGGCCAAGTTCTACGTCGACAACTGGCGCTGGCGCGGGGTGCCGTTCTACCTACGCACCGGCAAACGTCTAAAGGAGCCGATGTCGATGGTCGCCATCCGCCTGCGCCACCCGCCTCAGCAGCTGTTCCGCGAAACCCCCCTGGAGGCCTTGGAGCCGAACTGGATCGTGCTCTCCATCCAGCCCGAGGAGTGCATGCATATCGAGCTGCATGCCAAGCAGCCCGGCCTCGGCATGAACACCCACGTGGTGCGCCTCAATGCCAGCTATCGCGGCGCCGACGACCATCCGCTCGACGCCTACGAGGCTCTGCTGCTCGACGTCATCGAGGGCGACCATACCCTGTTCATCCGTTTCGACGAGGTGGAGTGGGCCTGGCGGGTGGTCGACCCCATCCTCAAGCACTGGGCGGGGGAGCGCGATTTCATCCATGCCTACCCGGCCGGCAGCTGGGGGCCGCGCGAGGCAAACCGTCTGTTCGACGCCGAGGACACCGAGTGGCGCAACCGGGTATGACCGGGCGCCGCCGCGTTATTCGCCGTTGCGCGGCGGCAGCGGGCGCCGTTCCACACGCACGTTCATCTGCATCTCGCCGCGTTCGCGCAGCAGGCGCAGCTGGGCGCTGTTGCCCGGCTTGAGGGCCGAGATCAGCTGCAGCAGCGAGCCGGAGTCCCGCACTGGCTTGCCGTCCACAGCCAGCAGGACGTCCCCCGGGCGGATGCCGGCGCGGTCGGCCGGGCCGCCGCGCAGCACCCCGGCGATGAGTGCACCCTGGGTCGAGCGCAGGCCGAACGACTCGGCGATGTCGGGGTTGATGTCCTGCACCTCGATGCCGACCCAGCCGCGCACCACGGCGCCGTGGCGGACGATCTCGTCCATCACCTGGCGCAGCAGGGAGACCGGGATGGCGAAGCCGATGCCGAGGTTGCCGCCGCTGCGCGAGAAGATCGCGGTGTTGAGGCCGACCAAGTTGCCGGCGGCGTCGACCAGGGCGCCGCCCGAGTTGCCCGGATTGATGGCGGCGTCGGTCTGGATGTAGTTCTCGAAGGTGTTGATGCCGAGGTGGCTGCGGCCCAGGGCCGAGACGATGCCCATGGTGACGGTCTGGCCGACCCCGAACGGGTTGCCTACCGCCAGCACCATGTCGCCGACGCGCAGCGAGTCGGGCTGGGCGAAGGTGATCGGGTGCAGACTGTCCTGTCTGACCCTGAGCACCGCGATGTCGGTCTCCGGGTCGCTGCCGACCAGCTCGGCCTGCAGGTTGCGGCCGTCCGGCAGGGCGACCTGGATCTCGTCGGCGGCCTCGACGACATGGTGGTTGGTGAGTATGTAGCCGTCCTCGCTGACGATCACCCCGGAGCCCAGGTTGGACACCCGCTGGGTGCGGTTCTGCTGGGGGACGCCGAAGAAGCGCTGGAAGAAGGGGTCGTTCATCAGCGGGTTGACCGGCGCGCGCACCTGCTTGCTGGTGAAGATGTTGACCACCGAGGAGAGGGACTTGTGGGCCGCGTCGGCGAACGAGGCGACCTGGGTCGCGGCGCCGTCATGGGCGACCTCGTGGATGGTCAGGTTGCCGGCCGGGCCGGGCAGCAGGCCCGGGATCATGCGGTCGAGGGCGAGCAGGGCGGCCAGGACGATGGCGGCGCCGGCGATGATCTGGGCCAGGGTCAACCAGTATTTGTGCATGGTGCGGGATTTGCTGTACGGATGGGCCGATTCTACCTCAACGGCCGGGCTGGCCGCGGTGGCTCGTTAAGTTCGGTGTTGGATTCGTGTACAATGCCGCGGTTTTTGTCCGTCGACGAACATGCCCGGTATCTGGAGGAGGCATCGCGGCGGCGAACAGTCCCAGAATAATTTGCGACCACGCAAGGTTAGGAATGGATATGAGCGAGATAAGCGTTGATGGTTCCAAACGCCGCTTCCTGGTGGCGATGAGTACCGCAGTGGGCGGCGTGGCGGCGATGGGTGCCGCGGTGCCATTCGTTGTGAGCATGATGCCTTCGGCCCGCGCCCTGGCGGCCGGTGCCCCGGTCGAGGTGGACCTGGCCGGCGTCGAGCCGGGCATGCTGCTGACCGTGGAATGGCGCGGCAAGCCGGTCTGGATCGTGCACCGCACCCCGGAGATGCTGGAGATGCTCGGCAAGCATGAAGACAAGCTGACCGATCCCGGTTCCGAGAATACCGCCCAGCAGCCCGATTATTGCCAGAACCCGACCCGCTCGATCAACGCCAAATACCTGGTGGCGGTCGGCATCTGCACCCACCTGGGCTGCTCGCCGACCTACCGCAAGGAAGTGGGGCCGGCCGACCTTGGCGCCGACTGGCCGGGCGGCTTCTTCTGCCCCTGTCACGGCTCCCGCTTCGACCTCGCCGCCCGCGTCTTCGCCGGCTCGCCCGCGCCGACCAATCTGGTCGTCCCGCCGCACAAATATCTGTCCGATACCAAGCTACTGGTCGGCGAAGACCAGGCGGCGGCCTGACCACTAGGGGAAAGAACAAATGGAGAAAGTCATCAGCTGGATTGATGCGCGGTTCCCGCTCAGCGCATCCTTCAAGGCGCACCTGTCCGAGTACTACGCGCCGAAAAACTTCAATTTCTGGTACTACTTCGGTTCCCTGGCCCTGCTGGTGCTGGTGATCCAGATCGTCACCGGCATTTTCCTGGCCATGCACTACAAGCCGGACGGCGACATGGCCTTCGCCTCGGTTGAGTACATTATGCGCGACGTGCCCTATGGCTGGCTGATCCGCTACGCCCACTCCACCGGCGCCTCGGCCTTCTTCGTGGTGATCTACCTGCACATGTTCCGCGGCCTGCTGTACGGCTCCTTCCGGCAGCCGCGCGAGCTGATCTGGATCTTCGGCATGTTGATCTACTTGGTGCTGATGGCTGAGGCCTTCATGGGCTACCTGCTGCCCTGGGGCCAGATGTCCTACTGGGGCGCCCAGGTGATCATCAACCTGTTCGCCGCCGTGCCCTTCATCGGCGAGGACCTCTCCATCCTGATCCGGGGCGACTTCGTGGTCGGCGACGCGACGCTGAACCGTTTCTTCGCCCTCCACATCGTCGCTCTGCCGCTGGTCCTGCTCGGCCTCATCGCCGCCCATCTGGTGGCCCTGCACGAGGTCGGCTCCAACAACCCGGACGGCGTCGAGATCAAGAAGCACAAGGGTCCGGACGGCCATCCGCTCGACGGCATCCCCTTCCACCCGTACTACACGGTGAAGGACATCCTTGGCGTGGTGGTCTTCCTGATCGCATTCACCGCCATCCTGTTCTTCGCCCCCGAGATGGGCGGTTACTTCCTGGAAGCCAACAACTTCATCCCGGCCGACCCGCTCAAGACCCCGCCGCATATCGCTCCGGTTTGGTACTTCACGCCGTACTACGCCATCCTGCGCGCCATCCCGCCGATGTTCGGCTCGCAGTTCCCCGGCGTGCTGGCGATGGGTGTCTCGGTGATGATCTTCTTCGCCTTGCCCTGGCTGGACAAGAGCCCGGTGAAGTCGATCCGCTACCGCGGCCCCAAGTACAAGATCGCCCTCGCCCTGTTCGTTATCGCCTTCGTCTGGCTCGGCGTGCTCGGCGTGCTGCCCTCCACACCCCTCGCCACCTGGATCGCCCGCGTCCTCACCGTGGTGTATTTCGCGTTCTTCCTGCTGATGCCTTGGTACACCAGGAACGATAGCTACAAGATGGAACCGGAAAGGGTGAACGACAAATGAAGAAACTGCTATTCCTGCTGCTGGCCCTGCCGACCTTCGCCTGTGCCAGCACCGAGCTCAAGCTGGACCACGCGCCGGTCAACGTCGACGACCATGAGTCGCTGCAGCGCGGCGCCCGCCTGTTCGTCAACTACTGCCTGAACTGCCACAGCGCCGCCTACATGCGCTACAACCGCATGCAGGACATCGGTATCGCCGAGGCGCAGATCAAGGAAAACCTGCTCTACGCCGCCGACAAGCCGGGCGAGTTGATGCGGGTGTCGATGCGTACATGGGAGGCCAAGGAGTGGTTCGGCGCGGCGCCGCCCGACCTCAGCGTGATCGCCCGTTCGCGCGGTGCCGACTGGATCTACACTTACCTGCGCGGTTTCTATCGCGACGACGGCCGGCCGACCGGCTGGAACAACACCGTCTTCGACAAGGTCGGCATGCCACATGCCCTGCATGAACTACAGGGTCACCTGGCGCCGGTCTATCGCAGCGAGACCGACCATGAGGGCAAGGCACACCAGGTCATCGAGCGTTTCGAGCTGGTCAAGCCGGGCAAGCTGACCCTGGCCGAGTACGACGCCAGCGTCGCCGACCTGGTCAACTACCTGACCTGGATGGGCGAGCCTGCCCAGTCCCAGCGCAAGAACGTCGGACTCATCGTGCTGCTGTTCCTGGGTGTATTCTTCGTCATCGCCTTCTATCTCAAGAAGGAATACTGGAAAAACGTGCATTGAGCCGGCCGGGCCGGTTGTTGAGGGTTTGAAAACATCATGATGATTCTGTATTCGGGTACCGCTTGTCCGTTCAGCCACCGCTGCCGCACTGTCCTGTTCGAGAAGGGCATGGACTTCGAGATCAAGGACGTCGACCTGCTGGAGAAGCCCGAGGAGATCGCCGTGATGAACCCCTACAACCAGGTCCCCATCCTGGTCGAGCGGGATCTCACTCTGTACGAGTCGAACATCATCAACGAGTACATCGACGAGCGCTTCCCGCATCCCCAGCTGATGCCGGCCGACCCAGTCATGCGCGCGCGCACCCGGCTGTTCCTGTTCAACATCGAACGCGACCTGTTCAGCCACCTGGCCGACATCGTCCACGGTTCCGCCAAGGCGGCCGAAAAGGCGCGTGCCGTCATCCGCGACAACCTGACCCAGATCGCTCCTATCTTCGCCAAGCAGAAGTACATGCTGGGCGAGGAGTACAGCATGCTCGACGTCGCCATCGCGCCGCTACTCTGGCGCCTCGACCACTATGGCATCGTCCTGCCCAAGCAGGCGGCGCCGCTGCTCAAGTAT
Source organism: Gallionellaceae bacterium (assembly GCA_028695325.1). GTDB lineage: Bacteria > Pseudomonadota > Gammaproteobacteria > Burkholderiales > Thiobacillaceae > Parasulfuritortus. Next base: position 14,917 of record JAQVJE010000037.1, read on the forward strand.
GCCGAGCGCATCTTCAGCCGCCCCGCCTTCATCGCTGCGCTGACCCCGGTCGAAAAGGCCATGCGCAAGTGATTCCTTGGGTGGCGGTTTCCCGGACGGTGGGAAAATGAGCGTGGACGCCATCCCCCAGCAACCATACTTCCTGCGCGCCCTCTACGAGTGGTGTGTCGACAGCGGCTACACTCCCTACGTCACGGTTCGGGTGGATGCCGGCTGCAAGGTGCCGCCCGCCCACGTCAAGGAGGGTCGCATCGTCCTCAACATCGCCCCGGCGGCGGTGCGCAACCTGCACATGGACAACGACTGGCTAAGCTTCTCGGCGCGCTTCGGCGGCGTCGCCCAGTTGATCGAGGTGCCGGTCGCCAACGTGCTGGCCATCCATGCGCGCGAGACTGGTGATGGCATGGCATTCGTGGCGGTGGATGACGCGGCCGGCCAGGCCGAGTCAGCCGCGGCCGACTCGGCTGGGAGAGAGGAATCCCCGGATCCGGACCGCCCCAAGGGCAGGCCGAGTCTCAAGCTGGTGAAATAACCCGGCCGGCATAGCTCAGTTGGTAGAGCAACCGCCTTGTAAGCGGTAGGTCGTCTGTTCGAGTCAGACTGTCGGCACCAACACTCAAGAAAGAAGCGCCATGGGGGAGGGCGGAGCCGCCTCGTCCCGACGCCACCGCCGAAGCAGCGGGTCATGCAGGATCGGTGTCCGGGTGCGCTTTGTTGCCGTATGTGACATATTTGTCAGAACTAACAAATAAGCTAACCTTACGCCGTGCGTCCATGTATTATTGGACGTAGAAAAACGTGCGTGGGTCAGGCATCCGTCGGACTGACAGTGCCGGCCAGTTTGAAGATCTGAAACCAGCAGGGGACATTGATGAATCAATGTATAAGCCGCAGTGTTAGATTGCGAGTACTGGTAGGCGCGCTCGCGCTAGTCTCGTTTCCGGCAGCCGTGCAGGCCGCCGAGTTGACCTTGAAGGATGCCGCCCAGGAAGCAGTCCTGCGCAATCCTGAGGTGTTGTCGCGCTGGCACGCCTTCAAGGCCGCCAGTGAGAACGTCGCGGTGATCCGCGGCGGCTATCTGCCCAATGTCGACCTGACCGCCGGTGTCGCCGTGGAACGGCAGAAGACGCCGGTTTTCCCCTCCGACACCTACGATCGCAACGGCGTCTCCCTGGTGCTGAGCCAGATGCTCTTCGACGGCTTCGCCACCAAGCATGAACTGGCCAAGTTCAACTACTTCCAGCGCGTGCGCTACAACGAGCTCCTCGATGCCTCCGAGACGACTGCGCTGGAGGCTACGCGTGCCTATACCGACGTGCTGCGCTATCGCAAGCTGCACCAGCTGGCGCAGGAAAACTACGTGCGCCATCGCGCCGTCTTCGAACAGATACAGAGCCGGGTCCAGGCGGGCGTCGGACGTCCGGTGGATCTTGAACAGGCGGGCGGCCGCCTCGCATTGGCCGAGTCCAACCTGCTGACCGAGGCGACCAACCTGCACGACGTCAGCGCGCGCTTCCAGCGCATCGTCGGCTACCTGCCGCCCGAGCAGATGGCCGAGCTGCCCAGCCTGGAAGCTGGCATCCCGGGCAGCGTCGCCCTGGCCCTGCGCACCGCTTATGCCCAACACCCTGCGCTGCAGGCGGCGCAGGAAAACATACTCGCCGCCCAGAGCGATGCCCGTGTTAGGCATGCCGCCTTCCTGCCGCGCGTCGACCTGCGTGCCCGTCATGACGTCGGCAACAACCTCGATGGCGTCGACGGCTCCCATACTCTGAGCAACATTGAGCTGCTGCTCAACTACAACCTTTACAACGGTGGTTCCGACAAGGCCGCCGAGCGGCAGTACTGGGAGCAAGTCAACGTCGCCAAGGATCTGCGTGACAAGACCTGCCGCGATGTCCGCCAGACCCTCTACATCGCGCACAACGACGTCAAGGCCCTGCAGGAACAGCTGAACTATCTCGAACAGCATCAGTTGTCGACCGAGAAGGCCCGCGACGCCTATCGACTGCAGTTCAACATCGGCCAGCGTACCCTGCTCGACCTGCTCGACACCGAGAATGAACTGTTCGAGGCCAAGCGCGCCTATCAGAAGGCCCTGCACGATTACCAGCTCGCCATGGGCCGTACCCAGGCAGGTATGGGCAGCCTGCTCAGCGCCATGGGCCTGCAGCGGCTGAATACCGACGGGCTTGCTAAGGCCGACGAGAAGGCAGAATTCGATCCCGATACCATCTGCCCGCCCGAGGCACCGGTGCAGACCGTCATCGACAAGGACAAGGTGTTCGCCGAGGCCATGGCGGCAGCCGGTTTCGTGCCCCCGGTGGCACCGCCCGCCCCGGCCGTGGTCAAGATCGGCGATCAGGACGGCGACGGCGTGCTGGACGACAAGGACGAGTGCCCCGACACCCCGGCTGGCGTCAAGGTGGACGAGCGCGGCTGTCCCTACAAGGAGATCATCGAGCTGAAGGGCGTCCAATTCGAATACAACCGCGCCACCCTGCGGCCTGATTCCTATCCCATCCTCGACAAGACGGCCGAGGTCATGCAGGCGAATCCCGACGTCAAGGTGGAGATCGCCGGACATACCGACTACAACAATACCTATGCCTACAACCTGCGCCTGTCGGAGGCGCGCGCCAAGACGGTGAAGGACTACCTGGTGGGCAAGGGCGTCGACCCAAGTCGCCTGCAGTCCAAGGGTTACGGCGAGTATGACCCCATCGCCGACAACACCACTGAAGAAGGCCAGGCCATGAACCGCCGCGTCGAGATGCGCGTGCTCGGCCAGTAAGCCAAACCTTCTCGATGGCAAAGGCCGCGCCTGTCGCGGCCTTTGTCATTTCGGGGCCGGTATAATGGCCGCTGCTATGGCCGACCCTTCCTTCATCCATCTCCGCCTGCACAGTGAATACTCGGTGCAGGATGGCATCCTTACCATCGACCAGGCGATCTCACGGGCAGCCGAGGACAGCATGCCGGCGTTGGCCCTGACCGATTTGGCCAACCTGTTCGGTCTGGTCAAGTTCTACAGCGGCGCGCGCAAGAAGGGGATCAAGCCCATCATCGGCTGTGACGTCTGGCTGGCCGGGCGTGACCAGCCGGACAAGCCAAGTCGCATGCTGCTCCTAGTGCAGAACCGCAATGGCTATCACCGCCTGTGCGAACTGCTCACCCAGGCCTATCGCGGCAACATCCACCGTGGCCGCGCCCTGATTCGGCACGAGTGGTTCGACGACCTTGGCAGCGAGGGCCTGATCGCCCTGTCCGGCGCCCAGTGGGGCGAGGTGGGCCAGGCCCTGCTCAATGATGCTTGGGACGCAGCCAGGGCGATGGCCGAGGAGTGGGCGGGGCGCTTCCCCGGCCGCTATTACCTGGAGATCCAGCGCAACGGCCGTCCTGACTGCGAGGCTCACCTGGTCCAGGCGGTGGCCTTGGCCGACCAGCTTGGCCTGCCGGTGGTGGCGACCCACCCGGTGCAGTTCCCGGGGCCGGATGACTACAAGGCGCATGAGGCGCGCGTCTGCATCGCCGAGGGCTACATGCTGGCCGACCGGCGGCGCCCACAGAGCTTCAACCAGGGCGACTACTTCAGGAATCAGGCCGAGATGGCCGAGCTGTTCGCCGACTTGCCAGAGGCCCTGGCCAACAGCGTCGAGATCGCCCGCCGTTGCAACCTCGGCCTGGAACTTGGCAAGAGCAAGCTGCCGCTGTTTCCCACCCCGGCAGGCATGAGCCTGGATGACTACCTGCGCCAGCGTGCGCGGGATGGCCTCGATGCACGCTTGGCCCACCTCTATCCGGACCCGGTTGCGCGGGCGGCGCGTGCGCCGGAATACCGCGAGCGCCTCGAACTGGAACTGGCCACCATCATTCAGATGGGTTTCCCGGGCTACTTTTTGATCGTGGCCGACTTCATCAACTGGGGCAAGCACAACGGCGTGCCGGTTGGCCCCGGGCGCGGTTCCGGCGCCGGCTCCCTAGTCGCCTACGCCATCGGTATCACCGACCTCGACCCACTGAAGTATGCCCTGCTGTT
>JAQVJE010000038.1 GCA_028695325.1 Gallionellaceae bacterium
GAGGGCGTGATCCGGCGTCTGCCGGCGAGCAGCATTCCCGAGGGGGGCGAGGTCACCGTCCACTTCAAGATCGAACACCCGCCCGAGCCGATTGGCCAGACGGCGCTGCTGCGCGAAGTGGGCCGCCGGGTGGTGGACGAGGTGCATTTCGTTGCCGCCGACCCCGAGGGCGAGATCGTGGTGCCGACCGGACGCTACCGGCTGGTCACCGAGCCCACGAACCACCTTTTCATTCGGGTGCGCTTCGACTTCGAGGATGCCGCCACCAGCATCGTGCGAGAGCAAGGGCTCTTCGTCGGCACCCAGACCGATCCGCAATTGCCCATCGGGCAGAAGTTCTTCATTCCCGCCCAGATCACCGATCCGGGCATTTTGCTCGTGCTGCAGCACTCGGTGCCCATCGTGCGCCAGCCCAGTACGCGCGAGACCTTCGAATTCGTCGTCACTTTCTAATCCGCGAGGCCACCCATGATCGAGCGTTACTACAACCTGTTTGACCCGGCCAAGCACTACACCCAGCTCTTGTTCCGTGCCGGCGATGGCCTGCAGTCCCGAGAACTCAACGAGATCCAGAGCACGCTGATTCACCGCCTGCAAGGCGTGGCCGATGCGCTGCTCAAGGATGGCGACATCGTCAGCGGTGCCAATCTGCAGATCGATGCTGACACCGGCTTGGTCACCCTCGAGGCGGGCCGCGTCTATCTGCGCGGCGCCGTGCGCGACGTCCCAGCAGCCTCCTTCACCGTGCCGGTCGATGGCCGCGTGGCGGTGGGCGTGCGCTTCACCGCCCGCACCATCACTGAACTCGAAGATCCCAACCTGCGCGAACCGGCGGTGGGCGTGCGCAACTACCAGGAGCCGGGGGCCGGACGTCTGCAGGAGACCCTCGCTTGGGGCTGGGAAGGTGCCGGCACCAGTGACGGTCAGCCCGGCGACTTTCACGCCATCTATGCGCTGGACAACGGCATCCTGGAGAATCGCACTCAGCCGCCCGTGCTCGATGGCGTGATTGCGAGCCTCGCCCGCTACGACTATGACGCCAACGGCCACTACGTCACCGAAGGCCTCGGGGTGCGGTTTCTGGACACCGACACCGATACCCAAGAGCACATCTTCTCGGTCGCCGAGGGCCGGGCCAACATCGATGGCTTCAAGGTCGAGCGCACGCAGTCCCAACGTCTGCGGCTGCCTATCGATCCCGATCTACAGCGCGTCTCCAGCGAACCGCAGGTGTTCAATGACAGCGGCGATGGGTCGATGGTGGTGACCATCAACCGTCCGCCGCTCGCCCAGGTGATTGACATCAAGGTCACGCAGCAGAAAACCGAGACGGTGGTCCATGGCGCCTTCACAGGCAGCCGCGATGTGCTGACCGAACCGACGGTCGTCGCCGTGCTGGAGGTCAAGCAAGGCGGCACCACCTACGCCCAGGGCACCGATTACAAGGTCGTGGGCGATGAGATCGACTGGTCACCCGGCGGCGCTGAACCGGCCCCGGGATCGAGCTACCAGGTCACTTACCAGTACATCGCCAGCATCACGCCCACCGACTTGACCGACACCGGCTTCACCGTCTCGGGCGTCGTGCAGGGTTCCACGATGTACATCGACTACCAGTGGAAGCTGCCGCGCGTGGATGTGCTGGCGCTCACCGCCGATGGCCAGGTGGAGCGCATCAAGGGCATCAGCCAGGTGAGGAACCCCGTCGCGCCCACCGTGCCCGCCTCGCGCCTGGCGCTGGCTGAGATCGCCTACGACTGGCGCAGTGGTTCGGAGCCGGTTGTGCGTAACGTGGCGATTCGCACCATCAAGGTATCGGAACTCACCGCGATGCAGCGCCAGATCGCCGACCTCTACGATCTCATGGCCCTGGAGCGCCTGCGCGTGGACGCCAACATCCGTGAGCCGGCCGCCAAGAAGGGGCTGTTCGTCGACAATTTTCTGGATGACGATCTGCGCGACCAGGGTGTGGCCCAGACCGGGGCGGTGGTGGCCGGGGTGCTGACCTTGCCGATCACGGCATCCGCCCAGCACGCCAAGGAGAACGGCAACGCACTGCTGACGCTGGACTACACCCTGACCCCGGTGATCGAGCAGCTGGCCCGTACCGGGTCGATGAAGATCAACCCCTACCAGGCCTTCGAGCCAGTGCCGGCTCGGGTCACCTTGAACCCAGCGGTTGACCAGTTCACGGTGACCAACACCACCTGGGCGTCCAACGTCACCGAGCGCCTGGTCATCGGCAGCGGTGTGCTCGAGCAGGTGGTCGAGACGCGCTCGCGCACCCAGACCTTGTCGCGCTCAGTCGCCGAGGCCGAGTTTCTACGCACGCTCAACGTCGCGTATGAGGTGCAAGGGTTCGGGCCGAGCGAGGCATTGGTCACGTTGCGCTTTGATGGGATCACGCTGACCCAGCCCGATGGGACGGCGGCCAATGCGCAAGGCGTGCTCCACGGCAGCTTCCAGGTCCCCAGCGGGGTGCCCGCTGGTGCCAAGCTGGTGGAATTCCTCGGGGCGGGTGGCAGTTACGGCTCAGCCACCTATGTGGGCAGCGGCCGGATCGTCACCCAGGTACGCCGGCGCATCAGGACGACCGTGGTGCGGCGCTGGGACCCGCTGGCGCAAACCTTCACGCTGCCCGAGGCCCGCACCTTGGCCGGCGTGGAACTTTGGTTCACCGCGCGCGGCGGTGAGGCGCCGGTCATCGTGCAGATCCGTGAAACCCAGGTCGGCATGCCCACCACCGAGGTGCTGACTGAAGGCCGCCTGTTGGCGTCCGGCATCAAGACCGATGGCAACCCGACCCGGATCACCCTCGACCCAGTGGCCTTAGAGGCCAACCGCGAGTACGCCATCGTGGTGCTCACCGACGATGCCAATCACGCGGTGTCGGTCGCGGAACTCGGCAAGTTCGATCCGCGCACCGGCTGGGTGACGGCACAGCCCTACCAGATTGGCGTGTTGCTCTCGTCCTCCAACGGGATCACCTGGACCCCGCACCAGACGCAGGACCTGACCTTTCGGCTCTTGGGCTGCCGTTTCACGCAGACCGCTCGGACTGTCAGCCTGGGCCAGTACGCGGTCACGGACCTGACCGAGGTCATGGCACTTGCCGGCGTCGAGCGTCCGGCCGCCGGCACAGATGTGCAGTTTCTGGCGACCGATGCGCAGGGGCGTACCTTCACCCTGTCCGAGGACCAGGGCCTGGCGCTGACCGAGAAGCTATCCGGCAATCTGGCCGTGTCGGCCCAGCTGCTGGGCAGCGAGAGCGCTAGCCCGATCCTGTATCCGGGCACGCAGCTGGTGTTCGGCACGTTGGAAGCCGCTGGTGACTACCTGTCCCGGGCGATTCCGGCCGATGCCACCTTTAACGTGGCAGTGACCTTCGATGCGCTCACCCCTGGCACGGCCAGTGTGACGGTCCAAGCGGAGTCGGGTACGCCGGGCAGTTTTACGGACCTGGTGCTGGACAAGGGCGTCGAAGTGGGCAACGGCTGGGTCGAGCGCACCTACAAGGCCACCGGTCTGGTGGGGGTGGGTGCCGACCGCAGTACGCGGGTGAGATTGTCGTTGTTGGGCTCACCCCAGTACCGACCCTTCGTGCGCAATCTGCGTGTGATCGTGACTTGATGGAGGTGTGTGATGAACGATGAACGCACCCCGGTGCTGCGCTTGCCGCTACCGCACCCCGATCACTTGCTTTCGGAGGATGTCTTGCGCCTGCGCGAGGCCTTGATGGCGCTCGATAGCCAGGTCGCCGACAAGGCGGCCGCCAGCGATGTACTGAGCCTGCTCGCGCAGGAGGCCAGCACGCGCGCAGCGGCCGACGAGGGCGTGCAGTCTGATCTGGCGAATGCGCAGGTGTCACTGCAGACGCTGATGGAGACCGCGCTGCAGCAGCTTGAGGCGCAGTGGTCGCAGCGCTTCGAGGTCTTGTCTGTCCGCACCGTCGATCCGAGTCGTTACCGACAGGTCTTTGCCAACTTCCTGGAGGGCGTCTGATGAGTTACCAGTCAGAACTGATCGCCAAGATCAACGGCCTGAACGCCCAGGCACCCGCCTCCGATCTGTATCTCGCGGCCAAGTCGCTGATCGAGATCGGGGTGCAGGACATTCCCCGGGCCTTCACCGAGAACGTCTACGCCCGGCTGCTGCAAGCCGACACCACCGATCCGTATGAGATCGGGTTTCTCAACAAGATCCTCGCCATGCTCGATGCCTGGGCGGTGACGACGGGCGCCTTCGGTTTCAATGGGCAAGTCGTGCCGATCAAAAACGGGGCGCTCATCACCCCACCGCTCGATGTGGGCTATGTGACGTTCCCCACCCGCCAGTGGGTCTTCGACACCCCGGGCAGCCTGGATTTCCTGGCGGTGCACGGCCATGAGCTGCCCGGCTGGATCAAGGAGCGCACGCTACTGCGTGTCAGGGTTTGGGGCGCAGGCGGCCATGGCAGCAAGGGCGGCGGCTCCTCCACCAATGGCTACTACTCGGGCAATGGCGGAGGGGGCGGTGCCTATGCCGAGAGCTTGGTTTCGTTCGCTCAACTGTCGGCGTCGCCCACGCTGGTGGTGGGGAGCGCCCCGTCGGGCTCCTCGGCCTTTGTCGGTGTCTCGGCCGAAGGGGGCGGCACCGCGACGGCCAAAGGCCCGGGGCTCGGTGGCACCGTAGTGTCGGGAATGCTGACTGCCCCAGGGGGCAATGGCGCAGGCTACACCGGCACCTCGACCTCGACGTCGCGGCGCTCCAGCGGCTATGGCGGTGGCGGCGCTGGTGGTCCCTGGGGGCCGGGTAGCAGCGTGAGCACCAGCACCACCAACGGCGGCGGCACGACCGGGGTACTCGATTCACCGGCGGCGGCCACCTACCTCACTGATTGGTGGAGTGCCTACCTGCAGTCCCTGGCCGGCCCTGACCCGACGCCGGGTCTGTTTGGCGCGGGAGGCGCGCAGTTTCAGGCGGGGGGCGCCTTTGGTGGCGGTGGCCGGGGGGCCGCTGCGGGTATCGCCGGGGGTGGCGGCGGCTGTTCCTATACCGGCGAGACACCGGGGCTCGGTGGCCACGGACTGATCATTGTGGAGAGTTTCCTATGACGTGCTTTGTGAGAACGGATCAAGGCCGGATCGTCGAAGTCATCGACTTCGATCCCACCGGGGTTTTTGGGTCCGCGTTCAAGTGGCAGCCCTGCGAGCCGCCCGCCGAGGTCGGGATGCGTTATGACACTCAGAGTCGGCGTGCCACCCCGATGGAGGCGGCCCAGGTCTCGCCGGTGCAGTTCAAGCTGCTCTTCACACCCGCCGAGCGAGTCGCCATCCAGGCAGCGCGTGCGACGGACCCCGTGATCGAGGACTTCATGGCGATTGTGGAAGATCCTCGGCTCACCCATGTGGATCTGGGGCTCAAGAGTACCCGGGAGGCGCTGGCCTACCTGAGTGCCCAAGGGCTGATCACAGAGGAACGTGTCCAGGCCATCCTGTCGGGGGTGCTGCAATGAGGGCGATCATCCTGCACCGTCTGTCGATGCTGGCGATTTGGGGACTGTGCCAGATCGCGGCGGTGATCGCGTCCGTGTGGATGTTCATCGCCGCCCTGGCCGGCAGTCGCCGCGCTTGGACCCTGGCAGTGGCCCATGACCAATTGGCCAATGCGGCCTTTGGCGGTCACGAGGACGAGACGCTGAGTTCTCGCGCCGGCAAGGCCGCGCGCCAGGGAAAGCGCTGGGCCTGCGTCTTTTGTCGGCTGCTGGATCGGCTCGATCCGAACCACTGTGAGAAGGCCATCGAGCCCGACGAGGGCAAGCCGGTCACACCCCCGCTACCCGGCGAGCGACAGTGATTCTGAATCTCGTTGTTGAACCCGATTTATTCCGCCCATGGGCGGATTTTTTGTTTCTGGAGAACCGTTATGGCAGACCGATTCCTGCACGGGATTGAACTCATCGAAATCGAGGACGGCGGGCGCACGGTGCGCACCGTCAAGTCCTCGGTCATTGGCCTGGTGGGCACCGCCCCCGATGCGGCCCCGGCACGGCACGCCACCCTCACGGTCGGTACGGGCGACGCCAGTTTCACGGTGCGCGCCAAGCAGGCCGGTATCGTGGGCAACAGCCTGCGCCTGGAACTGCGCCCGGCCACCCCCCCGGACCAGCCGCTGTCGATCACGCTCGACACCCGCACGCCCGGGATGACGCTGATCCTGGTGACGCTCGCGAGCGATGCCACCGGCCAGCGTGCCAGCACTGCCCAGGAAGTGGTCGCAGCGCTCAACGCCCACGAGACGGCCTCAGCCCTGATCACGGCCGAAGTCGGGGATGGAACCGGCGCCGGAATCCTGGCCTCGACCCTGGGCTCCAAGCCGCTGGTGGGCGGTATGGATGAGCCGTTTCCGCTCAACGTCCCGGTGCTGGTGACCAACCGGCGCCTGACCGCGCACCTGGGGACCTCCGGCACGCTGCCCTGGGCGATCACCGGCATTTACGACCAGGCGAGCCCCTTCATCTACGTGGTGCGCGTGCCCGAGGGCGACACGCTGGAAGCCACGATCAGCCATGTGATCGGGGGTCAGGATGCCGAGACCGGCCAGCTCTCGGGGATCGCTGCCCTGATGCAGACCCGCGCCGAAATGAAGTCGCGCATCCTGATCGCGCCGGGCTTCTCGCAGTTCAAGCCGGTGGCCGATGCCTTGCTGTCGGTGGCGAACAAGACCCGCGCGGTGGCCGTGCTCGATGGCCCCAACACCAACGACGAGGCCGCCATCGACTACCGCAGCCAGTTTGGCTCGGATCGGGCCTACCTGGTCGATCCCTGGCTGGTGGTTCGCAAAAAGGACGGCTCAGAAGTGGCCGAGCCGCCTTCGGCGCGTGTCGCCGGGCTGATCGCCCAGTCCGACGAGAACCGGGGCTTCTGGTTCAGTCCGTCGAACCAGGTGGTACTCGGGGTGCTGCGCACCGCACGCCCCATCTCCTGGGTGATCAACGACCCGGACACCCAGGCCAACTACCTCAACGAGTTCTCGGTCACCACCTTCATCGCGCAGGACGGCATTCGCCTGTGGGGCAACCGCAGCTGCGCGACCGACAGCCGCTGGGCGTTTCTGTCCGTGCGGCGCACCGCCGACATGATCAACGAGTCGCTGGTGCGCGCGCACTTGTGGGCGGTGGATCGCAACATCACCCGCACCTACATCGACGAGGTGGTGGAGATGACCAACGCCTACCTGCGGCAATTGAAGGCCCGCTCGGCGATTCTCGGCGGGCGCTGCTGGGCCGATCCTGAGCTCAACACCCCGGAGTCGATCGCTGACGGTCGGGTGTATTTCGACTTTGATTTCACGGCGCCCTACCCGGCCGAGCACATCGTGTTCCGCTCGCACCTGGTCGGTGACTACCTGGAGGAGATTCTGTAATGGCCATCGAACTGCCTCGTGTGTTGAAGAACATGAACCTCTTTGTCGATGGGCGCGGCTATGCCGGCCGTGTCGATGAGATCCAGTTGCCCAAGCTCACGCTGAAGACCGAGGAGCACCGTGCCGGCGGCATGGATCTGCCGGTGGAGCTCGATCTGGGCATGGAGAAGCTCGAAGCCCAGCTCACGATCTCGGACTTTGATCCGGAACTCTTCAAGCTCTTCGGGCTGCTGGACGTCTCGGAAGCCCAGCTCACCCTGCGCGGTGCCATCCAGGCGCAGGGCCAGACCGCTCAGCCGGTGGTGGTGAATCTGCGCGGCGGCTGGAAGGAGCTCGACCCCGGCACCTGGAAGCCCGGCGACAAGAGCACGCTGACGGTGATGGTCGCCGCCCGCTACTACAAGCTCGCGATCAACGAAGAGGAGCTCGTCGAGATCGATGCCGTGAACCTCGTGCGCAAGGTCGGCGGGGTCGATCAGATGGAGGCCATTCGCACGGCCATTGGACTGTGAGGAGACTGAGCCATGCACACCGCTGAACGCATCACCCTGAACTTCCCCATCGAACACGACGGTCTGCCGATCAAGGAGATCGCTTTGCGTCGCCCCACCGTCGGTGACCACTTGGCCGCGCAGAAGGCGGCCGGCACCGACGCTGAGCGCGAGATCCGGCTGATCGCCAACCTGGCCGAGTTGCCGCCGGCCGCCATCCACCGGCTGGACATGAAGGACTACGCCCAGTTGCAGAAGGTGCTGGGCGGTTTTTTGCAGTGAATCCGGGTGAGCTCTCCGCCCTCGTGGTGGAACTCGCCCTCTACACCCACTGGCCTCGATCCGAGTTGCTTGCCCTGGAGGTGAGTGAGTTGGTCGAGGCCTTGTCATTGGCGCGGCGTTTGTCTGCTGCCCCGTCTCCCTGAGGTTTCTCATGGCCACCGCGCATCCCGTTCAGATCAGCATCGGTGCCACGCTGGCGGCATCCCTCGGGTCTGCCGTGCGCGGTGCCCAGGCCCAGTTGAACCAGCTGGGCTCCACGATGGCGGAACTCGGCAACAAGCAGTCCGGCATCAAGCAACTGGAGACCTTGAGGGCTCATACTCGGGATGCAGCGCTCGCCATGCGCGCGGCGCAGCAGAAGGTCTCCGGGTTGGAAGCGAACATTGCTGGCCACGGTGGTGAGCCTTCGGCCAAGCAGGCCCGCGAACTGGAACGCGCTCGTGCAGCGGCCACCCGAGCCGAGGAGGCCTACCGTCGCCAGCGGGCAGCGGTCGATGAACTGAGCACATCTTTGGAGCGTGCCGGCGTGAACACCCGGGCGATGGGTGCGGAGTCCACCAGGCTCGGCAGCCAGCTGGAAACGCTCCGATCCCGGACCGAAGCCCTGACCCGTGCCCAGCAAGCGCAGGCCAGGAATCTGGAGAACCGCAGCGCCTACCGCGCCCAGATGATGGATGCGGTCGCTTTGGGTGGCGCGCTCTATGGTTTGGTGCAACCAGCGGTGGCCTTCGAATCGGTGATGGCCGACGTCAAGAAGGTGGTCAACTTCGACACGCCGCAGCAGTTTGCGCAGATGTCCAAAGATGTGCTCTTGCTGTCGACGCGCATCCCGATGGCCGCCGAAGGGATCGGGGCCATTGTCGCCGCCGCCGGTCAGGCCGGTATCGCCCGCGAGGAGCTGCTGCGCTTTGCCGAGGACGCCGCCAAGATGGGCGTGGCGTTTGATCTCTCGGGGCAGCAGGCCGGGGCCGCCATGACGGGCCTGCGCTCGATCTTCGGATTGACGCAAGACGAGGTGGTGAAGTTGGGGGATGCCATCAACCACCTCTCGAACAACATGGATGCCAAGGCGTCCGATCTCTTGAACATTGCCAACCGTGCCGGATCGACCGCCAAACTCTTCGGTCTGTCCGGCGCGCAGCTCAATGCCCTGGGTGCGACCTTCCTGGCGCTCAAGACACCACCGGAAGTCGCCGCCACCGGCATCAATGCGCTGCTGATGAAGCTGGCGACCGCCGACAAGCAGAACGAGAAGTTCCAGCAGGGCCTGCAGGACATCGGGCTGTCGGCTGAGGTCGTCAAGAAGATGATTGGCCGGGATGCCCAAGGCGCGCTGACCACCTTCCTGCAGCAAGTGAAGAAGGCCCCGGATCTGATGGGCACCCTGTCGGACTTGTTCGGCATGGAGTACGCCGACGATATCGCCAAGCTGGTGGGCTCGATGGAGACCTACGAGAAGGCGGTGGGCCTTGTTGGGGATCAAACCGCCTACGCCGGCTCGATGCAAAAGGAGTACGAAGCGCGCTCGGCCACCACCGCCAACAACCTGCAACTCCTCAAGAACCAGATGAGCCGGCTCGGCATCACGGTGGGCAATGCGCTGCTGCCGGCCTTGAACAGCCTGGTGGGTGCGCTGATGGGACCCATCGACAGTCTGGCCAATCTGGCCGAACGTTTTCCCATCGTCACGCAAGGGGTGGTGGGCACCGTCGGCGCCGTGTTGGGTTTGAAGGTGGCGACGATTGCGCTGGGCTATGCCTGGACGTTTGTGAAGGGGCCGATTCTCGGTGCGCAGGTGGCGTTTCAGTCGGCGCGGGCCGGTCTGGCGCTGTTGCAAGTGCAGGCGGCGGCCACCGGAGCCAGTGCCGGCATTTTGTCGGTCGCCTGGAGCCGCATTCAGACTGGGGCCCTGGGCCTGATCGCCCCGATTAAGTCGGCGGCACTGGCCTTCTGGACGATGCTGCCGGCGATTGGTGCGACCACGGCAGCGCTCTTGGCCAACCCGATCACCTGGATCGTCGCCGGCATCGGGGTGGCCGTCGCTGGCCTGGCGCTGGTGATCCGCAAATACTGGGACCCCATTGCCGCTTACGTCGGCGGGGTGTTCCAAGGCATTCGCGCCGCAGTGCAGCCGGCCATCAACAGTTTGACCACGGCGCTGGCGCCGCTGGCACCGATTGGTCAGGCGGTGGCGTCGGTCTTCGGATTCATTGCCGATGCGGTCAGCGGTCTGGTCGGCTGGGTGAGCGAGTTGCTCGCGCCGGTGACGCTTTCCAAGGATAAATTCGAAAGCCTCTCGGCGTCGGGCCAGTCGCTGGGAACCGTGATCGGCAGCGTGTTGAGCACGGCTTTTACGGCACTGACCTTCCCGATCCGCGCCGTGGGCACCCTGGTGGGCTGGGTGATGGCGGGCTTTCGGTGGCTGGTGTCGTTCTCGCCGCTGATTGCGCTGCAAGCCGCCTGGCAGCCGCTCTCGGGCTTCTTCGGTAGCCTGTGGGCCGGCGTGGTGAGTGGCGCGCAGTCGGCCTGGCAGCAACTGACTTCGGCGCTGGGTTCGCCCAACCCACTGCTTGCGCTGCAATCGGTTCTGGGGTCGATGCTGAGTGCGCTCGGCAGCCTGCCTGGCCAGTTCATGAGCCTGGGCAGTGCGATGCTGCAAGGCCTAGCACAAGGCGTGCGCAATGCCGCAGAGCAGGCCTTAGCCGCAGTCGGGGAAGTAGCGGCTGGGGTGCGTGACCGCTTCAAGGCGATGCTGGGCATCCACAGTCCGTCGCGGGTGTTTGCCACGCTGGGCAGTGCGCTGTCGCTCGGTCTGGCGCAAGGGGTGGCGGCGGCCGGGCCGGCGGTCCTGAGTGAAGTCGGGCAACTGGCGCAATCGCTGCAGGCGGTGCCGTTGTCGCTGGCCAGCCCGGAAGTGGTGCCGCCGGAACCGGGTCTGCGGCTGCCTTCACCGGAGCGTCCGTCGCTGGGGTTGGCGCTGCCTGCTCAGAGCGATGTGCCCGTGCCAACGCTGCGGTCGGTGTGGGAGGGCACGCCTGCACTGCAACTGCCATCGGTCAAAGATGAGCCTGGCGATGTGGTGGCTCCGGCGCGTGCCCAGCCCGTACCGGCAAACGAGCCGCCCGCAGCCGTGGTGCCTGAGCTGAAGCCTATGCCGGTGGGCACGCCGCCAGCAGCGCCGTCCATGCCCGGTGCTCCAGTGGCTCCAGGTACGCCCTCGATCCACTTCGCCCCGCAGATCACCATCCACGCACCCCCGGGCAGCGACCCACAGGCCCTGGTCGATCTGCTCGACAGTCGGCTGCGCAGCCTGATCCGCGACGCCTTGCGCGGCTCCAGCGCGGCATTGCACGACTGATCTGCTGCTTTCCTGAGTTCCATTTCCTGTTGTGGAGGTTCGCCATGGCCGAACGCGTGATGTTGGCCCTGGGGCCGTTTCGTTTCGAGATGGGGCAAGCCACCTACCAGAGCCTGGCCATGAGCCAGGCCTGGCGCTGGCCCGAGCAGGCCCGTATCGGGCGTGAGCCTGCCTTGCAATTCACTGGCCGTGAGCTCGCCGAGATCCGGCTCCAGGGTGTGCTGTTTCCGGGGTTCGATGCGGGTCTGGCACAAGTTGAGGAGATGCGCGAACTGGCCGACCGGGGCGAGCCCTTGCAACTGGTCGATGGTCTGGGCCGGGTGTGGGGGTCGTGGGTGATCGTCGAAGTGGGCGACACCCGCAGCGTGCTGCTGGACGACGGCCAGCCGCGCCGGGTGGGGTTTGAAGTGAAACTCAAGGCCTACGGCGAGGACGAGACCGTCACCGACTACTCGGGTGGCTGGAGTCCCTTCGCCGTGCTCTCGGTCATCGACTCGGTGCTCACCGACCCCATTGGCGCGATTGAGGACTTGCTCGGGTCGTTGCCCGGTCTGCTCAATGACCTGGGCAATGCCAGTGAAGTCACGCGCGTGGCGTCTGTTCACCTTGCCTTGAAGGAACTGCTCGCCGCCTTCGGCGCCAGCCTCAACGGCCTGCACAGCCAGTTGATGTCGGCAGGGCTGACGATCCACGCGGTCGATCCGCTGGTGCAGCAGGTGATCGCGGCGGCCAATGCACCGCTGAGTTCATCTGCTGCGCTGGACGCACGGATCACCGCCTTGCTCACCACAATCAACGCACTGTTGACCACCGCCAGTCAGATCCAGGCGCGCACCGACCCGGTGCAATACAGCCAGCGCCACAGCGAGATCGCCGGTGAGCTCATCGCCTTGCTGGAAAAAACCCACACCGCCCTGGTTGGGTTGCAGGAGGCCTTGCCATGAGCCGCAAGAAGTTCGACGCCCTGGTGCTCACCGCCCGCGAGGGCGAGATGCTCGATGCGCTGGTCTGGCGGCACTACGGCCGCCTCGACGTGCTGCCACTGGTGATCGAAGCCAATCGCCCGTTGGCACGACTGCCGGTGGCGCAGATGCTGCGTTTGCCGGGAGGCACCCCTGTGCTGATGCCCGCACTCACCGACCAGCCGGTGCTGCCGCTGGTCCGGATCTGGTCGTAGAGGAGACGCACGATGCAACCCGCCTTCCTGATCCTCGCCGACCGTACCGACATCACCCGCGCCGTGGCCGACCGGCTGCTCGAACTGGTGGTGACCGATGAAGCCGGTCTGTCCTCCGACACCGTGCGCCTGACGCTGGATGACCGGCGCCGAGCCGACGGGGCGATTGCGCAGTTGCCCAAGATCGGCACGGTGCTCGAAGTCTCGCTGTCCTATGCCGGCCGCGCCTGGGTGGCGATGGGCAAGTTCATCGTCGATGAGATCGAGATCCGCTCACCCCCAGCGACGCTGTCGGTCTCGGCCAAGGCGGCCGACATGGTCGGGCCGTTTCGCAGTCCCAAGACGCGCTCCTGGGAGGCGACGACGCTCGGGGCCTTGGTCAGCGCCATCGCCGCTGAACACCGCTACCAGGCCAAGATCGATCCCGAACTGGGCGCCATCGCTGTTCCCCATCTGGATCAGACGGCCGAGTCGGACATGGCGCTGCTGACACGACTGGCGGCCAAGCACGACGCCGTGGCCAAACCCGTCGCCGGTTTCCTGGTGCTCGCGCGCCAGGGCGCGGCCAAGACCATCACCGGTCAGACGCTGCCGACGCTGCGGCTCGAACCTGAGCAGCTCGCCCAGTGGCGTTACCAGCACAGTGCGCGCAAGCCCGCCGGCACCGGCAGTGCCCAGGGGGAAAACGGCCAGTCGCCCCCGCAGGTCAGCACCGGCGGCGCACGCGCCTACTGGTGGGATTTCGAGAAGGGCGAGCGCCGGGAAGTGACTACTGGATCGCCGCCGTTTGAGGAAATCCGCTACGTCCATGCCACCGAGGCCGAGGCCAAGGCTGCGGCGGCCACCCGCAAGAACACCGGCGAGCGCGGCCAGGGCGAACTCAGTTTCAGCCTGCCGGGCGATCCCAGGCTGGCGGCAGAAGGCCGGCTGTCCATCCATCTGCGCCCCGGCATCCCCACGGATTGGCGCATCAAGCGCGTCGAGCACCGCCTGGGCAGCCAGGGCTACACGACGCAAGTCGAGTGCGAGCGCTTCACCGCTGCCCCCGTTCCCATCGCTGCAACCGAGTAAGGAGGCCACCGTGCCAGACAAAGATCCTTCGACCTACGGCCTGATCACCTACCTGTGGGTGACGGGTCTGGCCGCCTGGGGTGGCCTGGTGAATTTCTATCGCAAGGTGAAGTCGGGCGAGACCCGGGCCTTCAACGTGGTCGAGCTCATCGGCGAGATCGCCACCTCGGCGTTTGCCGGGCTCATCACCTTCTGGCTGTGCGAGGCCGCGCAGTTCAATCCGCTGGTCACCGCTGCGCTGGTCGGTATCTCCGGCCACATGGGCAGCCAGGCCATCTACCAATTGGAGCGCTGGGCGCAGACGCGCTTGGGTAATTCGACCAGCAAGGAGCGGTCATGAACATCATCGAACAGATTCTGGATGACATCCTGCGACGGGAAGGCGGCTACGTGAATCACCCGGCTGACCGGGGCGGGCCGACGAACTTCGGCATCACCGCGCAGACGCTTGGGGCATGGCGTCAGCTCGGACGCCCCGCCACCGCTGCTGAAGTGCAGGCGCTCACCGAAGCGGAAGCCCGTGCCCTCTACCGCCAGCAGTACATCACCGGCCCAGGGTTCGAGGTCATCACGCATCCGGCGCTGCTGCATTTGCTGGTCGATGCCGGTGTGCATTCCGGACCGAAGCGAGCGGCGCAGTGGTTGCAAAGCGCTCTCGGCGTGAATGCCGATGGCGTCATCGGCCCCAACACCCGCGCGGCACTCGCACAAGCTGACCAAGGTGTGCTCTACGGCAAGGTGCTGGGGCAGCGCTTGCGCCATCTCGGACGGCTGATCACCCACGACCCCAAGCAGTCGGCCTTTGCTGCTGGCTGGATGAACCGGATGGCGGAATTTGTGGAGGGCACGGTATGACCCCGATCCTCACCACCTTGGCGCCTGGTCTGCTCGAAGCCAGCAGCCGACTGATCGACCGCCTGGTGCCTGACCCAGCCGAACGTGAGAAAGCCAAGCTCGCGCTGCTACAAGCCGAAGGGCAGCTGGCCCTGCAGGAGATGCAGACGAGTCTCTCGGCGATCCTGGCCGAGGCCAGCTCGTCCGACCCTTGGACCAGTCGGGCACGACCGACGTTTCTGTACGTGATCTATGGCGTGATCCTGCTGTGCGTGATGGGCGCCATCATCGGTATCTGGTGGCCAACGCACGTCTTCCAGGCGGCGGAGAACCTGAACAAATTGCTGGGTGCTGTGCCCGAGAGCCTGTGGTGGCTGTTCGGTGCGGGCTACCTGGGCTACACCGGGGCGCGCAGCTTCGACAAGTGGCGTGGGCCGGCTCGGTAACCGGTGCTGCCGGGCATCACAACCTGAAACGACGATCCCCCGATCTCGCTGCCCTTGCCGGCGGTGGGGTCGGGGGATTTTTGCGTTTGGGGCTTCTCGTAGGTTTAAAAATTTGTTAGTATATGCGTTCATTTAAACCAAACCCAAGGAGGCGTCATGATTGCAGATCGCATTCGTCAAGCACGACTGGCGGCAGGTCTGACGCTGGGTGCTTTGGGCGAAAAAGTCGGTGTGTCGCACACCGCCATCCAGAAGTACGAGAAGGGGCTGCTGACGCCATCCTCATCGCAGCTGCTCAAGCTGGCACGTGCCTGCGGCATCCGCACCGAGTATTTTTTCCGCACACACAAGGTCGAGCTGCTGCAGCCGGAGTTCCGCAAGCTCTCCTCCTTTGGCAAGACGGCGCAGGAAGCGCTCAAACTCAAGGTGGTGGAGTTGGTGGAAAAGCGCGTCGAGTTGCTCAGCGCCTTCCCCGAGTCGCCTCTGCAGGCGTTCGCACCGCCGGAGGGTTTGCCCGGGCGCATCGAGTCGCTCGACGAAATCGAGGCCTTCTCGGATCAGGTACGCCATGCCTGGCAGCTGGGGATGAATCCGATTGCGGATCTGACCGATACCCTCGAGGCGCTTGGCTTGCTGGTCATCGTGGTCGACGAAGACAACCCCAAGTTCTCGGGATTGACCGCCAAGGCACGTACCGACGATGGTCGAGAGTATCCGGTGGTGGCCGTGTCCAAGCTCTGGCCTGGAGATCGACAGCGCTTCACCCTGGCCCACGAGTTGGGGCATTTGCTGCTCGCGGGGCGACTCGCCGACGGTCTTGACGAGGAGAAGGCGTGTGACCGATTCGCTGGGGCTTTCCTGGCCCCGCGTGTGGCGGTGATTCATCTGCTGGGACAACAGCGTCACGCGCTGGAATGGCAAGAGCTGTACGCGCTCAAGCACGAGTTCGGGCTGTCGATGGCCGGATGGCTGCAACGGGCCAGGCAGTGTGGCGTGATCACCGATGCGTTTTACCTGTCGATGGTCAAACGGTTTTCTGCCAAGGGCTGGCGCAAGAACGAGCCCGGTGATCCGTTGCCGAAGGAGCATCCACGACTTTTCGATCAGTTGGTCTACCGCGCCTTGGCCGAGCAATACATCTCCGAAGGCAAGGCTGCAGAACTCTTAGGCATCCCGATGATGCGCTTTCATAAAGAACGCCAGCTGGAGTCGTCGGATGCGGTTGCTCATCAGTGATGCCAACATCTTGATCGACATGGAGGCCGGGGCGTTGACAGAGACGCTGTTCCGGCTTCCGATGCAGTTCGGCATCCCTGATCTGCTTTACTACGAAGAGATTGCAGAGGGCAGCCCTGGGCTTGAACAACTCGGCCTGCAGATTATGGAGGTCAGAGGCGAGTTCGTGAAATACGCAGAGGCCCTACCACGTCAATACAACCCGATGCTGCCGGCGAAAAACGGTGCCAAGCCCAGTCATAACGACTACCTGGCATTGGCGCTCGCGAAACAGGAGTCCTGCACCTTGCTGACGGGCGATGCCAACTTGCGTATCGTGGCCATCAAGGAGTCGGTCACGGTCATGGGCACCATCGGTCTGCTGTGCGCCATGGTCGAAAACCAGTTGTTGACGGTGGACGGGGCGCTCAAGGCCCTGCACAAAATGAAAGAGGGCAAGCGTCGCTTGCCCTGGCCTGATGCGGAAAAGAGGCTCGAGGCGTTGCGCTGATTACACCGTCACCGCTACCGCAGCTTGATTCGCCGCCGACCTCCGCCCCACGACATTCCCCACCACATTGACCGCCTCGAGCATCGCCTGCGGCGACAGGTGCGCGTAGCGCATCGTCACCTTCGGATCGTGGTGGCCGAGGAGCTTCTGCACCTCGTAGAGCGACCGCCCGGCATTGACCAGGAAACTCGCGTAGCTGTGGCGCAGGTCGTGCAGCCGCACTTCCTCCAGCCCGACCTTTTTGCGGATCGAGTCCCAGGCGTAGAAGATCGACACCGGTGGCTTCTTCGTCTTCGGGTTGAAGAACACCCAGGGGATGTCGTCCTGCCGGGGCAGTGCCTGCAGCAACTCGATGGCAGCATCCGACAGCGGAATGTGGCGCGGCTTCTTCGATTTCGAGCGCGCTGCCGGCACCGTCAGCATCCGGCGATTGAAATCGATCTCGTCCCAACGTGCATCCAGGACCTCGCGCTTCCTTGCCCCGGTGTACAGCAGCAGCCGGATCACCTGACCCACCTGCACATTGCGGTTGGTGTCCAGCTCATCAAACAGCCGCTGCACCTCCTCGGTGGTCAGGTACCGTTCTCGCGCACCGTGGTCCTCAAAGGGCTCCACGCCATCGCAGGGGTTGCCCTTGGGTGGCAGGATGTCCCAGCGGATCGCGCAGTTGTAGATGAACTTCATCAGCACGATCATCCGGTTGCAGGTTCCAGCTGCGTAACCCTTCTCGAACACCGCGTGGTGGAAGGCCACCACATCCGAGCGGGTGATCCGGTTCATCCGGAAATCGGCAAACACCGGCAGCAGGTGATTGCGCAGCATCGTCTCATCCGTCTCCCAGCTGCGCTTCCTCGTCTTGGCGTAGGGCAGATACCGCTCGGCCACGAAATCCCCGAAGGTCGGCACATCTTTGAAGCGATGGCTCTCCACCTTGGGGTCACCACCCTCGGTCACCATCTGCTTCATCTTGTGCGCCTTGGCACGGGCGTCCGACACCGAAATCTCATCGGCCCGGCCAATCCGGTTCAGCCGAACCTTGCCGGCCGCATCGCGGTAGCGGAAGTAGAAGGTCGCTCCGCCACTGGCGCGATGCTCCAGCAAGAAGCCCTTGATCTCCGTATCGAAGTAACTCACGGCCCCGGAGGCAGGCTCGCGACCTGGCAGCGTGGCCAGGAATTCGGTCGTCAACGCTTGTGCTGGCATCGTCGTGCTCCTCTATCAATTGAGGGTCATATTACGATACAATGCGCCTGAAAGGACACAAAAAGCGTCTAATCAAACAGAAATATTTACCTACCAAGACCGGGCAAGAAAGAAGAGGAGTCGACCATGATCGACGGAAGACAGATCCGTGCCGCACGCGCGATGCTGGGCTGGAGCCGGGAGGACCTGCTCAAGGCCTCGGGCATCTCGATGTCAGCGCTGCTGCGCATGGAAGGGGCACTGGCCGACAGCCGCAGCTCCACGCTCAACAAGGTGGCCAAGGCCCTGACCCTGGCCGGCATCGAATTCGTCACGCGTGATGACGGAGCGATTGGCGTGATCCTGAAGGCCGAACAGGCGAAAGCGTCGCAAGGAAACTGAGCGTTTGAGACAATGTGCAGTTTTCCGCAGCTGACTTATCTCCGATGGTAACCACGACCACCTACTACACCGATTCCCGCTACCGTACCTATCCTGGGGACGGTTACGATGGTGTAGTTCGTGTGAGCTTTGGTGGCTACTACGGCACGGGGACTTTGCTTTTTGACGGCCGAGCCATTCTGACGGCTGCTCACCTGTTCGAAGGACGGACGGGATCTGCCACCGTCACCTTCGAAACGGGGAGTGGGACGCAAACGCTGACCGCGACCGAAATCCTCCAGCACCCGGGGTACGACGTAGACAGCAATAACGATCTGGCGATTGTCTGGCTGTCCGGCACTGCGCCTGTGTTGGCCGATCGCTACGACATCTACCGTGACAGCGACGAGATCGGCCAAGCCTTCAACTTCTCAGGCTATGGCCGAACCGGCACGGGAAGCACTGGCGCGACCAGCAGCGACACCGCCACTCCCATCCGGCTCAAGGCGTCGAATCAGTTCGATGCTGATGCAGCGACACTTAAAAGCTATCTCGGCTCAGGAATGGCTTGGACAC
>JAQVJE010000183.1 GCA_028695325.1 Gallionellaceae bacterium
AGCGTGCCCTGGAGGTGTGCCGCCTGGCCGGGCGGCCCCTTTCTGAACTGCATGGCCAGCCCGGCGCCGGCCTGCCCTACCGGCTGATCGAGCTGGCCCTGGTCCCGGCCGACCGGGCGACATTGCATGCCCGCATCGATGCCCGTTTCCGCGCCATGCTGGCGGCCGGCCTGGTCGAGGAACTGCGCAGCCTGCGCGCCCGCCATGCGCTGACGCCGGATATGCCGGCGATGCGCTGCGTCGGCTATCGCCAGGCCTGGCGCTACCTCGACGGCGAGATCGACATGGAGGAGCTTTACGCGACCGGCGCGGCGGCCACCCGGCAACTGGCCAAGCGCCAGCTGACCTGGCTGCGGAGCTGGGTGGGTGCCGAGGCTTTCGACAGCCTGCGGCCGGAACTCGTCGAGGCGGTGGCGGCCTGGCTGGCCGGCCGCCTGTAGGCGAGCCTCAGGACAGGCGGTCTTTCACCTCGGCGGCGAGGCCGCCGTGCGCCAGGGTGATGGCGATGGCCTCTCCGGGCGCGACTTGGCGGCTGTCCCGCACGATGCGGCCGGCGCCATCGCGCACGATGCTGTAGCCGCGGCCGAGCACCGCCTGCGGATTGAGATGCGCCAGGTGGTCGGCCTGGGCGGCGACCGCTGCCGTGCGCCGGGCAAGGTCGGTGGCCAGGGCATGGCGCAGGCGGCGCTGGAGGTCCGCATTGCCGGCCAGGTGGCGGTCGACGGCGGGGGCCCGGGCGGCCAGGCGGGCGGTCAGGCGCGCCAGTTCACCGCGCTGCCTGGTCAGTGTCGCCTGTCCGGCCAGCTGCAGGCGCTGCGCCAGATGGCCGAGGTGGCGTCCCTGCCCGGCCAGTTGAGCGGCCGGGTGACGCAGGCGCCGGGCGAGGCCATCGAGGCGCTGGGCAAGGCTGTCCAGCCGGCGCCTGGCCTCGCCGCCGAGCGCACGGCCCAGCGTCTCGATCCGGCGGCGCCAGGCTTCGCCGTCCGGGGTGGCTAGCTCGGCGGCGCCGGTCGGCGTCGGTGCGCGCCGGTCGGCGGCGAAGTCGGCGATGGTGAAGTCGGTCTCGTGGCCGATGCCCGCCACCACCGGTAGCGGGCAGGCGGCGATGGCGCGCGCCACCGTCTCCTCGTTGAACGACCACAGGTCCTCGATGCTGCCGCCGCCGCGCACCAGCAGCAGCACCTCGCATTCGGCCCGTGCGCCGGCCACGGCGATGGCCTGGACGATCTGGTCGGCGGCACCGGCGCCCTGCACCGCAGTCGGGTAGATCGTCACCCGGGCCAGCGGCCAGCGCCGCCGCAGGGTGGTGAGGACGTCGCGCAACGCCGCCGCGCGCGGCGAGGTCACCACGCCGATGGCGGCTGGCTGCGCGGGCAGGGCTCGCTTGCGGGCGGGGTCGAACAGGCCCTCACGCTCCAGTTTTTCCTTCAGGCGCTGGAAGGCCTCGAACAGGGCGCCCAGGCCGGCCCGGCGCATCGCCTCGACGCTGAGCTGGAACTCGCCGCGCGCCTCGTACAGGGTGGCCTGGGCGCGCACCTCCACCTGCATGCCGTTGTCCGGCCGCCAGTCGACGAACTGGTTGCGGTTGCGGAACATGGCGCAGCGCACCGCGGCCTGGGCGTCCTTGAGGGTGAAATACCAGTGCCCGGAAGGCGCGCGGGTGAGGTTGGAGATCTCTCCGGCGATCCAGGCCACCGGCAGGGCGCGCTCGACCGCCAGCCGGGCCATGCGGTTGAGTTCGCTGACGGTGTATACGCGCGGCGCGGGATCGGTTTCGGTCATGGGGGCTGGGGCTGGGTGAATGCCCCGGATTGTCACCGATGAACCGCCGTATTTCCAAGCCGCGCGGCGCCGGCGCTCCTCAGTCGGCGATGTCGTCCAGCAGGTCCACCACCACCCGCGTGCGCACGTTCATGATGCCGACGCTGCCGCCGACGATGATGCGCACATAGCCGTCCGGCAGGCGGCTCAGGCGCTCATCGAGGTCGCGCGGCAGCCCACGCCAGGGGACGTCGTGCGGCAGCGGTGCGCCGCGGGCCATCTGCTTGGCGTGGCCGGGCGGCACCTTGCCCTTCTTGGCCAGGCCGGGCGGGTAGCCGTGCGGGTGGCGGGGCTTGTAATAGTCGCGGATGTGGGCGATGTCGCGGTCGCTGAACACGACGCGCACGGCGTGCTGGCGGTCGCGCATCTCGACCTCGCCATAGCGGGGCGTGGTCTCGCAACCCGCCAGCGGGGTGAGGAGGGTGGCGAGCGCAAGGGGGAGGATCAGGCGGGTCTTGGTCATGGTAGCTCCCTTGAAAGGCGATAGGTCAGCTTGATATTAGTCCATCGCCTCGTTACCCGGCATGGCGACGGGCGGCCGGACCGTTCAGGCGGTCGCCCTCCGCTGCCTGATCTCCGCCGCGCTGGCGGCGCGCACTGCGGCTACCGTGCAGGTGAACACCAGGGCTTGGCCGGCCAGCGGGTGGTTGCCGTCCAGCACCACCTTGTCATCGTCGAAGCCGACCACACGGTAGAGGGTCTCCTCGTCGTCGTCGGCGTTCGCCAGCTCGAATTGCATGCCAACCGCGATGTCGGCGGGGAAATCGGCCCGGTCTTCCTCCAGAACCAGTTCCTTTTCGTACAGGCCGAAGGCATCCTCGGGCAGCAGGTTGACTTTGACAGTCTGGCCGATCGCTTTGCCATCGAGTGCCGCCTCGATATTGGCGAACAGGTCGCCGTAGCCGCCATGCAGGTAGGTGAGCGGCGCGGTGCCCTCGTCGAGTACCCGGCCGGTCGGGTCGGAAACCCTGTAGTCGAGGGTCACCACGGTGTTCCTGGCAATCTTCATGGCGTCAGAGGACATAGCGGGCCAGGTCCTCGCTCTGGGCCAGGGCGCCGAGGCGGGCGTCGACGTAGGCGGCGTCGATCGTGATCGTCTCGCCGTTGCGCCGGTCGGCGTCGAAGGAGAGGTCGTCGAGCAGGCGCTCCATCACCGTGTAGAGTCGCCGGGCACCGATGTTCTCGGTGCGCTCGTTGACCTGCCAGGCGATCTCGGCCAGGCGCCGGATGGCGTCATCGGCGAACTCCAGCCGGATGCCTTCGGTGGCTAGCAGGGCCTGGTACTGCCGGGTCAGGCAGGCGTCGGTGGCGGTCAGGATGCGCTCGAAGTCGGCCACCGTGAGGCTGCTGAGCTCGACCCGGATGGGGAAGCGGCCCTGCAGTTCGGGGATCAGGTCGGACGGCTTGGCGAGGTGGAAGGCGCCGCTGGCGATGAACAGTATGTGGTCAGTCTTGATCATGCCGTACTTGGTCGACACCGTGGCGCCCTCGACCAGGGGCAGCAGATCGCGCTGGACGCCCTGGCGTGAGACGTCACTGCCCTGGGCCTCCGAGCGGCTGGCGATCTTGTCCAGCTCGTCGAGGAAGACGATGCCGTTCTGCTCGGCGTTGCGCACCGCTTCGGCCTTGATCTCCTCCTCGTTGACGAGCTTGGCCGCCTCTTCGTCGGTGAGCAGCTTAATGGCCTCGGCGATCTTAACCTTGCGCGTCTTGCTGCGCTTCTGGCCCAGGTTCTGGAACATTCCCTGGATCTGGCTGGTGAGCTCCTCCATGCCGGGCGGGGCGAAGATCTCCATGGCGGCGGCGGGCAGGGCGAGGTCGAGCTCGATCTCCTTGTCGTCGAGCTGGCCCTCGCGCAGCATTTTGCGGAAGCGTTGCCGGGTGCCGGAGTCCTCGGCCTTGCGCTCCTCGCCCCAGGCCTCGCGCGGCGGCGGCAGCAGGGCGTCGAGGATGCGCTCCTCGGCGGCCTCCTCGGCGCGGAAGCGGACCTGGCCGGCGGCCGCCTCGCGGGCCTGCTTGACTGCCATCTCGACGAGGTCGCGGATGATGCTGTCGACGTCCTTGCCGACGTAGCCCACCTCGGTGAACTTGGTCGCCTCCACCTTGATGAACGGCGCCCTGGCGAGCCGTGCCAGGCGGCGGGCGATCTCGGTCTTGCCGACGCCGGTGGGGCCGATCATGAGGATGTTCTTCGGCGTGATTTCCTGGCGGAGATTGTCGGCCACCTGCATGCGCCGCCAGCGGTTCCTGAGGGCGATGGCACAGGCGCGCTTGGCCTCGGTCTGGCCGACGATGTACTTGTCCAGTTCGTGGACGATTTCCTGCGGGGTCATCTGGGACATGGCGTGTTGCAACGGATCGGGATGTCGAAGTGTAGCGCCGGCCGCGG
>JAQVJE010000184.1 GCA_028695325.1 Gallionellaceae bacterium
TTGACCACGAAGATCAGGTTGTCGAGCTTCTCGCGCGAGGCCAGGGTGATGGCGCCCAGGGTCTCCGGCTCGTCGGTCTCGCCGTCGCCCAGGAAGGCCCAGACGTGGCGGCCGGAGGTGTCGCTGATGCCGCGGTCGTGCAGGTAGCGCAGGAAACGGGCCTGGTAGATGGCCTGGATGGGGCCGAGCCCCATGGACACGGTGGGGAACTGCCAGAACTCCGGCATCAGCCAGGGGTGCGGATAGGAGGGCAGGCCGTGGCCGGTGGATTCCTGGCGGAAGTTGTCGAGCTGGTCGTCGCTGATGCGGCCCTCGATGTAGGCGCGGGCGTAGATGCCAGGCGCCGAGTGGCCCTGGAAGAACACCAGGTCGCCGCCGCTGGGGTGGTCGGGGCCGCGGAAGAAGTGGTTGAAGGCGACGTCGTACAGGGTGGCGGCAGACTGGAAGCTGGCGATGTGGCCGCCGACGCCGGGCGCCTTCTCGTTGGCGCGCATCACGCAGGCCACCGCGTTCCAGCGGATCAGGGCGCGGATGCGGCGCTCCATGCCGGGGTCGCCAGGATGCTTCTCCTGCATCTGCACCGGGATGGTGTTCACGTAGGCCGTGGTGGCGTTGTAGGGCAGGTAGGCGCCGGAACGGCGGGCCTTGTCGATCAGTTGCTCGAGCAGGAAGTGGGCGCGCTCGGCGCCTTCTTCCGCGATCACCGCGGCGAGGGCGTCCAGCCACTCGCGGGTTTCCTGAGGGTCGATGTCAGGGGTGGAAGTCGACATGTGACAGCTCTCCGATTGGGGCGGGCGGGGCATCTGGTCCCGCTACTATCCGATAGTTTTATGAAACAATTGAAGCGCAGGGCGCGAATTATCGGGGCTGGGGAAGCCTTAAGTCAATTCAATAGTAATTATTGACGAAACAAATACAATGGAACGCTAATGAATAACGCAACGCGAGCAAACACGGGCCTGGCGCGCCTGCAACAGGTGGCGGCCGACTTACGCGAAGCCGGCGGCCGGGTCACCCACCTGCTGGTCATCCTGCCGACCGGCGAAGACTGGCACGCGGCGCCCGGATGCGAGGCGGCGAAGGCCGTCCTCAAACGCCGCGGCAAGAAGGCGGCCGAGCTGGCCAAGGAGGCGCTGGCGGTGGAACTGCCGGATGGCTGCCTGTCGGTCTGGCTGCGCCTGGACCTGGCCAAACCGGCCTTCGACTGCCACGAGCGCCTGCGCCGCGCCCTCCTGCCGCTGCTCGACGAGCATCCGGCCGGCCTGGACATCGCCGTCCACGGCGACGCGGCGTTCCGCGCCGGTGCGGCGCGCCTGGCCGCCTACGTGGCCTGGCTGAACGGCGCCCGCCTGGCCGACTGGAAGTCGGGCAAGCCGGCGCCGTCGCTCGGGCGCATCCGCCTGCATGGCATCGCCGGCCTCGACCTCGCCCGCGAGCGGGCGCTGGCCGAGGGCAACCTGCTGGCTCGCGAACTGACCCGCCTGCCGCCCAACCTGCTCACCCCGGCCAGCTATCGCCAGCGCATTCGCGCCCTGGCCAAGGCCGAGGGCTGGCGGATCGAGGAATACGACGTCGGCAGGCTGGCGAAGCTGAAGGCCGGCGCCTTCCTGGCCGTGGCCAGGGGCAGCGGGCACCAGGACGCCGCCATCGTCAGGCTGACCTACAGCGGCAGGCTCCAAGGCGCACGAGGCAAGGTGAAGCCCATCGCCCTGGTGGGCAAGGGCATCTGCTTCGACACCGGCGGCCACAACCTGAAGCCGGCCCGCTACATGCACAACATGCACGACGACATGAACGGCTCGGCGGTGACGCTCGGCATCCTGGTCGCAGCCACCCGGCTCGGGCTGCCGGTGCGGCTGGACTGCTGGCTGGCCATCGCGCAGAACCACCTGTCGCCCGAGTCCTATACCCAGAACGAGGTGGTGACGGCGCTCAACGGCACCACCATCGAGGTGATCCACACCGATGCCGAGGGCCGCATGGTCCTGGCCGACACCCTGGCCCTGGCGGCACAGGAGAAGCCGGCCGCCATGATCGACTTCGCCACCCTGACCGGCAGCATGGCGGTCGCCCTGGGCGAGCGCATGAGCGGGGTGATCGGCAACCGCGACGACCTCGCCCTCAAGGCCGTGGCCGCGGGCCGGGCCTCGGGCGAACGGGTGGTGGCCTTCCCCCTGCCGGAGGACTACGACGAGGCCCTGGAGTCGCAGGTCGCCGACGTCAGGCAGTGCACCCTGGAGGGCGACGCCGACCACATCCTGGCGGCGCGCTTCCTCAACCGCTTCGTCGCCGACACCCCCTGGCTGCACGTCGACCTGTCGGCCAGTCGCTGCAAGGGCGGGCTGGGCGCGGTGGCCAGCGAGGTGACCGGCTTCGGCGTGGCCCTGGGCCTCGGCGTGCTGGAAGGGCTTACCTGAGGTAGGCGGTGTCCACGGCGCCGCCGGCGAGCGAGAAGAATTCGGCGACGTCCTCGAGGTCGGCGTCGTCCATGCCCAGGAGCAGGGCCTGCATGGCCGGGTTGATCCGGCGCAGGCGCTGGTAGTCCAGCAGGATGGCGACCAGGTCCTCGGCCGGGCGGCCGCCGATGGCGGGCTGGCCGGGGGCCGACTTCATGCCGGCAGGACCGTGGCAGCCGGTGCACTTGAAGGCCTTGGCCTCGCCGGGCAGTTGGTCGGCCCGGACGGCCAGGGGGAGGGCCAGCAGGGCGGCCAGCAGCAGGGACAGGGTGTGTTTCATGACTTTCTCTTCGATGCTTGTGCGTTGTCGTCGCGGACCATGGTAGTGGGTGGCTGTGCGATAATCCAGCCCAGTCCCCCCTTCTTTTCCATTCACCCATGTCCGGCAACACCCTAGGCAAACTGTTCTGCGTGACCTCCTTCGGCGAGTCGCACGGGCCGGGCATCGGCTGCGTGGTGGACGGCTGCCCGCCCGGCCTGGCGCTCACCGCCGAGGACATCCAGGCCGACCTCGACCGCCGCAAGCCGGGTACCTCGCGCCACGTCACCCAGCGGCGCGAGTCCGACACGGTGGAGATCCTCTCCGGCGTGTTCGAGGGCAAGACCACCGGCACCCCGATCGCGCTCCTGATCCGCAACGAGGACCAGCGCAGCAAGGACTACGGCGAGATCGCCAACACCTTCCGGCCCGGCCATGCCGATTACACCTACTGGCAGAAGTACGGCATCCGCGACTACCGTGGCGGCGGCCGTTCCTCGGCGCGCGAGACCGCCGTGCGGGTGGCGGCCGGGGCGATCGCCCGCAAGTGGCTCAACGAGAAGTACGGCACCGTGATCCGCGGCTACCTGTCCCAGCTCGGCCCCATCGTGGTGCCGTTCAAGTCCTGGGACGACCTCGCCGCCGAGGGCAACAGCTTCTTCGCCGCCGACGCCGGCTGCGTGCCGCAGCTGGAGGTTTACATGGACGAGCTGCGCCGCGAAGGCAATTCGGTCGGCGCACGCATCGAAGTGGTGGCGGAGAACGTTCCGGTCGGCCTCGGTGAGCCGGTCTACGACCGCCTGGATGCCGACCTCGCCTATGCCCTGATGAGCATCAACGCCGTCAAGGGGGTGGAGATCGGCGACGGCTTCCGCTGCGTCGCCCAGAAGGGCACCGAGCACCGCGACGAGCTGACCCCGGCCGGCTTCCTGTCCAACCACGCCGGCGGCGTGCTGGGCGGCATCTCCACCGGCCAGGACATCACTGCCTCCATCGCCATCAAGCCCACCTCGTCGATCCGCCTGCCCGGCCGCACCATCGACCTTGCAGGCCAGCCGGCCGAGGTGGTCACCCACGGCCGCCACGACCCCTGCGTGGGCATCCGCGCCACCCCCATCGCCGAGGCCATGCTGGCCATCGTGCTGATGGACCACGCCCTGCGCCAGCGCGCCCAGAATGCCGACGTGCGTTGTCCGACGCCCGTCATACCCGGTAAAGTCAACTGAGTTCAGAAGGAGCAGCAAGATGATCGAAAGCCACGATCTGTTCAACGAATTTCCCGAGCATGCCGACACCATCCGCAAGCTCACCCTGGCCAACGATGATTTCGTCAGGATGATGCGCGACTACGACGATGTCGATCACAAGATCCAGCGCATCGAGCAGCGCGTCGAGGCGGCCTCCCTGATGTACGAGGAGGAACTGAAGAAGTTGCGCGTCGGCCTCAAGGACCGGCTCTACAAGCTGATCGTGGCGGCCAAGTAAGCGCCCGA
>JAQVJE010000039.1 GCA_028695325.1 Gallionellaceae bacterium
GCCAGCGCCGGCGCCTTCATGGTGTTCGACAGCACGCGCGACATGTTCGAGGTGGCGCGCAACTTCGTCCACTTCTTCGCCCACGAGTCGTGCGGCTTCTGCACCCCGTGCCGGGTCGGCACCTCGATGCAGAAGGAGGTCATGGACAAGATCGCCCGCGGCCAGGGCACCAAGTACGACCTCGAACAGCTGGCCCAGCTCGACCGCGTGCTCCGGGCCGCCTCCCACTGCGGCCTCGGCCACGGCGCCAGCCACCCGGTGCTGGACACCCTGAAGCGCTTCCGCCCGGCCTACGAGCGGCGCCTGAAGGCGCTCACCTTCCAGCCCAGCTTCGATCTCGACGGGGCACTGGCCGAGGCGCGCCGGATGACCGGCCGCGACGACGCCGGGGCGCATATTGGAGCGGAAACATGAGCCACCTGACGAGGGACCCCATGAAAGCGGGATCGGCAGCGAGACGAGTGTTGCCAGAGGCCGCGTCGTGACCGAGACCTTCCTGCTCGATGGCGAGGAGGTGCTGTTCGCCCCTGGCCAGACCGTGCTGCAGGCGGCGCTGGCGGCCGGCCGCTACATCCCGCACCTGTGCTACCACCCCGAGTTCAAGCCGCACGGCAGCTGCAAGGTGTGCACGGTGAAGGCGAACGGCCGCTTCGCCACCGCCTGCACCCTGCCCGCCCAGGCCGGCCTGGAGGTCGCCAGCGCGGTGGAGGAGGTCGACGACATCCGCCGCACCCTGGTGCAGATGCTGTTCGCCGAAGGCAACCACTTCTGTCCATCCTGCGAGAAGAGCGGCGACTGCGTCCTCCAGGCGCTCGGCTACGACCTCGGTGTGATGACCGCCGGCTTCCGCCACCTGTATCCCAACCGGCCGGTCGACGCCTCCCACCCCGACATCCTGCTCGACTTCAACCGCTGCATACTGTGCGAGCTGTGCGTGCGTGCCTCCTGCGAGGTGGACGGCAAGTGCGTGTTCGCCCTCTCGGGACGCGGCATCGAGAAGCACCTGATCGTCAACTCGGCCTCCGGCCGCCTGGCCGACACCGACGTGGCGCTGACCGACAAGGCGCTCGACGTCTGCCCGGTGGGGGTCATCCTGGTCAAGCGGCGGGGCTTTGCGGTGCCCATCGGCGAGCGCCGCTACGACCAGAGCCCGATCAGCGCCCAGGCCCTGGCCGACGCGCCCAGGCCACCCGCGGGCAGCCGGCCCTGCGCCGCCTGCGAGGAGGGCGAGGAATGAGCAAGCTGCGCGTCGCCACCACCTCCCTGGCCGGCTGTTTCGGCTGCCACACCTCACTGCTCGACATCGACGAGCGCCTGTTCGACCTCCTCAAGCTGGTCGAATTCGACCGCACCCCGCTCACCGACATCAAGCACTGCGGCCCCTGCGACCTCGGCATCGTCGAAGGCGGCGTGTGCAACGCGGAGAACGTCGCGGTGCTGCGCGAGTTCCGCAGGAACTGCAAGGTGCTGGTGGCCATCGGCGCCTGCGCGGTGACCGGTGGCCTGCCGGCGCAGCGCAACCACCTCGACCTGGGCGACTGCCTGTCCGAGGTCTACCTGACCGAGCCGGGCACCCGCCACGGCCTGATCCCCAACGACCCCGAACTGCCGCTGCCGCTCGACAAGGTCCACCCGATCGGCGAGGTGGTGAAGGTGGACTACTTCATCCCCGGCTGCCCACCCTCGGCCGACGCGATCTGGAAGTTCCTCACCGACCTGATCGCCGGACGCACGCCGACCCTGGGCCACGGCCTGATCAAATACGACTGAGGCTGCCATGGCATTCGATCTGGAAACTGCCGAGCACCCCGAGAACCTGCGCCGCGTCGCCATCGAGCCCCTCTCGCGCGTCGAGGGCCACGGCAAGGTCACCCTGCTCCTGGACGAGGCAAACCACGTCAGACAGGCCCGCCTGCACATCGTCGAATTCCGCGGCTTCGAGAAGTTCGTCCAGGGCCGGCCGTACTGGGAGATCCCGGTCATGGTGCAGCGCCTGTGCGGCATCTGCCCGGTCTCCCACCACCTGGCCGCCTGCAAGGCGCTCGACCAGGTGGTCGGCGCCCGCCTCACGCCCAGTGCCGAGAAGCTGCGCCGGCTCATGCACTACGGCCAGATCCTGCAATCGCACGCCCTGCACTTCTTCCACCTGGCCTCGCCCGACCTGCTGTTCGGCTTCGACTCCGACGTCGCCCGGCGCAACATCGTCGGCCTCGTCGCCGAATATCCGGATCTGGCCCGCCAGGGCGTGCTGCTGCGCAAGTATGGCCAGGAGGTGATCCGCCTCACCGCCGGCAAGCGGGTGCACGGCACCGGCTCGGTGCCGGGCGGGGTGAACAAGAACCTCAGCCGCGCCGAGCGCGAAGCCCTGCTCAAGGACGCCTACCAGGTCATCGCCTGGAGCCGCGACGCGGTGCACCTGGTGCAACGACTGTTCGAGCAGAACCTGGCGCTGTACGAGGAATTCGGCAGCTTCCGCGCCCACGGCCTCAGCCTCATCCGCGCCGACGGCGCCATGGACCTCTACCACGGCGGCCTGCGCGCCCGTACCCTGGACGGCCAGACCCTGTTCGACCACGTCGACTACGACCACTACTGGGACCACATATTCGAGGAGGTGAAGCCGTGGTCGTACATGAAGTTCCCCTACCTGCGCGAACTGGGTCCGGAGACCGGCTGGTACCGGGTCGGCCCGCTCACCCGGGTCAACCAGTGCGACTTCATCCCCACCCCGCTGGCCGACAAGGAACGCCAGGCCTTCCTCGCCCATGACGGCGGCCGGCCGGCCGCCGCCACCCTGGGCACCCACTGGGCGCGCATGATCGAGATGCTGCACAGTGCCGAGACCATCAAGGACCTGCTGCACGACGACGATGTCTCGGGCGACGATCTGGTCACGCAAGGCGAACGGCAGGAGCGCGGCGTCGGCATCATCGAGGCGCCGCGCGGCACCCTGATCCATCACTACCGGGTGGACGAGAACGACCAGGTGGTGCGCGCCAACCTGATCGTCTCCACCACCCACAACAACCAGGCCATGAACGAGGCCATCCGGGCGGTGGCGCGCAAGTACCTGGACGGCCATGAGCTGACCGAGGGCCTGCTCAACCACATCGAGGTCGCCATCCGCGCCTTCGATCCCTGCCTGTCCTGCGCCACCCACGCCATGGGCAAGATGCCGCTCAAGGTCGAGCTGGTCGACGCCGGGGGCCGGGTGATCGGCCGGATCACGCGTTCGGGCGACGGAAGCTGCGCTTGACTGCGCCGATCCTGATCATCGGCATCGGCAACCCCAGCCGGGGCGATGATGCCCTCGGCCCGCTGGCCATCGAGCGTCTGGCCGAGTTCGGCCTGCCCGGGGTCGAACTGCTCACCGACTTCCAGCTCCAGGTCGAATTTGCCCTCGACCTGCAGGGCCGCCGCCGGGTGATCTTCGTCGACGCCGCCGAAAGCGGCCCCGAGCCCTACGCCTTCGACCCCGTCAGCGCCCGCCAGGACACCAGCTACAGCAGCCACGAACTCTCCCCGGCCGCCGTCCTGCATGCCTACGAAAAGCTGTTCGGCCCGCCGCCCGAGGCCCACTGCCTGGCCATACGGGGCTATCACTTCGACCTCGGCGCCCCCCCCAGCCCGGCCGCCCTGGCCAACCTGGATGCCGCCCTCACCCTCCTGCGTGCCCAGCTTGCTTGAATATATTCGACATGGCGCATATAGTGGCGCCATGAACGAGACCCAAGCCTTCTTCGACTGCCTGTCCGACGCCACCCGTCGGCGCGTCCTCGCCCTCCTCCTGGGCCAGGGCGAGCTATGCGTGTGCGAACTGGTGGAGGCACTCGGGCTGCCGCAACCCAAGATCTCCCGCCATCTCGCCGTACTGCGCGACGCCAGCCTGATCGCCATGCGCCGCGAAGGCACCTGGATCTACTACCGCCTGCACCCCGAACTGCCCCTGTGGGCCTACCGCATCATCGAGATCGCCGGTCGCGACGCCGCCGAGTCGGAGACCGACCAGGACAGCGTCCGCCTCGCCCGGATGAACGGCCGGCCGATCCGTTGCTGCTCCTGACATTCGATGTTTCACATATATGAAACGGTCCGTGACCCGCCTGCCGGCGCCCCGGCAGCCGACCCTGCCATGTCCGCCGTCCACAACGTGCCCCGCACCGGCAGCCCGGCCCGCGGCACCATCGCCGAGGCCATCCTGAACACCATTTGCGGCGGCCGCTTGCGGGCCCGGAACCCCCTCTACAACCGCACCCCCCTGTTCGCCAACCCGCCGCTCGACAAGCCGCCTGCCGCCGCCTGAGCCAAGCCCGAGGAAACCGCCATGACCCCCACCGTACTGATCCTCTGCACCGGCAACTCCTGCCGCTCCCAGATGGCCGAGGTCCTGGTCAACCACGACCTGGCCGGAAAGGCGCGCGCCGTCTCGGCCGGCACCCGGCCGCAACCCAAGGTCGCCGACGGCGCCATCGCCGCCCTGCAGCAACTCGGCCTGGCCACCGACTGCCTCTATCCCAAGGACGTCGACGTGTTCCTGGACCAAGATGTCGACCTGGTCATCACCGTGTGCGACAACGCCAAGGAGTCCTGCCCCATCTTCCCGAAGCCGGTGCGGTCCATCCACCTGCCCTTCCACGACCCCCACGGCGAGCCGCTGGAGTCCTTCATCGCCGTGCGCGACGACATCCGCGCCCGCCTGGTGCCGGCGGTGAAAGAGGCCCTGGGGCTCTGACATGTCCGCCCAGTGTGAAGTGACCGCCAAGCGCGCCGCCGGCGCGCCCATGAGCCTGTTCGAGCGCTGGCTCAGCCTATGGGTATTCCTCTGCATCGTCGCCGGGGTGGCCCTGGGCCAGTTGATTCCCGCGCCCTTCCAGGCCCTCGGCCGCATGGAGGTGGCCCAGGTCAATCTCCCGGTCGGCCTGCTCATCTGGGTGATGATCATCCCCATGCTGATGAAGATCGACTTCGGCGCCCTGCACCAAGTGAAGGAGCACTGGAAGGGCATCGGCGTCACCCTGTTCGTCAACTGGGCGGTGAAGCCCTTCTCCATGGCCATCCTGGCCTGGCTGTTCATCCGCCAGTGGTTCGCGCCGTACCTGCCCGCCGAACAGCTCGACAGCTACATCGCCGGCCTCATCCTGCTGGCCGCCGCGCCCTGCACCGCCATGGTCTTCGTGTGGAGCCGGCTGACCGGCGGCGACCCCTATTTCACCCTCTCCCAGGTGGCGCTCAACGACACCATCATGATCTTCGCCTTCGCCCCCATCGTCGGCCTGCTGCTGGGGCTGTCGGCCATCACGGTGCCCTGGGCGACCCTGTTCACCTCGGTGGTGCTCTACATCGTCATCCCGGTCGGCCTCGCGCAGATCTGGCGCAAGGCCTTGCTGAAGCAGGGCCAGGCCCGCTTCGACGCCACCCTGGCGACCCTGGGCCACCTGTCCATCCTGGCCCTGCTGGCCACCCTGGTGCTGCTGTTCGCCTTCCAGGGCGAGGCGATCATCGAGCAGCCGCTGATCATCGCCCTCTTGGCGGTACCCATCCTCATCCAGGTCTTGTTCAACTCCACGCTGGCCTACTGGCTGAACCGCAAGGTGGGCGAGAAGCACAGCGTGGCCTGCCCGTCGGCCCTGATCGGCGCCTCCAACTTCTTCGAACTGGCGGTGGCGGCGGCCATCTCGCTGTTCGGCTTCGAGTCTGGCGCCGCGCTCGCCACCGTGGTCGGCGTCCTGATCGAGGTGCCGGTGATGCTGCTGGTGGTCAAGATCGTCAACCAGAGCAAGGCCTGGTACGAGGCCGGCCTGAGGGCCTGACCGCATGTTCGACGCCCTCGCCACCTTCCTGGTCTTCGACCTCGCCGGCCTGACGCCGGACACGCCCCTGGGCGCCGCCCTGCACTTCTTCGTCATGGACGTGGCCAAGATTCTGACCCTGCTGACCACGGTGATCTACCTGATGGGCTGGCTGCGCGCCCTGCTCACCCCGGAGCGGGTGCGCGCCATGATGAAGGGCCGCTCCGGCCCCGGCGCCCGCCTCATGGCGGTGGGCCTGGGCGCGGTGACGCCGTTCTGTTCCTGCTCGTCGATCCCCTTGTTCATCGGCTTCGTCGAGGCCGGCATCCCGCTCGGGGTGACGCTGTCCTTCCTGATCGCCAGCCCCATGGTGAACCAGGTCGCGGTGGTGGTCCTGGCCGGGGTGATCGGCTGGCAGATGACCCTGGTCTATGTCGTCACCGGCCTGACCATCGCCTTCGTCGGCGGCTACGTGCTGCAGGCCTTCAGGCTGGAGCGCTGGGTGGAGGACTACGTCTGGGCCATCCGCATGGGCGAGGCCCTGCGCGTCGAGGCGGACACCAGCCTGCGCGCCCGCCACGACTACGCCTGGGGCGAGGTGCGCCAGATCGTCGGGCGGATCTGGCGCTTCGTCCTGATCGGGGTCGGCATCGGCGCCGTCATCCACGGCTACGTGCCGGCCGACTTCGTCGCCCGCATCGCCGGCGACGGCTCGCTGCTCTCGGTGGTCGTCGCGGTGCTCGCCGGCATCCCCATGTATTCCGACGCGGTCGGCATCATCCCGGTCGCCGAGGCCCTGCTCGGCAAGGGGGTGCCCCTCGGCACCGTGCTCGCCTTCATGATGGCGGTGATCGCCCTGTCGCTGCCGGAGATGCTGATATTGCGCAAGGTGGCCAAGTGGCCCCTGCTCGGCATCTTCGCCGCCTACCTCGCCGCCGCCTTCGTGCTGGTCGGCGTCCTGTTCAATGCCCTGAGGAGTTACCTATGAGCGACCTCCACCCCTCCATCGTGGCCCTGGCCGCCCTGGCCGCCAACATCACCGCCAACCACCCCAAGCAGGGCCTCTGCCAGGTCGACAAGCTGAAGGGCTATGGCGTCAGCAAGGCGCAGATCGACAGCGTGATCGAGATCGCCCGCCACATCCGCGACGAGGCGGCGCAGAGCCTGGACGCCCGTTTCGACGAGGCCTACGCGGCGGTCTGGCAGCCGGCCCCGGCCCGGCTCAAGACCGACCCGTTCGCCAACATCGCCGTCAAGGAGGCCGGCGGCGCCTGCTGCACGCCGACCCGATCCGGCCAGTCCTGCTGCTGAGGAGATTCCCATGTCCGCCACCGAACACGATGAAATCCGCCAACAAGTCCGCGACGCCTATGGCGCCATTGCCCGTTCCGGCGGCTGCGGCTGCGGGCCAAGCTGCTGCACGCCGTCCGAGCAATCGGTCGCCGCACTGCTTTCGCAAGGCATCGGCTACAGCGCCGCGGACACCGCCGCCGTGCCGGAGGGCGCCAACCTCGGCCTCGGCTGCGGCAACCCGCAGGCCATCGCGGCCCTCAAGCCGGGCGAGACCGTGCTCGACCTCGGCAGTGGCGCCGGTTTCGACGCCTTCCTGGCCGCCCGTGCCGTCGGCCCCTCGGGTCATGTCATCGGCGTCGACATGACTCCGGACATGCTCTCCAAGGCGCGCGCGAATGCCGCCAAGGGTGGCTACGCGAACACGGAATTCCGCCTCGGCGAGATCGAGCACCTGCCGGTCGCCGACGGAACGGTCGACGTCATCATCTCCAACTGCGTCATCAACCTGTCGCCCGACAAGGCCCAGGTATTCCGCGACGCCTTCCGGGTGTTGAAGCCGGGCGGCCGCCTGGCCATCTCCGACATCGTGCTGACCGCCGCACTGCCGGCCGAGATGCAGGCCGAGGTCGCCCTCTATACCGGCTGCGTCGCCGGCGCCGCCGACGTGCCCACGCTGACCGCCCTGCTCGCGGCCGCCGGCTTCAACGACATCCGCATCGCGCCCAAGGACGCCAGCCGCGACTACATCGCCCAGTGGGCGCCGGGGCGCGGCGTCGAGGACTACATCGCCTCGGCCAGCATCGAGGCCGTCAAGGAGTGAACGCCATGAAACACATCAAGGTGCTCGGCAGCGGCTGTCGCAACTGCGAAACCACCGCCAAGCTGATCCAGGAAGCGGCGGCCGCCAAAGGCGTCGAAATCGAACTGGAGAAGGTCACCGACATGGCCGCCATCCTCGGCTACGGCATCATGTCGACGCCGGGCGTGGTGATCGACGGCCAGGTGGTGCATGCCGGCTCCGTGCCGGAGCGCAGGAAGATCGAGGGCTGGCTGGGCTGAAGGCCGCCCGTCGACCGCGCGCGGCGCGTCTTACTGCCGGGCCGAACGCACGGCAGCCGGCCGCACCGCCAACTCGTGGCGGTCGGCGAAGGCCATGACGAATTCGTAGGCCGACGGGTCACGGCCACGCAGGTCGGCCTCCAGCCAGAGCCCGCGCGTGCCGTCCAGGATCGCCGGGCGGATCCAGGGCGAATACCTGAGCTTCTTGTCACGGCCGAAGGTGGCGAACAGGCCGGCCATGCGGTCGACCCAGTCGCTCGGCCGGAAGGGCTCGCCGGCACGGGTCTGGCCGACGATGAACAGGGCGCCGGCGGTGCCGGAGGATTGCGAATCGGGCTGCAGCATGGTGTTTCCAGTCAAGGCCATCGGGATGCCCGGACCGCCCGCGAACGCTACGCCATCCGGGGCGGTCCGGAGGGCGCATATATTATTTCTATTTACGCATAAGTCAAATGAATGATCATGCCGGGTCGCGCCCGCGTGTCCGCCGGGCGACGATCCAGGTGATGCCGACTGCCAGCACCATGAGACCGAAAGCGACGCCGACCCGGCCGATCAGCACGGGGGCAGCGAGCAGCAAGCCACCCAGGCCCAGCATCATGAGGCCCGACATCAGCTTGAGCAGGCGCCCCTCGCGCTCGCTCAGCTTGCGCGCGCCGAGGGTGCGGGCGAAGACAACGACGATGAGGGCCAGCGGCACCACGTAGATCAGGTTGTAGGCGACGAGATAGCCGTAGCGCGCCGCCGGCGTCAGCTCGGCCAGGGTCAGGAGCCGCGTGTAGACCATGGGGAAGCCGGCGGTGCAGAGCAGTTCATAGAAGTTGGCGGCGACGGCCAGAAACAGGGTGGCGGCCAGCATGGCCGGCAGGCTCTCCGCGTTGAGGATGGCGCGGCTGCGGCGGAAGATGTCGGGTTTTTTCGATTCCGGGATGGCGAGGCTGGGCCCCTTGCCGAACAGGAAGAAGTCCTTCACGTTGAGGACACCGATGACCACCGCCAGGGCGCCGGCCGCCAGGGTCACCCAGGCGAGGTGGCCGAAGAGCTGGAAGACGTTGAGCCAGGCGGCCATGAAGGCGAAGTACATGAGCCCCGACACCGCCACGAAGACGCCGCCGATCACCAGCATGCGGGCCTGGCTCCGCTGGTGCGCCAGCATGGAAAGCAGGAACAGCAGGACGAAGAATGCGCAGGGGTTGAAGGCGTCCAGCCCGGCCAGGATCAGGGTGAGCGCCGGCAGCGACAGGCTGGCCGGGTCGACATCGCCGAGCAGAGGCAGGTGGAGCGGGGCCTCCGCCCGGATCTGGGTCGCGGCCGGCGCCGCACCGGTGGCCCGGGCGCGGCAGGCGTCGAGGCGCTGGCGCAGGTAGACGCCGGTGGTGGCGTCGCTGTCCCAGCCAACCAGCATCTCGCCGCAGAACAGGAAGGCCGGCACCGAATCGGCCGGCTCGCCCACCCGCCCGGCCAGGACCTGGTAGCGTTTCAGGTTGGCGGTCGAGCGCGACAACTCCAGGGCGTGCAGGCGCACCCAGGGGCGCGCGGCCGGGATGGCCACGACGTGGGGGTGGGCCTCGCTGCAGTGCGGGCAGGTCAGCGCCCAGAAGAAGTAGAGCTGTACCTCCGGCCGTCCATCGGCACCGGTCGCCAGCCAGGGATCGTCGGCGCGAGCGCCGGCCGACCAGACGGCCAGGGCGACAGCAAGCAGGACCAGCCACCTGATGGACAACGCGGACCCCTCCGATCGGATGCAGCGTTATCAGTCTAGCCGGCCGGCGCCGCCTCAGAGCCAGCCCTTGCGCTTGAAGTAGAGGTAGGGCGCCAGGCCGGCCGCCAGCATCAGGCCCAGGGCCCAGGGGTAGCCGGCCAGCCAGTGCAGCTCCGGCATGTGGTCGAAGTTCATGCCGTATATGCTGGCCACCAGGGTGGGCGGCAGGAAGACCACGGCGGCGATGGAGAAGATCTTGATGATCTTGTTCTGCTCGATGTTGATGAAACCCTGCGCAGCGTCCATTAGGAAGTTGATCTTGTCGAACACGAAGGTGTTGTGCGGCAGCAACGACTCGATGTCGGCCAGCAGGGCGCGCGCCCGCTCGGCCTGTTCGGGGCGCGGCCGGGCCCGCCGGAGCAGGAAGGTGAGCGCGCGCTGGCTGTCCATCAGGCACAGGCGCACCTTGCCGTTGAGGTCCTCGTGGCGGGCCAGGGCGTCGAGGGCCGCCTCCATGTCGGAGTCCTTCTCCTCCAGCACCTCGGCGCTGACCGCCTCCAGGCCCTGGTAGACCTCCTCCAGGGTGTCGGCGAGGTCGTCCATCTTGATCTCGAACAGGCCCAGCACGATGCACATGGCGTCGCGCCCCGCCTCGGGGTCGTGGCGGGCGCGCATGCGCTGCAGGCGGAAGGCCGGTATCTCCCGCTCGCGCAGGGTGACCAGGCGCTCGCCGGCCAGGGTGAAGGCCACCGAGGTGTTGTGCGGCTTGCCGTCGACGTCGTGCAGGAAGAGCGAGTGGATACGCAGGCCGGTGGCGTCCTCGTAGTAGCGGGCGCTGGCCTCGATCTCCTCGACGTCCTGCGTCTCCGGCAGTTCCTGGCGCAGCAGGCCTTCCACCCGGTCGCGCTCGGCGTCGTCCGGATCGACCAGGTCGATCCAGCGGGCGTGCGCCAGGTCGGCGGCGTCGTCACCCTGGACGAGGCAGCCATTCCTGAAGTGATAGGTCGCGATCATGGTCCTCGGCCCGCGTTGGCAGGCCGGCACGCGCCGGCCCGGTCCCTGTTATTGTCGGCAATGCCGACCGGCAAGTAAACCTCGCCTCAGGGCGTCACCGTGACCCCCGCCGCGCCGGCGGCCAGCTCTCCGATCACCGCGGCCTGGGCGAAGCCGTGCCGGCGGAACACCCCCATGACGTCGTCGACCGCCTCCGGCGCGCAGGCGACCAGGAGGCCGCCACTGGTCTGCGGGTCGGTCAGGATAGCGCGCTGCCAGTCGGCGCAGCCCGCGAACAATTCGACCGCGCCGCCGTAGCTCGCCCAGTTGCGTCCGCTGGCGCCGGTGACAAAACCGGCGCGGGCCAACTCGCCGGCACCCTCCAGCACCGGCAGGGCGTCGAACGCCAGGCGCGCGTGCAGGCCGGAGCCGCGCGCCAGTTCGAGTGCGTGGCCGAGCAGGGCGAAGCCGGTGACGTCGGTCATGGCATGCACAGAGTCCATCTCGCCCAGTTCGGTGCCCGGGGTGTTGAGTTGGGTGGTGGAGGCGATCATGGCCCGGTAGCCGGCCTCGGGCAGGGCGTCCTTCTTGAGCGCCGCCGAGTAGATGCCGACGCCCAGGCCCTTGCCCAGGACCAGCACGTCGCCGGCCTGGGCCAGGCTGTTCTTCTTCACCCTGGCCGGATGCACCACACCGATGGCCACCAGGCCGTAGATCGGCTCCTGGGAGTCGATGGAATGGCCACCGGCGATCGGGATGCCAGCCACCCGCGCGGCGGCGTCGCCGCCAGCCAGTATCTTGCGGATGGTGTCGTGCGGCAGCTTGTCGATGGGCATGCCCACCAGGGCGAGGGCGAACAGCGGCCGGCCGCCCATGGCGTAGACGTCGGAGATGGCGTTGGTGGCGGCGATGCGGCCAAACTCGAACGGGTCGTCGACGATGGGCATGAAGAAGTCGGTGGTGGCGACGATGGCCTGCTCGTCGTTGAGCCGCCAGACGGCGGCGTCGTCGGACGACTCGATGCCCACCATGAGGTCGGGAAACTGGCTCAAGAGGCCCTTGGAGAACGGCGTGTCGGCGAGAATCTGCTCCAGCACGGCGGGGGCGATCTTGCAGCCGCAACCGCCGCCGTGGGAGAGGTGGGTGAGTCGGACCGGGGGATTGAGTACGGGTTCGGACATGCTGAGGCCTTGCTTGATTGAATTGGCGTGGATTTTAGGGCGCAGGGCGCAATAACCGAAGCCCCCTGAGATCGACTAGGGGCCGCAAGAATCCGACGCGGCCTCAGATAACCAGCGACATCTCCAAGCCAGCAGGTGCCGCCGTGGCGGACATGACCAAAATGATGCGACCGTCAGTTGTCGGGGACAGGGTCATCGGGCAGCGGTGAGCCTGTTGCGGATATTGGAGACATGAATCCTGAGCTTCCGCTACTGAGAAGCGTGCCGGGCCCAACAGGCAAGGTGTCACATCAACGCGCCTTCCTACGCCACGCATACGCCCCAACCAGAGCCCCCAGCACCAGAACCAGAAATGCCCCATTGCCCCAGCGGCTGTAGGGCGTCGCGCCGGCCATGCCCTGCGCCACGCCGTCCAGCACGCCGGCCGTGAACGGCCGCAGGCTAGCCACCACGTTGCCTTTCTCGTCCAGCACGGCGGTGATGCCGGTGTTGTTGGCCTTGAGCCACCAGCGCCCGGTCTCCAGGGCGCGCATCTGGGCGATCTGCAGGTGCTGCCAGGGCGCGAAAGAGTCGCCAAACCAAGCGTCGTTGCTGACGTTGACCATCAGGGTGGCCTCGGGCAGGGCGTGGATCAGTTCCTCGCCGAAGGCGTCCTCGTAGCAGACGTTGGCGGCG
The DNA here is from genome assembly GCA_028695325.1 of Gallionellaceae bacterium. Classification (GTDB taxonomy): domain Bacteria; phylum Pseudomonadota; class Gammaproteobacteria; order Burkholderiales; family Thiobacillaceae; genus Parasulfuritortus. The sequence continues at coordinate 12,693 of JAQVJE010000039.1, forward strand.
ATGCGCTGGCCGGCGGCGGCGAGCGGCGCCTGGCCGCGCGCGCCACGACTGAAGTCCGAAAGCGGGATGGCCATGGCGTCGACGAACCAGCGGAAGCCCCAGGGCACAAACTCGCCGAACGGCACCAGGTGTGCCTTGCGGTAGGTCTGCACAGGGCCGCCGTCGAGCACGGCGACGCTGTTGTAGTAGCGCCCGTCCACGTCGCGCTCCGGCACCCCGGCGAGCAGGTGGCCGACCAGCCCGCGGGCGTGCGCGCGCAGTGGATCGAGGTAGTCGGCCGGGATGTCGTCGAGGAAGATTGGCCAGGCCGTCTCCGGCAGGACGATCAGGCGCGCGCGGCTGGCCAGCACCATGTCGCGGTAGAGCGCCAGGGTGTCGGCCAGCTTCTCGGGCTGGAACTTCATTTCCTGGGCGACGTTGCCCTGTAGCAGGCTCACGCTGACCGGGGCGCCAGCGGGCCGGGTCCAGTCGACCCGGGCCAGGCCGAGGCCGCCGGCCCACAGCGCCGCCACCAGAACGAGCGGCCAGGGCCGGCGCAGGGCCAGCGCCCCGGCCGTCAGGGCCGCCAGCCAGGACACGCCGTAGACACCCAGTAGCGGCGCATAGGCCGCCAGGGGTCCAGCGGGCGCCTGGGAGTAGCCGATCGCCTGCCAGGGAAAGCCGGTGAGCAGCCAGCCGCGCGACCATTCCGCCAGTGCCCACAGGGTCGGCAGCAGGATCAGCAGGTGGATCGCGGCGGCGACGTGGCGGCGCGCCGCCAGCCAGGCGGCGGTGGCCGGGAACAGGGCCAGGAAGGCGGCGAACAGCAGGGTGAGGACGCCGGCCACCGGCAGCGGCAGGCCGCCGACGTCGTGCATGCTGACGTAGACCCAGGACACCCCGGCGCCGAACCAGCCGAGGCCGAACAGCCAGGCGCGCCGGAAGGCCTCGCGCGGCGACGCCTCGTGCAGGAGCAGGAAGAGCCCCGCCAGGGCCAGGATGGGCAGCGGGAACAGGTAGTAGGGCGCGAAGCCGAAGGCGCCGATGCCGCCCAACAACAGGGGCGACAGGCGGGTAAACAGCAACAGGCGCATAAACGGGACTGTCTTTGGCACGGCCGCCATCATGCCCGATGCAGGTTGCCGATCCAATTCCGGCTGTCCTGCCGGATGGCGCTCAGTGGCGCCGGCGTTGCGGCGCTGCCGGGGCGGGGCCGCGCGTCTCCAGGTGGCGGAAGTTGATGCGCCCCTTGCTGAGGTCGTAGGGCGACACCTCCAGGGTAACCTTGTCGCCGGCCAGGATGCGTATGTGGTGCTTGCGCATCTTGCCGGAACTGTAAGCTACCAGGGTGTGACCGTTCTCCAGGGTGACGATGTAGCGCGAGTCGGGCAGCACCTCGGTCACCACGCCGCTGAATTCAAGCAGTTCTTCCTTGGCCATGGCCATCCCTCCGGAAAATCTTGCAAAAGAAAAAAGCCCGGCGAGGCCGGGCTTTTTTCATTGGGCTAAAGCTCAGTCGGCCGCGCAGATGTTGGCGGCCTGCTGACCCTTGGGGCCGGAGGTCACGTCGAAGGTGACGCGCTGACCTTCCTTCAGGGTCTTGAAGCCCTTGGACTGGATAGCGGAAAAATGGGCGAACAGGTCTTCGCCGCCGCCGTCGGGGGAGATGAAGCCGAAGCCCTTGGAATCGTTGAACCACTTAACGGTGCCGGTTGCCATATCTGGTAATCCTAAAAAATATTGAAGAATCGGGGGTAACCCCCTGGCGCGCGGTAGATCAAGACTGCGGGATGATGAAGGCAGGAGCACCGCGGAAGGGCCAGACCAGACAACAACAGCACTGCTTGAGTAACGCACGGCCAGACTGTGAACGCATTTGCGCGGAATGGCAAACGTTATTTTTCGGGCCCGCCGGTCGTGTGCACATTTTTTCAGCATGTCAAGCTTTTGCCGGCCGGGCCATGGGAGTAGAATTCGCTCCCCCCTTCCGCCCGCCCCACCGCCAGAGCCGCATGCGCATCGGTCCCCATCAACTCCGGAACAACCTGATCGTCGCCCCCATGGCGGGTGTGACCGATCGGCCCTTCCGCGTCCTCTGCAAGCGCTTGGGCGCCGGCATGGCGGTGTCCGAGATGGTGACCTCGAACTCGCTGCTGTACGGTTCTGCCAAGACCAAGCGCCGGGCCAACCACGAGGGCGAGGTCGCGCCGATCAGCGTCCAGATCGCCGGCGCCGATCCCGCCATGCTCGCCCAGGCGGCACGCCACAACGTCGACAACGGCGCCCAGATCATCGACATCAACATGGGCTGCCCGGCCAAGAAGGTGTGCAACGTCATGGCCGGTTCCGCCCTATTGAAGGATGAGATCCTCGTCGGCCAGATACTTTCGGCGGTGGTCCAGGCGGTGCCCGAGGTGCCGGTGACCCTGAAGACCCGCACCGGCTGGGACAAGACCATGCGCAACGCCCTCACGGTGCTGAAGATCGCCCAGGAGTCCGGCATCCAGGCCCTCGCCCTGCACGGCCGCACGCGCGCCTGCGGCTACACCGGCGAGGCCGAGTACGACACCATCCAAGCGGTCAAGGCGGCGGCGCATATCCCGGTGATCGCCAACGGCGACATCACCACGCCAGAGAAGGCGAAGTACGTGCTCGACTACACCGGCGCCGACGCCGTGATGATCGGCCGTGCCGCCATGGGGCGGCCCTGGCTGTTCCGCGAGATCGGCCATTACCTCGCCACTGGCGAGCACCTGCCGGCGCCCGAAGTGGACGAGATCCACCGCATCATGCTGGAACACCTGGACGACCTCTATTCCTTCTACGGCGAGATCACCGGCGTGCGCATGGCGCGCAAGCACATCGCCTGGTACACCCGCGGCCTGGCCGACTCGGCCAGTTTCCGCCACGCCATGAACCAGCTGGAGACCTCCAGGGAGCAGCTGGCGGCGGCGAACGAATTCTTCACCCGCGCGGCCGCGAAGAGCCGCCGGCTGGTCTACCTGCCAGACATGCTGCTGGACCGCCGGGCCGCCTGAGCCCGCCGGGAAAATCGACAACAAGGGGAAGCGAACAATGCCCGTAGTGGATGAAAACGAATTAAGCCTTTGCGTCAGAAAGGTGCTGAACCAGTACTTCAAGGACCTCGACGGCGAGACCGCCGCCAACGTCTACGAGATGGTGATGAACTGCGTCGAGCGGCCGGTCATCGAGATCGTCATGGGCCACGCCGGCAACAACCAGAGCCGCGCCGCCGACATGCTGGGCATCAACCGCAACACCCTGCGCAAGAAGATGCTGCAGCACGGAATCAAATGAGTGAGGGACGAGGGCACACCACGCCTCGTCCCTGCCCCCCCATCATCCACTCCTCACTGAAACAAAAATGATCAAACGCGCCCTGCTCTCCGTATCCGACAAGACCGGCCTCATCGACTTCGCCCGCGCCCTCGCTGGCGCCGGCGTCGAGCTGCTCTCCACCGGCGGCACCGCCAAGGCCATCCGCGAGGCCGGCCTGTCTGTGATCGACGTGTCGGATTACACCGGCTTCCCCGAGATGCTGGACGGCCGCGTGAAGACCCTGCACCCCAAAGTGCACGGCGGCATCCTGGGCCGGCGCGACCTGCCCGAGCACGTGGCCACCATGCAGGCGCACGGCATCGGCAACATCGACCTGGTGTGCGTGAACCTCTACCCGTTCGTGCAGACCGTCGCCAAGCCCGGCTGCACCCTGGAGGACGCCATCGAGAACATCGACATCGGCGGCCCGGCCATGGTGCGCTCCTCGGCCAAGAACCACGCCTTCGTCACCATCGTCACCGACCCGGCCGACTACGCCAGGGTGATCGATGAGATGACCGCCAACGCCGGCGCCGTCAGCGACAAGACCCGCTTCTCGCTGGCCATCAAGGCCTTCGAGCACACCGCCGCCTACGACGGCGCCATCGCCAACCACTTCGGCAAGCTGGTCGAAGAGTCCGAATTCCCGCGCACCATCAACCTGCAGTTCGTGAAGGCCCAGGGCATGCGCTACGGCGAGAACCCGCACCAGAACGCCGCCTTCTACGTCGAGGCCGGCGCCAAGGAGGCCAGCATCGCCACCGCCAGGCAGCTGCAAGGCAAGGAGCTCAGCTACAACAACATCGGCGACGCCGACGCCGCCCTGGAATGCGTCAAGCAGTTCGACCAGGGCCCGGCCTGCGTCATCGTCAAGCACGCCAACCCCTGCGGTGTGGCCTACGGCAAGGACCTCCTGGAGGCCTATGACCGCGCCTACCAGACCGACCCCGAGTCGGCCTTCGGCGGCATCATCGCCTTCAACGGCGAGCTGGACGGCGAGACCATGAAGGTCATCGTCGAGCGCCAGTTCGTCGAGGTCATCATCGCCCCCAAGGTGAGCGCCGCCGCCGTGGAAATCGCCGCCGCCAAGAAGAACGTGCGTGTCCTCGAATGCGGCCAGTGGCCGGCCCAGCCGGGCAGCCGCCTTGACTTCAAGCGGGTCAACGGCGGCCTCCTGGTGCAGGATGCCGACCTCGCCCTCACCAACGAGATCAAGGTGGTGACCAAGCGGGTGCCGACCGAGGCCGAGATGCGCGCCCTGCTGTTCGCCTGGCGGGTGGCCAAGTTCGTCAAGTCGAACGCCATCGTATACGCCAGGGACGACATGACCATCGGCGTCGGTGCCGGCCAGATGAGCCGGGTCAACTCGGCCCGCATCGCCGCCATCAAGGCCGAGCACGCCGGCCTCGCGGTGCCCGGCTCGGTGATGGCCTCGGACGCCTTCTTCCCGTTCCGCGACGGCATCGACAACGCCGCCCAGGCCGGCATCAAGGCGGTGATCCAGCCCGGCGGCTCGATGCGCGACGAGGAGGTGATCGCCGCCGCCGACGAGCACGGCATGGCCATGGTGTTCACCGGCATGCGCCATTTCAGGCATTAAAAATCAGTGACGAGTGACAGGGTGACAGGGTGACAGGGTGACAAGAACCCTCGTCGCGCACCCTGTCACTTTGTCACTCGTCACTCGTAACTGGGGTTGATATGAAACTGTTGGTTATCGGTTCCGGCGGCCGCGAGCACGCCCTGGCCTGGAAGCTGGCCCAGGGCCCGCGCATCCAGAAGGTCTATGTCGCCCCCGGCAACGGCGGCACGGCACGCGAGGAGGGACTGGTGAACGTGGCCATCACCGCCATTCCGGACCTGATCGCGTTCGCCCGCGCCAACGACGTCGCCTTCACCGTGGTGGGCCCCGAGGCGCCGCTGGCCGCCGGCGTGGTAGATGCCTTCCGCGCCGCCGGCCTCAGGATATTCGGGCCGGTGCAGGTCGCCGCCCAACTGGAGTCGTCGAAGGACTTCGCCAAGCAGTTCATGGTCCGCCACGGCATACCGACCGCCAGGTACCAGACCTTCACCGACCCCGAGGCCGCGCACGCCTATATCGACAAGGAAGGCGCCCCCATCGTCATCAAGGCCGACGGCCTGGCCGCCGGCAAGGGCGTGGTGGTCGCCCAGGACAAGGACGAGGCCCATGCCGCCATCGACATGATGCTGGCCCCAGATGGTCAATCCGGCGCCTTCGGCGCCGCCGGCGCCCGGGTGGTGATCGAGGAATGCCTGCA
>JAQVJE010000185.1 GCA_028695325.1 Gallionellaceae bacterium
TCGCCGAGCATCCCAACCGGGCCTTGTCGCGTGACCAGATCATGGACTGGCTGAAGGGCTTCGAGCGCGACCCCTTCGACCGCTCCATCGACGTCCGTGTCACCCGGCTCAGGCGCAAGATCGAGGCTGACCCCGCCAACCCGGCCTACATCCGCACAGTGTGGGGCCAGGGCTACCTGTTTGCGCCCAAGGGCAAGGAAGCTTGAAGCTCCTCCCGGCCACCCTGTTCGGCCGCACGGCGGCGACCCTACTGGCGGTATTCCTGCTCGCCCAGGGGGCGGCCATGTACGCGGTCTGGCTCACCGTGGTGGCGCCGCTGGCCGAACGCTCCGCCGACGACCTCGCCGCGCGCATGGTGCTGGCGGCGCAGACCTGGGTGGAACTGCCGCCGGAGACCCGGCGCGATTACGAGATCGAGTTGTTCCTGCAGCACAGCCTGGAACTCGGCCGGGTCGAGCGGCCGTTGCCCACGGTGCTGCCGGCCGGCTATTTCGGCGACCACCTGGCCGACGCCCTGAGCCGGCGCACCGGCCAGGCCATACGCCTTAAGCAGGGGCCCGACCCGGCCTGGGCCTGGGCCGAGATCGCCCTGGCCGGCAACCTGCTCCGGGTCGGCTACCTGCGCGACAACTATGAACTCGCCGCGCCCTGGGAGGCCGCCGCGGTGTTCCTGGCCGGCGCCCTGCTCACCCTGGCCACCGCCCTCCTGCTGGCCCGCCGCACCGCCGGCCGCCTGCGCCTGCTGGCCCGCTCGGCCGCCGAGGTCGGCCAGGGCCGCCTGCCCGCGCGCCTGCCGGAGACCGGCGCCGACGAGCTCAGGCGCCTGACTGCCGCCTTCAACCAGATGGCCGACGAGGTGCAGGGGCTGCTGGAGAACCGCACTGTCCTGCTGTCCGGCATCTCGCACGACCTGCGCACGCCGATCACCCGCATGCAGCTCGCCCTGGCCATGCTGGACGACGCCGATCCCGGCCTGGTGCAGCGCATGGAGGGCGACCTCCGGGAGATGACGCGGCTGATCGCCCAGATGCTCGATTTCGCCCGCTCGCTCAAGGGCGAGGACGAGAGCGTCGTCGACCTCGCCGCGGCCCTGGCCGAACTGGCCGACAGCTGCAGCCGGCCGGAGCGGGTGCGCTTTGCGGCGACCGGACCCTGCCGCCGGGTGTTGAGCCTGGCGACGCTCAACCGGGTGGTCGGCAATCTGGTCGAGAACGCCCTGCGCTACGGTGGCGAGGTGCCGGTCGACCTGGAGCTGGACTGCACCGGCGAGGCGGTGCGCATCCGCGTGCTCGACCGCGGCCCTGGCATCCCAGCCGCCGAGCGCGACAAGGTGTTCCAGCCCTTCTACCGCCTGGAGGCGTCGCGCAGCCGCGACACCGGCGGTTCCGGCCTCGGGCTCGCCATCGTCCGCCAGCTCGCCGACGTGCAGGGCTGGCGGGTCGAGCTGGGCGAGCGCGCGGGCGGCGGCCTCGCCGCCGAGGTGGTCATCCCCGCCCGGCCCGACGCGCAGGCCTGATGCCGCCTGGCGTTCATGCCGTCGGCAGGTCTTCGAGCGGGAAACCGGCCCGCGCCCGCGCCTCGGCGTTGAACGGCCCGCGCGGCGCCGGCAGGCCGGCGGCGGCGAGTTGGCGCGGCCATTCCGCCCGCGGGTCGAGGCCGCGCTGCCGGCACAGGTGGCGGAACCAGCGGTCGCCGGCGGCGACGTGGCCGATCTCGTCGCGCAGCACGACATCGAGGATGGCCGCCCCGGCGGCGTCGCCGTAGCCGCGCAGCCTGGCCTGGATGGCGGGGGTGACGTCGAGGCCGTGCGCCTCGAAGTAGCGCGGGATCACCGCCATGCGGGCGAGCGGGTCGTGCGCGGTGGCCAGGGCGGTCTCCCACAGGCCGCCGTGCGCCGGCAGGTCGCCGTAGTCGCCGCCGAGGCCGCGCAGGTGGTCGGCGAGCAGGCGGAAGTGCAGCACCTCCTCGGCGGCGACCCGCAGCCAGTCCGTGTAGAAATCGGCCGGCATCGTCCGGAAGCGGTAGGCCGCGTCGAGGGCCAGGTTGATGGCGGTGAACTCGATGTGGCAGAGTGCGTGGATCAGGGCACGGTGGCCGTCCGGACCGCTCAGCTCGCGGCGTGGCATGGCTCTGGGCGGCAGCAGTTCGGGGCGCGGTGGGCGGCCGGCCTCGGTCAGCGGCGCGGGATCGGCCCCGGCCGTCGCGGCCAGTCGGCCCGCCTGCCAGTCGGCGTGCAGGCGCTCGACGGCGGCCAGCTTGGCCGCGATGTCGGCCTCCGCCAGGGCGGCCCGGGCGACGGTGTGCAGGTTCACGGCAGGCGGGCGTCCAGGCGGGCGAGCAGGCCGGGCGCCAGGCGGGTCAGCAGCCAGCCGAGGGTGATGCCACTGGCGTTGGCGACCATGTCGAGGCCGCTCATGTCGCGGTAGCCGCTCAGCCCCTGGGCGACTTCCAGGCCTGCGCCGAGGGCCAGCAGGGCGAGCACGGGGGCGGGGCGGGCGCCGTGGATCTGGCCGAACCAGGCCATGAGGGCGAAATAGGCGAGCAGGTGGCCGACCTTGTCGTCGAGGCCGGCATCGGGCAGTTGGGACACCGGCAGCAGGGAGAGGACGACCACCAGGGCGACCAGCGCCCAGCCGATGGCCAGCCAGAGGCGGCGGCGATTCAGGGTGTTCATGGTGGCGATTTTATGATTAATTGCCCGGCAGCAAAAAAATAAGGAACCCGCCCATGTCCGCACACGATCCCGACTGGCGCTTCGCCACCCGCGCCATCCACGGCGGCCACGACGCCGCCGGCCACCAGGGGGCGCTGAACCCGCCCATCTACTGGTCGTCCACCTTCGCCTTCGAATCCGCCGAGCAGGGCGCCGCCCGCTTCGCCGGCGAGGAGCCGGGCATGATCTACAGCCGGGTCACCAACCCCACCGTGGCCAACCTGGAACATCGCCTGGCCGCCCTGGAGAACGGCGAGGCGGCGGTGGCCTTCGGTTCCGGCATGGGCGCCATCACCTCCCTGGTATGGACCCAACTGCGGCCGGGCGACGAGATGCTGGTCGACCTCACCCTGTATGGCTGCACACACTCGCTGGTCCACCACCTGCTGCCGCAGTTCGGCATCGTGGTGAAGGCGGCCGACTTCACCGACCCGGACAGCCTGCGTGGGCATCTGAACGGGCGCACCAAACTGGTGTTCTTCGAGACCCCGGCCAACCCCAACATGCGCCTGGCCGACATCGCCGCAGTCGCCCGCCTGGCCCACGAACTTAGCCCGGCCCTGGTGGCGGTGGACAATACCTACTGCACCCCCTACCTGCAGCGGCCCCTGGAACTGGGTGCCGACGTCGTGGTGCACTCGCTGACCAAGTACATCAACGGCCACGGCGATGTCATCGCCGGGGCGGCGGTGGGCAAGAAGGAGATCGTCGACGCCATGCGCTGGGTCGGCATCAAGGAGATGACCGGCGCCTGCCTGTCGCCCATGGATGCCTACCTGGTCTTGCGCGGCCTCAAGACCCTGCCCATCCGCATGGACCGGCACTGCGCCAGCGCCCAGGTGATCGCCGGGTTCCTCGAAGGCCATGCGGGCGTGGCGCGGGTCGACTACCCGGGCCTGGCCTCCCACCCGCAGCACGAACTGGCGAGACGCCAGATGGCCCAGCCGGGGGCCATGATCGCCTTCGAGCTGAAGGGCGGCCTGGAGGCGGGACGGAGGTTCATCAACGCCCTCGGCCTGGTCACCCGGGCGGTCAGCCTGGGCGATGCCGAGAGCCTGGCCCAGCACCCGGCCAGCATGACCCATTCCTCCTACGCCGCCGAGGAGCGCGACCGCCACCTGATCAGCGACGGCCTGGTGCGCCTGTCGGTGGGCCTGGAGGATGTCGAGGATCTCACCGCCGACCTCGCCCAGGCGCTCGACCGGGCGACGCCGGGCTGAGCCGGCGGCGGCGTCAGTAGCGGGAGGTGGCCTTCTGCTGCATGCGTCGCTCCGCCTCGCGCACCACGGCGCTGAAGCGGGTGCGCACCTCGGCGGCGACGAAACGGTCCGAGACCAGCGGCGGCGGCGGCAGCAGCGGCACCACATGGGCGCGGTAGGTCAGCCGTACCGGGTTGCCCTGGCCGCTGATGACCCATTCGCCACGCATGGTGGCGACCTTGCCGGACACCG
>JAQVJE010000186.1 GCA_028695325.1 Gallionellaceae bacterium
CGGTGTCCGGCAAGGTCGCCACCATGCGTGGCGAATGGGTCATCAGCGGCCAGGGCAACCCGGTACGGCTGACCTACCGCGCCCATGTGGTGCCGCTGCTGCCGCCGCCGCCGCTGGTCTCGGACCGCTTCGTCGCCGCCGAGGTGCGCCAGCGCTTCAGCGCCGTGGTGCGCGAGGCGGAGCGGCGCATGCAGCAGAAGGGCGGTAGCCGTTACTAGGCGGCCGCCGCGCGCAACGCCTCATCGAGGTCGGCGACCAGGTCCTCGACATCCTCCAGCCCCACCGACAGGCGCACCAGGCCGTCGCTGATCAGGTGGCGGTCGCGCTCCTCGGCGGCGTAGGAGGAATGGGTCATGCTGGCCGGATGCTGGGCCAGGCTCTCGGCGTCGCCCAGGCTGACCGCGCGGGTGACCAGTTGCAGGGCGTTGATGAAGCGGCGCCCGGCCTCCAGCCCCCCCCTCAGCTCAAAGGCGATCATGGCGCCGGGCTGAGCCATCTGGCGGCGGGCCAGCGCATGCTGCGGGTGCGAAGCCAGGCCGGGGTAGTCGACCCGCGCCACGCCCGCATGGCCTTCGAGGAACTCGGCGATCACCTGTGCGCTGGTGCAGTGCCGGTCCATGCGGATGGGCAGGGTCTTGAGGCCGCGCAGGACCAGGTAGGCATCCATGGGCGACAGGCAGGCACCGGTCATCTCCTTGATGCCGACCCAGCGCATGGCGTCGACGATCTCCTTCTTGCCCACCGCGGCCCCGGCGATGACATCGCCATGGCCGTTGATGTACTTGGTCAGCGAGTGCACCACGACGTCGGCGCCCAAGTCCAGGGGCCGCTGCAGGTAGGGGGTGCAGTAGGTATTGTCCACCGCCACCAGGGCCGGGCTGAGATCGCGGGCCAGGCGGGCGACAGCGGCGATGTCGGCCAGGCGCATGTTGGGGTTGGCCGGGGTCTCGAAGAACACCAGTTTGGTGCGCGCGTTCAGATGCCCACGCAGGCTGTCCGGGTCGGTGAAATCGGCCGCCTTCACTACGATGCCGAACTGCGGCAGCAGGTGGTGGACCAGGGAGTGTGTGCAGCCATAGAGGGTGAGGTCGACCAGCATCTCGTCGCCCGGCCGCAGTTGGGTCCACACCAGGGAGGTGATGGCGCCCATGCCGGAACCGAAGGCCACTGCCGCCTCGCCGTTCTCCAGGGCGGCCAGGCGATGCTCCAGGTTGGCCACGGTGGGGTTGGTGACCCGGCTGTAGATCATGCCCGGCTCCTCGCCGGCGAAGCGGGCGGCGCCCTGCTCGGCGGATTCGAAGGCGAAGGTGGACGACCAGTAGATGGGCGGGTTCAGCGCCCCCTGGTGGCCGGCGGCGTCGTGGCCGCCGTGGATGGCGCGGGTGGCGAAGCGCCAGTCGGGATCGTGTGCGGACATGGGCGGGTTCCTTATTTTTTTGCTGCCGGGCAATTAATCATAAAATCGCCACCATGAACACCCTGAATCGCCGCCGCCTCTGGCTGGCCATCGGCTGGGCGCTGGTCGCCCTGGTGGTCGTCCTCTCCCTGCTGCCGGTGTCCCAACTGCCCGATGCCGGCCTCGACGACAAGGTCGGCCACCTGCTCGCCTATTTCGCCCTCATGGCCTGGTTCGGCCAGATCCACGGCGCCCGCCCCGCCCCCGTGCTCGCCCTGCTGGCCCTCGGCGCCGGCCTGGAAGTCGCCCAGGGGCTGAGCGGCTACCGCGACATGAGCGGCTTCGACATGGTCGCCAACGCCAGTGGCATCACCCTCGGCTGGCTACTGACCCGCCTGGCGCCCGGCCTGCTCACCCGCCTGGACGCCCGCCTGCCGTGACCCTGCACCGAGCCGCCCGTACCGCCCTGGCGGAGGCCGACGTTGCGGCCAAGCTGGCCGCCGTCGAACGCCTGCACGCCGACTGGCAGGCCGGCCTGGTGCGGCCCGGGCCGTTCGAGGAGGCCGAGCCCCTCACCGAGGCCGGCCGCCCGCCGCGCCCCGAGCTGCTGCCGCCCAAGGCCATGCCACGGCGCGAACTGAACGGGCCGGACGGCCACCGCGCCCTGATCCACGCCCTCTGCCACATTGAGTTCACCGCCATCAACCTGGCCCTCGACGCGGCCTACCGCTTCCGGGCGATGCCGGCCGACTTCTACACGGACTGGCTGCGAGTCGCCGCCGAGGAGGTGCTGCACTTCCGCCTGCTCGCCGACCACCTGCGCGGCCTCGGCGGCGACTACGGCGACCTGCCGGCGCACGGCGGCCTGTGGGAGACCGCCCTGGCCACCGCGCACGACCCGCTCGCCCGCATGGCGGTGATCCCGCGCTACTTCGAGGCGCACGGCCTCGACGTCACCCCCGCCATCCAGGCCAGGCTGCGCGGCTACGGCGACGCCGCCGGGGCGGCCATCCTCGATGTCGTGCTGCGCGACGAGATCGGCCACGTCGCCGCCGGCGACCGCTGGTTCCGCCACCTCTGCCGCGACCGCGGCCTCGACCCGGCCGTGGAATGGCCGCGCCAACTCGCCGCCGCCGGCCTGCCGACGCCGCGTGGGCCGTTCAACGCCGAAGCGCGGGCGCGGGCCGGTTTCCCGCTCGAAGACATGCCGACGGCATGAACGCCAGGCGGCCTCAGGCCTGCGCGTCGGGCCGGGCGGGGATGACCACCTCGGCGGCGAGGCCGCCGCCCGCCCGGTCGCCCAGTTCGACCCGCCAGCCCTGCACGTCGGCGAGCTGGCGGACGATGGCCAGGCCCAGCCCGGAACCGCCGGTGTCGCGGCTGCGCGACGCCTCCAGGCGATAGAAGGGCTGGAACACCTTGTCGCGCTCGACGGCGGGGATGCCGGGGCCGCGGTCGAGCACCCGGATGCGCACTGCCTCGCCGGCACAGTCCAGCTCCAGGTCGACCGGCGCCTCGTCGCCATAGCGCAGGGCATTCTCGACCAGGTTGCCGACCACCCGGTTGAGCGCCGCCAGGCTCAACACCCGGCGGCAGGGTCCGGCCGCCGCAAGGCGCACCCGCTCCGGCCGGCTGCAGCTGGCGGCCAGTTCGGCCAGGGCCGCGGCGAGATCGACGGCGCTCTCGTCCTCGCCCTTGAGCGAGCGGGCGAAATCGAGCATCTGGGCGATCAGCCGGGTCATCTCCCGGAGGTCGCCCTCCATGCGCCGCACCAGGCCGGGGTCGGCGTCGTCCAGCATGGCCAGGGCCAGCTGCATGCGGGTGATCGGCGTGCGCAGGTCGTGCGAGATGCCGGACAGCAGGACCGTGCGGTTCTCCAGCAGCCCCTGCACCTCGTCGGCCATCTGATTGAAGGCGGCGGTCAGGCGCCTGAGCTCGTCGGCGCCGGTCTCCGGCAGGCGCTCGGGCAGGCGGCCCTGGCCGACCTCGGCGGCCGAGCGGGCCAACAGGCGCAGCCGGGTGGCGGTGCGGCGGGCCAGCAGGAGGGCGGTGACCAGGGTGAGCAAGGCGCCGGCCAGGAACACCGCGGCGGCCTCCCAGGGCGCGGCGAGTTCATAGTTGTCGCGCAGGTAGCCAACCCGGAGCAGGTTGCCGGCCAGGGCGATCTCGGCCCAGGCCCAGGCCGGGTCGGGCCCCTGCTTGAGGCGGACGATCTGGCCGGTACGCCGGCTCAGGGCGTCGGCCAGGTGGTCGCCGAAATAGCCGGCTGGCAGCACCGTGGGCAACGGCCGCTCGACCCGGCCGAGTTCCAGGTTGTGCTGCAGGAAGAGCTCGATCTCGTAGTCACGTCGGGTCTCCGGCGGCAGTTCCACCCAGGTCTGCGCCGCCAGCACCATGCGCGCGGCGAGGTCGTCGGCGGAGCGCTCTGCCAGCGGCGCCACCACGGTGAGCCAGACCGCGTACATGGCCGCCCCCTGGGCGAGCAGGAATACCGCCAGCAGGGTCGCCGCCGTGCGGCCGAACAGGGTGGCCGGGAGGAGCTTCAAGCTTCCTTGCCCTTGGGCGCGAACAGGTAGCCCTGGCCCCACACTGTGCGGATGTAGGCCGGGTTAGCGGGGTCGGCCTCGATCTTGCGCCTGAGCCGGGTGACACGGACGTCGATGGAGCGGTCGAAGGGGTCGCGCTCGAAGCCCTTCAGCCAGTCCATGATCTGGTCACGCGACAAGGCCCGGTTGGGATGCTCGGCGA
>JAQVJE010000187.1 GCA_028695325.1 Gallionellaceae bacterium
GGGCGTCCTCGATGAGCAAGCGCTCGTCCTGGACATCGACGTCGGCCGGCTGGCCGTCGGTCAGGATGAGCAGGAGCTTCTTGTCGGCCGGGCGCGCCTCCAGGTAGTGGGCGGCATGACGCATCGCAGCGCCCATGCGGGTCGACCAGCCGGCCTCCATGGCGGCGAGCCGCCCCTTCACCTCGTCGGTGAAACGCTCGCCATAGCCCTTGATGTGCAGGTAGCGGACGTCGTGCCGGGTGTTGGAATGGAAGCCGGCGATGGCGAAGGGGTCGCCCAGGCGCTCGATCGCCCAGGCCAGCAGGGAGACCGCCTCCTGGGAGAGTTCCAGTATGGTCTGCTCGGCGCCGGCGACCTTCTCGTTGAGCGATTCCGACAGGTCGAGCAGCAGGCTCACGGCGATGTTGCGGCCGCTGGTGCGGTGGCTCATGTTGATGCGCGGGTCGGGCGTGGCACCGCCCTTGAAGTCGATCAGGGAGCGGATGGCGATGTCGAGATCCAGCTCGCTGCCCTCCTCCTGGTAGCGGATGCGCACCTTGTCCTGCGGCTTGAGGAGGTCGAGGATGCGCTTCAGGCGCTTGGCCAGGGCGTCGTGCTTTTGCAGCAGGCGGTCGATGTCGGCGGCCGCGCCGCTGGGGTGCAGGTGCTCGTACAGGCTGACCCAGTCGGGCCGGTAGGTCTGGCTGTGGTAGTCCCACTCCGGATAGTGACGCGGCGGCAGGGACTGCACCTCGGCCTCCTTCTTCTTCGACTTTTCGGGGTCGTCGAAGAAGTCCTCGTCGTCGCTGTCCTCTATGTACTGCCACATGTGGCGGTTGTCGTCGCGGTAGTCGATCACCGTGTCGTCGAACCAGACCTTGGCGAACTGGTCGCTCGGCCGCCGGCTCCGCGCCACATAGCTCAGGGCCAGCTCGGCCATGGCCCGGCTGTCGGCCGGGCCGTCGGCCAGAACGGCGTGGAAGCGGGCGACGAACTCGTTCAGGAGCGGATCGGCGTAGCCGTGCGCCGGGTCGATCATGGCGCGCGACAGCATGGCCAGGCGATGGCGCAGGCAGGAGGTGGTCTCCGGGTCGCAGTCGCCCTCCACCGGCTTCGGGTGCAGGGCCAGGAAGATGCGCCTGAGGCCGGGGTATTCCCGGCACAGCAGGGTGTCGACGCGGCAGTCCTCGAAGAACTCCACCGCCATGCGTTGGAACGGGCTCCAGTTGTCGGCGATCTGGGCCTGGGTCCAGCGCCGGTGGCCGACCATGTGGGCGAGCACGGCGCGGTAGCGGTCGATGCCGTCGACGCCACGGTCGGCATCGAACACGTCCGGCACCCGCATGCCCAGCTTGTCGTAGTAGGGGATGGGCTTCCTGATCTCGTCGAAGGCGGTGGAATACGGCACCAGCTGGTCCGGGTCGCGCCATAGGCCGCGCAGGTAGAGATCCAGCCTGCGCTCGACATCGGCGAACAGGACGCCGTGGCGCTCGCGCTGCATGACCGCGCGGCTGTCGGCCGACTTGAGGGCGAAGTACTCCGCCTGGCGCTCCGGGTGGCTGGGGTAGTTGCGGATACCGTATTCGACCCAGTTCTTCACCCCGGCCAGGGCGAGCTGGTCGAGCAGCCGCGGCGCCTGCTCGAAGAACAGGGGCAGGCCGGGGCTGGGGAAGGTGGCGTGGTGGCCGTGGATGGAGCCGGTGGTGCGCGCCATCAGGTCGCCGGCGATCTCCAGGTAGTGGCGCAGCTGTGCGCGGGTGTGCAGGCGGCGGGCCACCGCCGCCAGGGTCTGCAGGAAAGGGGTGATGGCCTTGCCGTTGGGCGACCGCTGCATCTGCATGACGAAGGCCATCACCTCCGGCAGGGTGGCCTCCTCGCCCAGTGCCCTGACCACCGAGGGCCACTCCTCCAGAAACACCAGCATGGGTTCGACGCCGCGGCCCAGCTTGCCGAGCACCCGGGCGGCGTCGAGGTAGTGGTGGATGTCCTCGCGGCTGAGCACCGCCAGGGCCTCGGCCATGACATCCTCGAACACCTCCTCCACCTGCGGGAAGCGGGTGTCGAGCTGGGCCCGGTAGGCCTTCATCAGGGGGTGCTGGTATTCGCCGTCAGAGGTCATTGCCGCGTTGTTCCTTGTTTCGTCGCTCACGCGCAGGCGGGCGCCCAGTGGTTCGGGCTGGATTCCCGCCGAAACTCGCCCCCGAATGGAGGAGTCGGGGGCGGGAATGACGATGGCTCACGCAAACGTCGCGTCGATGGCGTGGTCGAGGGTCGCGCGGATGTCGGCGTCGTCGGTGATCGGCCGCACCAGGGCCATGCGGCAGGCCTCCAGCGGGTCGACGCCATCCTTGATCAGGGTGGCGGCGTAGACCAGGAGACGGGTGGAGATGCCCTCGTCGAGACCGTGGCCCTTGAGGTTGCGGGCGGCCTGGCCGATCTTCACCAGGCGGCCGGCGGTGGCCTCGTCGAGGCCGGTCTCCCTGGCCAGGATGGTGGTCTCCAGTTCCGCCTCCGGGTAGTCGAAGTCGAAGGCGGTGAAGCGCTGCTTGGTGGACTGCTTCAAGTCCTTCATGAGCGACTGGTAGCCGGGGTTGTAGGAGATCACCAGCTGGAAGTCGGGGTGCGCATCGAGCAGCTCGCCCTTCTTGTCGAGCGGCAGGGTGCGGCGATGGTCGGTGAGCGGGTGGATGACCACGGTGGTGTCCTGGCGCGCTTCCACGATTTCATCCAGGTAGCAGATGGCGCCGATGCGGGCGGCGATGGTCAGCGGACCGTCCAGCCAGCGGGTGCCGTTGGACTCCAGCAGGTAGCGGCCGACCAGGTCGGAGGCGGTCATGTCCTCGTTGCAGGCCACGGTGATCAGCGGCTTGGCGAGCTTCCAGGCCATGTATTCGACGAAGCGCGACTTGCCACAGCCGGTCGGGCCCTTGACCATCACCGGCAGGCGGTTGCGGTAGGCGGCCTCGTAGAGGGCGACCTCGTTGCCCTGCGGCTGGTAATAGGGTTCCTCGCGGACCTTGTATTGCTCCACGTACGTCGTCATGGCCGTCTCCTGTGGCATCCGCCCGCGAGGCGGCGGCGCCCCTGCGGGTGGACTGAATATCCATATCGTAATCCGGGTTTGGCGTCCCGGAATGGAAAACGCCCCCAGGCGGGGGCGTTTTGCTTTCCAGCTCGAAGCGTGCCGGGCTTACTTGTGCACGCCCAGCTTCTCGCGCCAGCCGGGGAACAGCTTGTCGGCGTCGTTCGGGAAGGACTCGAAGGCACGGGCGAATTCCTTGTGCTCCTTGGCCCACTCGATCGGGTCGGCACCGGCCTTCCAGCACTCGTAGGACTGGCGCAGGGAGATGGCGCCGGCGGCCGGGGAGTCGATGTGGCCGTAGGAGCCGCCACCGGCGGTGTTGATCACGTTGCCGTGGCCGAGGTTCTCGAAGAAGCCGGGCAGGC
Source organism: Gallionellaceae bacterium (assembly GCA_028695325.1). GTDB lineage: Bacteria > Pseudomonadota > Gammaproteobacteria > Burkholderiales > Thiobacillaceae > Parasulfuritortus. Next base: position 3,427 of record JAQVJE010000187.1, read on the forward strand.
GCAGGGCGTTCATACCGCCGGAGATGATCGGGGTGGTGGGCTTCATGCCGTACCACTTCTGGAAGTAGACCGGGCCCTGGCACTCGTCGCGCTCGATCATGTAGGCGATGATCTTGTCGTCGCCCTCGCCTTCCATCTTGCCGTAGCCCATGGTGCCGACGTGGATGCCGGAGGCACCCTGCAGGCGGGACATCTTGGCCAGCACGAAGGCGGTGTAGCCACGCTTGGCGCTCGGCGAGGTGACCATGCCGTGGCCGGCGCGGTGGTAGTGCAGGTACTGGTTGGGGTACTGGCGACGGGCGGTGGTGATCATGCCGGGGCCGCCGACGAAGCCGTCGACCAGGAAGGCCAGCTTGTCGGCGTCGGGGCCGAAGGTCTCCAGGGCGAAGTCGGCGCGGGCGCACATCTCGTAGTGGTCGTCGGCGGTGATGTTCATGGAGAACAGCTTGGCCTGGCCGGTCTCGTCCTGGGCACGCTTCATGGCGTCGTAGACCAGGGGGATGGTCTTCTTCACCGGGGCGAACACCTGGTTGCCCTGGGGCTCGTCGTTCTTGATGAAGTCGCCGCCGAGCCAGAACTGGTAGGCGGCCTGGGCGAAGGGCTCGGGACGCAGGCCCAGCTTGGGCTTGATGATGGTGCCGGCGATGTAGCCGCCGTTCTCGACCGGACGGCCGAGGATGCGCCACAGGTCGG
>JAQVJE010000188.1 GCA_028695325.1 Gallionellaceae bacterium
TGGCTGCTTCATGTCGAGGCTGCGTGCCTGCCGCAGGGCCATCCGGCAGGCGCTGGCGAAATCGAGCCTGCCGCCCGAATAGTCGATGTGCATGTTGATCATGATGCTCCTCCTAGTATCCGGCGAGACCGGGATGCCGCGCTCAGCGCGCGACGAGATCGCGATAGGCATGCCAGGTGGCATGCCCTAGGACCGGGAAGCCGATGGCCAGGCCGGCGTACCAAGTCAGCACGCCCAAGGTGGTGATGGCGGTAATGGCGGCCGCCCACAGCAGCAACGCCGCCGGGTTCTCGCGCACCGACCACAGGCTGGTCATCAGAGCGGTGACGATGTCGACTCGGCGACCCATCAGCATCGGCAGCGTGACCACGCTGAGGCTGAACACCGCCAGCCCCAAGATGACGATGAGGCCGCCATACATGAGCAGGAAGCCCGGCTGCGCCAGGCTGAACAGCCCGGCGAGGCCGGCGTCGGGCACCGGTCCGGCGCCGACGCGCAGACCGATCAGGATGGCGGACAGCCGCTCTCCCAGACTGGCGCCGAAGGCCAGCAGGACGCCGAATAGCCCGATCGAGGCCAGGTTGTGGCGCGCCCTGGCGAAGGCCGGCAGGCGCCGGCCCGCCGCGCGCCCGCGTTCGAGGCGTGCCGACAGATCATAGAAGGCGATCGCCAGGAAGGGACCGAGCAGCAACAGCAGCACGGTCAGGGTGGGCGCCAGGGCCGGCCTCGACCAGGTGGCCGCCACCAGGTAGCTGGCGGTGGCCAGGATCAGGCCATAACCGAACGAGGCACGCCAAGTGCGAATGGAATCGCCCCAGCCGGCGCGCAGCCAGCGCAGAGGACGCAGCGGCTCGACCCGGTTGAGGCAGGGGATGGGCACGTACCTTCCGAGGTTGCATACGGTGGAAGTCGTCATGGTGGACTCCTTTCCCCGCCGGCGCGGGAGTAGCGCGCACTGCGCGCGCATACCTGACAAAATCTCTATAGTATTTGGCCGCCCGCATGCCAGATTGGTTCAACGGCGCGTCGATTCCGCCGGCCACGGATACCCGCTAGGATGTCCCCCCCACCACCGCCGCCACATCATGCTCACCGCCGACCAGTACCGCCGCTTCAACCGCCTGCGCTGGACCCTCTACGCCATCATGGTGCTGGCCTACATGACGGCCTTCTTCCACCGCATGGCCCCCGGCGTGGTGGCGGCCGACCTGATGCAGGCCTTCCACACATCGGGCGCGGCGCTCGGTTCACTGGCGGCCATGTACTACTACGTCTACACCGCCATGCAGATCCCCGCCGGGGTCCTCGCCGACACCCTGGGGCCGCGCCTGAGCGCCGGCATCGGCTCTCTGGTGGCCGGGGCCGGCTCCATCCTGTTCGGCCTCGCCCCCGACTTCTCCAGCGCAGCGGCCGGCCGCCTGCTGGTGGGCCTGGGCGTCTCGGTGGTGTTCGTCGGCCTGATGCGCGCCAACGCGGTGTGGTTCAGCGAACGCCGCTACGGCCTGGTCAGCGGGCTGACCCTGTTCCTCGGCAACGTCGGCGCCATCCTGGCTGCCGGCCCGCTGGCCGCCCTGCTGGGCTGGTATTCCTGGCGCTCGGTGTTCGTCGCCGCCGGCGTTCTGTCCGTCGCCCTCGCCGTCGCCACCCTGGCCTGGGTGCGCAACCGGCCCGAGGATGCCGGCTTCCCGCCCGTCCATGCCGGTGGCCAAGACACCCGCCGCCACTGGCTGGCGGAACTCGGGGCCGTACTCGGCAACCGGGCGGTATGGCCGGGCTTCTGGGTCAACTTCGGGGTCACCGGCGGCCTGCTCGCCTTTGCTGGCCTATGGGGCGTGCCGCTCATGCGCGACGTGCACGGCCTTTCCCGCGCCACGGCCTCCCTCTACACCACACTATCCCTGGCCGGCTTCGCCGTCGCCTGCCTGGTCACGGGCGCCCTGTCGGATCGCATCGGCCGCCGCAAGCCGGTCATCCTGGGCGCCGCCGCGCTGTCCTGCCTGAGCTGGCTGGGCCTCATCGCGCTGCCCTGGGGTGCCGGCTGGTCCGGCATGCTGCTCTACACCGTGCTAGGTCTGTCGGCGGGCGGTTTCGTGGTCGGCTATGCCGCCGCCAAGGAGGTGGTGGCGCCAGCCAATGCCGGCATGGCCATCGCCCTGGTCAACACCGGCCTGTTCCTGGGCGCGGCGATCATGCAGCCGCTGTTCGGCTGGGTGGCCGACCTGTCATGGGACGGTCGCCTGCTCGACGGCGCGCGGGTGTATGGCTGGGCGGACTATCGCAACGGCCTGATCGTCTCGGCCGCCGGCGCCGCCCTGGCGCTGCTGGCGGCGACCCGGGTCAGGGAGACCTGGTGCCGCAATCAGTCAGCGCGCGCGTGAACGATCTTCAGCACCAGCACCACCGAGGCCAGGGCCAGGGTGATGCCGTTGCCGAGCACGATGGGCAGGCTGCCCAGGGCTAGGCCGTAGAGCAGCCAGCACGCCACGCCCAGGGTGAACAGGGCGTACATGGGCAACGAGATGCCCGACAGGTCGCGAGTGTGCCAGGACCGCCAGGCCTGCGGCACGAAGGCGACTGTGGTGAGGAAGGCGGCGGGATAACCGATGAGCTGACTGAATTCGGCGGACATGGCGGCGAGGTCTCGGGGCGATGGCGGCATTTTCGCCGCCGCGGGCCGGATCAGTCCAGCCAGGCCGGCAGCTGCTGGGCGAACTCCAGGCGCCGGCCGGTCTCGCCGCCGGCCAGGGCGAAGCCGGTCAGGCGGCCGGCCGCGTCGAGGTGGCGGGCGACCATGCCATGGGCGGTGACCTCGACCTGCCACTCGCCCTGCCCGGCCAGCGACGGCGCCACCACCAGCGGGAAGGCCGGGGTCTTCACCAGCACCGGCATGGCCGGATAGACCAGGCGGGCCGGCTCTCCAGCCAGCATGGCGGCAAGTACCCGTGCCTGGGCCAGAATGGGCTGCACGAAAGGCAGCACGAGGCCGTCCACCTCGGCGCAGTCGCCGAGGGCGTGGATGTCCGGGTCGCTGCTGCGCAACTGGCGGTCGACCACGATGCCACGCCCGGTGATGAGGCCGGCGGCGGCGGCCAGGGCGGTGCGCGGGCGCAGGCCGATGGCCGACAGTACGAGGTCGGCCTCGATGCGGCCGCCGTCGTCCAGGTCCAGCACGACGCCGTCGCCGGCCACCTCGGCCCGCACCGCCGTGCGGCCGAAATGCCAGCCCACGCCCTTGCCACCGAGGGCAGCAGCCATGGCCCGTCCGACCGCCTCCGGCAGCAGGCGTTCGAGGGGCCAGGCGCCGCGATGCACCACCTCGACGGCGTGACCGCTGGCGGCGAGGTCGTTGGCGAACTCGCAGCCGATCAGGCCGCCGCCCAGTATGGCGACCCGCCGGTGGCCGGCCAGGGCGGCCCGGAAACGGGCATAGTCGTCGAGGTCGTTGACGGCGTGGACGCGATCGACACCGTCGCCGGCCAGGCCGTGCGGGATGGGGTCGGCACCCAGGGCGAGGACCAGGCGGCCATAGGCGATCTCGCCTCGCTCGCCGGCCAGGCGCCGGTCGGCCCGGTCGATGGCGCCGATGCGGGTATGGGCGTGGATGCTGGCGGCGAGGCGCACCGCGGCCTGTTCGGCGGTCTCCGAGGCGAGCTGCGCCGGCACCCGGCCCTGCGCCAGGGCGTTGGACAGGCTGGGCTTGGCGTAGAGCTGGCCGGCGTCGGCGCTGACCATGACCAGCGGGGTGGCGGTGTCGCGCTTGCGGAACTCGCGCGCCAGCGTATAACCAGCCAGGCCGCTGCCGACGATCACCAGGGGGGCGGTCATGGCGCGCCGCGCTGCCGGGGGCTCAGTCCTCGACCAGGAAGTAGTCGAACTTGGCCGCGCCGCAGTCCGGACACTGGTAGTCGTCCGGCACATCGCCCCAGGGGGTGCCCGGCGCGATGCCGTGCTCGGGGTCACCCTCCGCCTCGTCGTAGACGTGGCCGCACACGCTGCATTGCCATCTTTCCATGCCAGGCTCCTTGGTCAGGCCGTGCCGCGTCCGGGCAGCACCTTGCGCACGCAGCCCAGGTCGGTCGCCAGCAC
>JAQVJE010000189.1 GCA_028695325.1 Gallionellaceae bacterium
TGATCTGAGAGGATGATCAGCCACAATGGAACTGAGACACGGTCCATACTCCTACGGGAGGCAGCAGTGAGGAATCTTCCACAATGGGGGCAACCCTGATGGAGCGACACCGCGTGAAGGATGAAGGTCTAACGATTGTAAACTTCTTTTCTGAGGGAGCATAATGAGAGTACTTCAGGAATAAGGGACGGCTAAATACGTGCCAGCAGCCGCGGTAATACGTATGTCTCGAGCGTTATCCGGAATTACTGGGTGTAAAGGGTTTGTAGGTTGTTTGTTAAGTAGGGTATGAAAGACCGGAGCTCAACTCCGTGTTTGTATTCTAAACTGGCTAACTAGAGTTAGGGAGAGGTAAGCGGAATTTTAAGTGTAGGGGTGCAATCCGTAGATACTTAGAAGAACACCAAAAGCGAAGGCAGCTTACTGGAACTATACTGACGCTGAAAAACGAAAGCGTGGGGAGCGAAAAGGATTAGATACCCTTGTAGTCCACGCCCTAAACGATGATAACTTAGTGTTGGGGGTAACCTCAGTGCTGAAGCTAACGCGTTAAGTTATCCACCTGAGGAGTACGGTCGCAAGATTAAAACTCAAAGGAATAGACGGGGACCCACACAAGCAGTGGATCACGTGGTTTAATTCGACAATAAACGGGGAACCTTACCCAGACTTGACATCTACAGAATCCTGCGGAAACGTGGGAGTGCCCGTAAGGGAGCTGTAAGACAGGTGCTGCATGGTTGTCGTCAGCTCGTGCCTTGAGGTGTTCGGTTAAGTCCGTTAACGAGCGCAACCCATGTCGCTAGTTGTATTTTCTAGCGAGACTGCCTAGGTTAACTAGGAGGAAGGTGTGGATGACGTCAAATCAGCATGGCTTTTACGTCTGGGGCTACACACATGATACAATGGTGCGTACAAAGAGCAGCAATATCGTAAGGTGGAGCTAATCTCAAAAACGCATCTCAGTCCGGATTGAGGGCTGCAACTCGCCCTCATGAAGTTGGAATTGCTAGTAATCGTAAATCAGACATGTTACGGTGAATATGTTCCTGGGTCTTGTACTCACCGCCCGTCACGGCATGGGAGAAAGTAATATCGGAAGTCCCTCTAGTAATAAGGGGGCCCATGGTAGGACTTTTGACTGGGCTGAAGTCGTAACAAGGTATCCGTAGGAGAACCTGCGGATGGACTATCTCCTTATATATATCCTTAAGTTTTTTTTTCAAATTTTCCTTCTAAAATTTCGTTTATTTGTTCTTTAAAATAATCTGAATAATTAAAGTTAGTTAACAATAGTTAATTTAACTACAAAAATAATAATTGTAATAGAAAGTTGTAAGAGTAGTTACAGTATAAAGTGGATGCCTTGGCTTGAATATCCGAAGAAGGACGTGCAAATCTGCGATAAGCTTGGAGGAGTTGATAAGAAGCGTTATTACTCCAAGATTTCCGAATGGGGGAACCTAATAGTGGTAATCACTATTGCTATAAATTTAGCGGACACGATGTGAATTGAAATATCTTAGTAGCATCGGACAAGAAATCAAATACGAGATTCCCTGAGTAGTGACGAGCGAAACGGGAAAAGTTCAAACCTATTATGTGTAAGAGCAGGTCGTTGCATAATAGGGGTTGTGGGATTAATATATGGACTTCCTGATAAGGTCCGATATGTTTTAATATATTAAGAGAATGTAATGCGAAAGTACAGCCATAGAGAGTGTAAGCCTCGTATCATAAAATATTTTAAACCGTATATTTTAACTCCCGAGTAGGATCAGGCACGTGGAACCTGGTCTGAAGCTGGGTAGACCATTATCCAAAACTAAATAGTATTCAAGACCGATAGTGAACTAGTACCATGAGGGAAAGGTGAAAAGAACCCCGGGAGGGGAGTGAAATAGACCCTGAAACTTTATACTTTCAATGAGAGGGAGCCTTCGGGTGACCTTGTACTTTTTGGAGAAGGGATCAACGACTTAGTGTGTATGGCAAGGTTAAGAGAGTGAAACTCGTAGCCGAAGTGAAAGCGAGCCTGAATAGGGCGTTTAGTCATATATACTAGACCCGAAACTGGGTGAGCTTCCCATGAGCAGGTTGAAGTAAGGGTAAAACTTTATGGAGGACCGAACCATTTGGAGCTGCAAGTCCATTGGATGACTTGTGGGAAGGAGTGAAAAGCTAATCGAACTCAGAGATAGCTGGTTCTCCGCGAAATAGCTTTAGGGCTAGCCTTGGTTAATTATTATGTGGGGGTAGGGCTCTGATAGGGCTAGCGGGTTGCAAAACTTAGTAAACCCTGATAAACTTCGAATACCACATAAAACTATTCCAGGAGTCGGACGGTGAGAGATAAGTCCCATCGTCAAGAGGAAAACAGTCCAGACTACTATCTAAGGTCCCAAATTAATAACTAAGTGGAAAAGGATGTGAGGTTGCTGAGACAACCAGGATGTTGGCTTAGAAGCAGCCACTCATTTAAAGAGTGCGTAATAGCTCACTGGTCAAGCGACCTTGCGCCGAAGATTCAACGGGGCTAAGTTATTAACCGAAGATGTAGATTCATACTTTATGTATGTCTGGTAGCGGAGCGTTCTGTATGCCGTGAAGGTGTGGGGTGACCCTAGCTGGAGGTATCAGAAGTGAAAATGTTGATATAAGTAACGTAAATGAAATGAAAACTTTCATCGCCGAATACCCAAGGTTTCCTACGCAACGGCAATCGACGTAGGGTTAGTCGGTCCTAAGGTGTAGCTGAAAGGCAAAGCTGATGGATATCAGGTTAATATTCCTGAACTATGTATAAGAGTGAAGGGGGGACGCATCGGGATATAGATCACAGCTGATGGATGCTGTTATGAACGTAAGCCTTAGATTATAGGTAAATCCGTAATCTTCTAAGGGCGAGCTAAATTAATTTAGAAAGTTGCTTTCGGGTAATTGTTCTAAAGGGATCTACTATATTCTGGTGCCGAGAAAAGCCTCTAAACTTATCTTATATGTAACCGTACCGCAATCTAACACTAGTGGGTTAGTGGAGAACACTAAGGCGTTCGAGAAAACCATGCTTAAGGAACTCGGCAAAACAGCGGTCGTAACTTCGGGATAAGACCTGCCAATACTCTAATTTAGAGTATTGGCCGCAGCTAATGAGCTCAGGCGACTGTTTACCAAAAACACAGCTCTCTGCAAACTCGTAAGAGGATGTATAGGGGGTGATGCCTGCCCAGTGCCAGAAGATCACGTGGATTTGTGCAAGCAATGAAACTAAGCCCTGGTGAACGGCGGCCGTAACTATAACGGTCCTAAGGTAGCGAAATTCCTTGTCGGGTAAGTTCCGACCCGCACGAACGGCATAACGGTCTGAGCACTGTCTCAAGCATGGACTCGGTGAAATTGCAATGTCGGTAAAAATGCCGACTACCTGTAGCAAGACGGAAAGACCCTATGGAGCTTTACTATAACTTGGTATTGGGTTATGTTTTAATATGTGCAGGATAGGTGGGAAACGGTGAAGTGGAGACGTCAGTTTTCATGGAGTTGTCCTTGAGATACCACCCTTGTTAAAATGTAATTCTAACTCGAAAATTCGAGGACAGTGCTTGGTGGGTAGTTTAACTGGGGCGGTTGCCTCCTAAAGAGTAACGGAGGCGCACAATGGTTAGCTAGTACCGGATGGAAATCGGTATGATAGTGTATTCGCATAAGCTAGCTTGACTGAGAGACCTACAAGTCGACCAGACACGAAAGTGGGTGAAAGTGATCCGGCAATGAAGTATGGAATTGTTGTCGCTCAACGGATAAAAGTTACCCTAGGGATAACAGGCTGATTGCGTCCAAGAGTTCATATCGACGACGCAGTTTGGCACCTCGATGTCGGCTCGTCTCATCCTGGGGCTGGAGAAGGTCCCAAGGGTATGGCTGTTCGCCATTTAAAGAGGTACGCGAGCTGGGTTCAAAACGTCGTGAGACAGTTTGGCCCCTATCTGCTATAGGCGCTTAGGAATTTGAGAAGATTTGCTCCTAGTACGAGAGGACCGGAGTGAACGAACCTCTGGTG
>JAQVJE010000040.1 GCA_028695325.1 Gallionellaceae bacterium
GCCGGCACGGTAGTCAGGCCGAGCATCTTCCAGTCCTGCATGCCGCCCCGGTACCACTTCAGCTTGTGGGCCGGATAGCCGTAAGCCAGCAATTGCCTGATGTTGGTGGGTGACTGGCCGCACCAGGGGCCGTTGCAGTAGAAAACCAAGGTACGCGCATTCTCGAAGTTCCACAACCCGCCGGCACGGGCCGCGCCGAACCGCAGCAACAGGATCTCTGCGATCTTGTCGGGGTCGTTGTGTGCGGGGTGCAACTCGGTCCAGGGGATCAGGGTCGCACCCGGGATGACGCCGCTGCGCAGGGGCCAGTCGCCGTCACGGGAATCGATTACCAGGATGGTGTTGTCGCGGGCCGCGCGTTCGAGGTGGCGGAGCAGTTCGAGTTCGCCCAGCGTCTCCACGCCGGTGGCGGCCTGCATGGGCTGGATGCAATAGGGCGGGCAGGGCCGCGAGGTGAGGGTGTAGTCCGGATCGATCATGTTGTCGGTATCCGGATTGCGTTCGATGACGACCTTCTTGCCGAGGTGGACGACTTCCACCTGGGGCAGGCCGTGGGTGATGTGGACCGGCTTGCTGCCGTTTGCCTGGGCCAGGCCGGGCAGGGCGGCGAGCAGCGCCAGCACGGCGGCGGGATTGACCTGCACGACGATCTCCTCCGTCGGCACCTGGAGCACGCCCGCGCATGCGGCGCAGGCAGGAAAGGGCCGGCGCAGGGCCGGCCCGGAACGCGCGCTTAGCCGATGGTGGCTTCGGCGCTGTCCTTTTCGCCCTTGTTGTCGAGGGTCTCGATCTTGACCTTGTCGCCGGCCTTGGCGCCCTTCACCTTGAAGGCGAGGTAGGGGTTCTTGGAGATGCCACCGCCCCACTGGGCGTCCAGCACCACCTTGCCGTTCAGGGTCGCGGTCACGTTGGTGATGTGGTGTGCCGGGACCACTTCGCCCGTCTTGGCGTCCTTGCGCAGGCCCGTTTCCATCACGTGGTTCATCAGGGCCTTCACTTCTGCCGCATCGCCTGCCATGGAGGCACGAATCTTCATTCCAGCCATCTTGTAGTCCTTTCTCTATCCGTTCCGTTGCCGATCAGCCGCCGCAGCCGCCGATGGTGACCTTGACTTCCTTGTGCGCCTTGTAGGTCTTGCCGCCGGCCGTGACGATGGCGATCACATTGGAGGTCGCGCCCATCTTGATCCGGGTCGACACGTAGCCCTCGGCGCCGTTCATCAGGCCGAAGTCGGCGATCAGCGGGAAGCCGTTCTTCTCGGCGATGATGGCGATGCGCTCGGTGCCGGGAATGGCGGAGATGATCTCGACCGGCACCACGGCGCCGTTCTCGGCGATGTCCGGGGCCTTGACGGTGATCTGGCCGCTGGCGGTCGCGCCGGCGCCACCGACGCCGCCCAGGGCGCCGGCCATGTCCTTGGCCTCGAAGGCGGCCTTGTTCCAGGCCGCGGCCCAGGCCGCACCCGGTTTCAACAGGCCGGCGGCCATCGCCACCGTCACCACGCTGGCGGCACCGGCGCCCTTCAGGATCCTTCTGCGTTCGTTGTTCATACAGTCTCTCCTAAGACGAGATGTTGTAAATGCCGCCCTCCTCGAGCGGGTTCCGGATTTTATCATCCAGCCTGCATTAACCTAGATCCGCGGCCGACTGTTAAGAGTACAAACATCACGAATCCGGCAGCCAATGTTACCGCCTTGTTGAAAATGTTCATACTTGATGCCTATGAAGAAGTCGGCTGCCGCCGCCTTCTTTGCATCGATCAAGAAACCTCTGTTCAGCGCAGGCCCGAGATGTACTCGGCCACCGCCAGCATCTCGCGGTCGGTCATCTTGCGTGCGATGACCTGCATCATCTTGCCGCCGTCATTGGCGCGGTCGCCGCTGCGGAAATTCTTCAGCTGGCTCTGCACATACTTGGCGTGCTGGCCGGCCATGCGCGGGAACTGCACCGGAATGCCGGCGCCGGCCGGGCCGTGGCAGGATGCGCAGGCGGGCACGCCGCTACCCGGGTTGCCGCCCTTGTATAGCTTCTGACCCTCGGCGACCAGGGCGGGATCCTTGGCCAGGCGTGGCTTGGGCTGCTGGGCAGAGAAGTAGGCGGCGAGGTTGAGCATGTCCTGCTGGCTCAGTGTGGTGACGTTGGGCGCCATGGTGGCGTTCTTGCGGGCCCCCGATTTGAATTCGTTGAGCTGCTTATTGATGTATTCAGGGTGCTGGCCGGCCAGGTTGGGATAGGTCGGCGAGGTGCTGTTGCCGTCGGTGCCGTGGCAGGCACCGCAAATTTTGTCGACGATGGGCTGAGCCTTGGCGGCATCGCCGGCGTTTGCCGAGGCAGCGCCCGCCACGAAAAGACTGCTCAGCAATACAATAAGGTGCTTCATCGCAATGGCTCCTGTTATTCTTTCGGGACAAATCAAACCTGCGCATTCTAGCGGCATTGATTTGCCCATGCCAACCATTCTGGACCCCTCGTGCTGAACGCCTCTTTCTATACCACTGTCGCCCACATCGGCGATCTGCCGGCCGACAGCGTCGCCGAGGTCGCCTTCGCCGGCCGTTCCAACGCCGGCAAGTCGAGCGCGATCAACAGCATCGCCTTGCACAAGCGTCTGGCCTTCGTCAGCAAGACGCCCGGACGCACCCAGCATCTCAACTTTTTCCAGGTCGCCGTGCAGCGCTTCCTGGTTGACCTGCCCGGCTATGGCTTCGCCAAGGCGCCCCTGGAACAGCAGCGAGGCTGGCAGTCGCTGATTGGTGGCTACCTGGCTTCGCGTGCGCCCCTGCGCGGCTTGGTGGTGATCATGGACGCGCGCCATCCATTCACCGACCTCGATGAGCAGCTGCTGGCGTGGTTCCACGTCACCGGCAAGCCGGTCCACGTCCTGCTGTCCAAGGCCGACAAGCTCAACCGTAGCGAGGGTACGCTCACCCTGATGAAGGCCAGGGCGCGCCTGCAGGAGCTCGGCGTCAATGGCAGCGCGCAGCTGTTCTCCAGCCTGAAGCGCAGCGGTGTCGACGAGGCGGAAGCGGTGATCCGGCAATGGCTGGAACTGCCGAAGCCGTCGCCGCGGGAGCGTGTCGCAGCGGCTGATGGGCAAAAAAAACCCGGCTTCAGGGGATGAAAGCCGGGCGAACTGCGCCCCGATCTTGAGTCGGGGCACCCGCTCAGGGAGAAAAGCGGGAGACGAAGGGGACCGTCTGGTGAGGAGACCCGGCCCGTTGAAAAGAAGTTCCCCGATGGCGCCGGTATTCGATAGTATTTTCGGCCCCCGATAAAGTGGACGCGATCATGTTCGATCTAGCCAGTTTTCCCCGCAAGCGCATGCGGCGCATGCGCCGTGACGAATTCTCCCGCCGCCTGATGCGCGAGACCGTGCTGACTAGCGCCGACCTCATCCTGCCGGTGTTCGTGCTCGACGGCGCGGGCCGCACGGAGGACGTCGCTTCCATGCCCGGCGTGCAGCGGCTCAGCCTGGATCGCTTGCATGCGGTCGCAGAGCAGTGTCTGGAACTGGGCGTTCCGGCCATGGCACTGTTCCCGGTCATCGACGCCGAGTTGAAGAGTGAGGGGGCGGAGGAGGCCTACAACCCGAACGGACTGGTGCCGCGTGCGGTGGCGGCCTTGAAGGCGCGCTTCCCTGAACTCGGCATCATCACCGACATCGCCCTCGACCCCTACACCAGCCACGGCCAGGACGGCCTTATCGACGCTGGCGGCTATGTCCTCAACGACGAGACCATCGCCGTGCTTACTCGCCAGGCGGAGTGCCACGCCCAGGCCGGCGCCGACGTGGTGGCGCCCTCTGACATGATGGACGGCCGCATCCATGCGGTGCGCGAGGCGCTCGACGCCGCCGGCCACATCCACACGCGCATTCTGGCTTACTCGGCCAAGTATGCCTCCAGCTACTATGGCCCCTTCCGTGACGCCGTCGGATCGGCCGCCAACCTCGGCGCCGGCAACAAGTACACCTACCAGATGGATCCTGCCAACAGCGACGAGGCCCTGTGGGAAGTCGGCCTGGACCTGCAGGAGGGTGCTGACATGGTGATGATCAAGCCTGGCATGCCTTACTTGGACATAGTGCGCCGGGTTAAGGAGACCTACCAGGCGCCCACCTTCGTCTACCAGGTCAGCGGCGAGTACGCCATGCTGAAGGCGGCGGCCCGGAACGGCTGGCTGGACGAGCGAGCCTGCGTGCTGGAGGGGTTGCTCGGCTTCAAGCGCGCTGGCGCCGACGCAGTGCTGACCTACTATGCCCTCGACGCGGCGCGTTGGCTGCGCGGCTAGTTGGCCCCCTGGCGCCGCTCCCGTTCGAGTCGGACGATGTAGCGCCGTATGTCGGCCGCGACGCCGTCCGTCAGGTCGATAAACTGGCAGCCGAAACGGCGCATCAAGGCGCCGTCCCGTACGGCCCGTTCGTAGGCCATGCAGATGCGCAGGTCGACGGCATGCTCGCCGGCCTCCGGAAGAGTCAGCCTGCAGCCGCGGTAGATGCCGCCCTCCCGCAGCCTGGCCGCGGCTGCGCCTGCCAGGACACCGAGCCCGCCGATGCTGATATCCAGCACGATGGAGTCGATTGCCTGGCCGTCGATGGCGATCGAACAGCGGGCCGGACGGTCCACGGAGGTGGGCAGCCGATAGTAGTTGCGGCGCTGGAAACGCAGCAGCTCGCCGGGCATCTCGGCGCGCAGCACGTGTCTGCCAGCCAGCTCGGCCATGGTCGGCGCGGGGGTCGTGAACACTACGCGTATGTGGTCGGGGGCAGTATTGAAGGTGACCTCGGTGCTACCCATCAGGGCCGCGACGGCGGCCGGGTCGGCGCCGGCGTCCAGATACAGGCTGTTGCGGTCGGGGTCAACCGCCAGCAGAGCGGTCACCAGATAGTCGCGGTTGTTCTCGCCGTAGGCGGTCACCAAGGCGCGTCGTAGCATCGCATCGCGTAATATCCTCTCAATCTCTGCCGCCCGTGTGATCTTGTAGCGTTCGATCTCCTCGGGTGTATAGCCGTCGATCCTCATCGTTCGCCCCGCTTTCTGGTGACTGTATCATCCTCTGTCGTCGGCCGAGTCGACGGCCATCGCCATCTGGCGTCGCAACTGCGCCAGTGTGAGGCGGCGACGCGTCTCTGGCCCCTCGCGCGCCGCGCTCTGTATGGCCTGGCCGGATAGCACGTGGACCATGACGTCGGCCGGCTCGGCGTAGAGGCGGAAGAACGACTCGCCGCGGCGTTCCTCAGCCTTGAAGGCGATGTCGCCGTTGAGCAAGAAATGCTCGAATTCCTTGCTCGAGTCGGCGTAGACCTCGAGTTCGATGTCTGCGTGCGGGGGGGCGATGCCCTGTGCCAGTCCGCCGGTCAGCATGGGCTGGAAGCTGGCCAGCACGTGCATGACCTCGGCCGCCTGGCGGCGCAGCGCATCCAGATCGCTGGTGTGCGTGTCCGGCTCGAACAGCGCCAGGTAGGCGCGCAATTCGCCGTCGATCTCCTCGTTGCTGGGCAGCCAGTTGGCCGTTGTCACCCCCACTTGGCGGGCGGCCTTGCGCTTCGCCAGGGCGTGGTCCTTGATGCCGTGTTCGGCCATCAGCTGCGCCGCCAGTTGCGCGATGCGCAGCCGGGTGTGGCGCGGCCCGTCACGGGACATGCATCCCCCAAAGATCGATGGCCGGCAGGGCGGCGGGCGCGTACTCCTGGAAGAAATACTCCGGCAGCCCGTCCGGGTCGGGCACACCGGTATCGGGGGCGACGTTGATCGTCACCACGCCATCCGGCATCGGGTAGGCACGTTCCGGCACGCCCCTGAGCGCCACCTTCATGTAGTGCATCCACACCGGCAGGGTCGCCAGGCCGCCGGTTTCGCCGCGCCCCATGGGCTTGGGCTGGTCATAGCCCATCCAGGATACCGCCACGCGGTCGGGATTGTAGCCGGCAAACCAGGTGTCCCGGTGGTCGTTGGTGGTGCCGGTCTTGCCGGCCAGGTCGCCTCGACCCAGGCTCGTCGCCGCCGCCGCTGTGCCCCGCCGCACGACGTCCTGCAGCATCGTGGTCATGACGAAGGCGTTGCGCGGATCCAGCACCGGCTCTGCCGCCTGGGCCGCGAACTTTTCCAGCAGGCGGCCGTCCTTGTCGGTCACCCGTGTCATGAAGTGGGGTCGCGGCAGGCGGCCGCCGTTGGCGAACACCGCATAGGCCGTCGCCAGTTGCAGCGGTGTCACCTCGCCGGCGCCGAGCGCCATGGTCAGGTAAGGGGGTATGCGACCGGGCGTGAAGCCGAAACGCTGTGCGTGCGCCTGCGCCGCCTCGATGCCGGTGGCCTGCAGCAGCCGGATCGACACCAGGTTCTTGGACTTCGTCAGGGCGGTCCGCACGGTGATCGGACCATCCATCGTGCCATCGTAGTTCTTCGGGTCCCACAGTTGGTCGCCGGTCTCCGCCGGATCGATCTCGATCGGGGCGTCGTCGAACACCGTGGCAGGGGTGATGCCGCGCTCCAGCGCCGCCGAATACACGAAAGGCTTGAAGGCCGAGCCCGGTTGGCGCCAGGCCTGGGTGACGTGATTGTACTGGTTGCGTGCGAAATCGAAGCCACCCACCAGGGCGCGGATCGCGCCATCGGCCGGCGAGATCGCCACCAGGGCGGCCTCGACCTGGGGCAGGTAGGTCAGCTGCCAGGGCTGGCCTGGCGCCAGCTGCACCACCCGGATCAGCGAGCCCACCTGCAGCCGCTTGGCAGCTGGTGTGCGGGGCGACAGGGTGGCCTTGGCGAACTGCAGCTCGCTCTCGGGCAGGACGATTTCCTCGCCGTCGCGCAGGCGTGCCTTGATCCGTTTGCGCTCGATCGCCGTGACGACGGCCGGCAGCAGGCCATTGACCTCCTCTCGGCGCAGCGCGTTGGCGATTGCGTGGGCGCGTTCTTCAGCCTCGGCGGGCAGGCGGACCTGGGCCTCGGGGCCGGGGTAGCCGCGCCGACGGTTGAACTGCACCACGCCTGCCCTGACCGCGTCCTCGGCGGCCTTCTGTTCGACCAGGCGTACGGTGGTATAGACCCGCATGCCGCTGGCGTAGATCTGCTCGCCGTAGCGCTGGTAGACATATTGTCTGACCATCTCGGCGAGATGGTTGGCGCCAGCGCCGTACATGCGGGCCGGGCCCTTGATCTGCAGGCGCTGTTCCTTCGCCTTGGCGTATTGCGCGGCGTTGATGTAACCGAGTTCGTGCATGCGACGCAACACGTACAGCTGTCTGGACTTGGCGCGCGCCGGATTGACTACTGGGTTGTAGGCCGACGGCGCCTTGGGTAGGCCGGCCAGCATTGCCGCCTCGGCGATGTCGATCTGGCCGATCGGCTTGCCGAAATAGGTCTGTGCGGCGGCGGCGAAACCGTAGGCGCGCTGGCCGAGATAGATCTGGTTGATGTAGAGCTCGAAGATCTCATCCTTGGACAGGGCGTGCTCGATCTTGATCGCCAGCAAGGCCTCGTTCAACTTGCGCCGCATGGTCTTCTCGGAGGACAGGAAGAAGTTGCGCGCCACCTGCATGGTGATCGTCGAGGCACCCTCCTTGACCCCGCCGGAGACGACGTTAGACACCGCCGCGCGCAGCACCCCCATGGTGTCGATGCCGCCGTGCTGGTAAAAGCGGTCGTCTTCTGCCGCCAGGATGGCCTGGCGCAGCGTCATCGGCACCTCATGCAGATGCACCACCGAGCGCCTCTCCTCGCCGAACTCGGCCAGCAGGCCCCCCTCCTCCGAATACACCCTGAGCGGCATCTTGGGGCGGTAATCGGTGAGCGTTTCCAGGCTGGGCAGGGACGGATAAATCAGGGCCGCGGCTAGCCCGACCACCGTCACCATGGCGGCCAGCAGCCCGCCCGCCGCGATGATGGCGTAGTGCCACCACTGTCTGTTCATCACGCCAAGCCTCCGGACCGGCGGCGGCGCCAACTGGCCGGGCAGGGCCCGGCATGGGAATGGAAATGGGCCATCAAAAACTAGTTGCCAGGATTGCTGAAGGACACTTAAATGGGGGTCGAAACTGCTGACGCAGGAAAGGGAGACTTTGGACTTCGGGCTATTCAGCAGCAAATCGAAACCGCTGATCGGGGTCGATATTAGCTCATCGGCGGTGAAAATGCTCGAACTCGACGTCGGTGGCGATGGTTCGCTGCGGGTCGAGCGCTATGCCATTGCGCGCCTGCCGCGCGAGGCGGTCACCGACGGCAATCTCACCAAGCCCGATGAAGTGGCCGTCGCCATGCGGCAGGCGTGGACCTCCCTCGACAGCCGTACCCGCGACATCGCGCTCGCCCTGCCCGCCTCCGCGGTGACGGCGAAGAAGCTGATCCTGCCCAGCGATGCCAGCGAGGCGGACATCGAGGCCCAGGCGGTGTCCGAGGCCAACCTCGTCGTGCCCTTTCCCATGGAGGAGGTCTCGCTCGACTTCCAGGTGCTCGGCCCCAGTGAGCGCAGTCCGACCGACAACGAGGTCCTTGTCGTCATCACCCGCAAGGACCGCGTCGAGGAGCGTGTAGCCGTTGCGGAAGCGGCCGGTCTCAGGACCACCATCATGGACGTCGATACCTACGCCAGCCAGCGTGCCTTCGACCAAGTTTCTTTCCAGTTGCCGGATGGTGGCAGGGGGCAGACGGTGGCGATCGTCGACATCGGGCATACCACCACGCACGTCAATGTGCTGCACGACCGCAAGCCGGTCTACCAGCGTGACCACCCGTTCGGTGGCCAGATCCTGACGCAGGAGATCAGCCGCCGTTTCGGCATCCCCTGGGAAGAGGCGGAGGAGGCCAAGCGCAAGGGCCTGCTACCGGATAGCTACGAAGGCGAAGTACTGCGTCCATTCCTCGATACCGCCAGTCAGGAGATCAGCCGCGCTCTGCAGCTGTTCTTCGCCTCGGCGCCACAACAGCACGTCGACCATATCCTCCTGGCGGGCGGCTGTTCGTCCGTGCCAGGCCTCGATGAGGCGATATACGGCCGGACCAAGACCGACATCCTCATCGCCAACCCGTTCGCCAGGATGGCCGTGTCCAGCCACGCCAAGGCGCGGCAACTGGCCACCGATGCCCCGTCCCTGTTCATCGCCTGCGGCCTGGCTTTGCGGAGGTTTGACCCGGCATGAGCGCCATCCGCATCAACCTGCTGCCCCACCGTGAACAATACCGGGCGCTGCAACAGAAACTGCTGATCGCCCTGCTTGTCGGTGCGGTGCTGGCCGGCCTGGCGGTGGTCGGCGTCGGTCACTTCGTCATCGCGGGCATGCAGGACCACCAGGCGCAGCGCAACGATTTCCTGAAGGCAGAGATCGCCAAGCTCGACGCCCAGATCAAGGAGATCGCCCAGCTCAAGGAGAAGACCAATGCGCTGCTGGCCCGCAAGCAGGTGGTCGAGGAACTGCAGGCCCACCGCACCGAGGCGGTCCACCTGTTCGACGAACTGGCACGCCAGCTGCCCGAGGGCATGTACCTGAAATCCCTGCGCCAGACCGGCAACAAGCTCGGGCTGGTGGGCTATGCCCAGTCCAGTGCGCGCGTCTCTGCCCTGATGCGCAACATCGAGTCCTCGTCCTGGCTTGCAGCGCCGCGCCTGGTGGAGGTCAAGGTATCCGACCTGAACAACCTGCGTGTCAGTGAATTTGCCCTCGATGCCTTGCAGATCGTGCCGGACGGCATCGCCGATACCCCTGCTGCCGATGGCAAGGCGGTCCAGCCATGAACCTGTCCGAGCTCAACAACATCGACATCGGCAGCCTTGCCCAGGCACCCGCCTCGGTCAAGGCAGGGGTGGCCGGGTTCATCCTGGCGGTCATCGTCGCGGCCGGCTTCTATTTCGACTGGTCGCCGGCACTCGACGGTCTCGAAGCCGCCAAGGCCGAGGAGCAGCGGCTGCGTGACAGCTATGCCGGCAAGAAGCGTCAGGCCATCCACTACCAGGCTTACAAGCAACGCCTGGACGACACCGAAAAGGCCCTGGCGGCCATACTGAAGCAATTGCCCAACAAGTCGGAGATGGACGCTCTGCTCACCGATGTCAACCAGATCGGTATCGGGCGTGGCTTGGAGTTCGACCTCTTCCGGCCCGGCAGCGAGAGCCGGGCAGATTTCTACGCCACCTTGCCGATCACCATCAAGGTCAACGGCGGCTACCACGATCTCGGCAACTTCGTCAGCGACATTGCCAGGTTGCCCCGCGTGGTCACCATACATGACATCGGTCTCACGCCGACCAAGCCGGGACGCCTGACCATGGATGCCACGGTGCGCACATACCGCTATCTCGACGATAGCGAGATGGCCGCCAGCACCCAGGCGACGGGAGGCAGGCGATGAAGCGTGCGTTGCCTGTCTCGCTGTGCCTGGTGCTGGCCGGTTGCGGTGGTGATGGCATGGACGATCTGCGTGCCTTCATGGAGACGGCCGGCCGTGACGCCGGCAGCAAGATCGAGCCACTGCCCGCAGTCAAGACCGTCGATTCCTTCGTCTACCGCCCGGATGGGCTGACCGATCCATTCCAGGTCCGCAACTTGCGCCAGGGCGGCCCGCATCCCGATGCGGAGGGACCGCGCCAGCCGCTGGAGGAGTTTCCCCTGGATGCGTTGCGCATGGTAGGCACACTGCGGAAGCACGGCCAGGCCACCTGGGCGGTCATCCTGGATCCCAAGGGGGTCTTGCACACGATACAGCGCGGTGCGCGCATCGGCCAGAACCATGGCAAGGTCACGGCGATCGGTGAAGACGGTCTGGAGATACGCGAACTCATACAAGATGCCCGCGGCGAATGGAATGAGAGCAAGGCGCAGATGAGCATAATGGAGCAAGAATCGAAATGACGGCCACCATCGCATATGAATTGGGGCGAGCAGCCATTGTTCGCATACTCGGCGTGGCTGTGCTGCTGCTGCTCGGCAGCGCGCCCGCCCGGGCCAACGACCTGCAGGCGGTCACGGTCAGCCAGGGCGCGGATGGCGCGCAGGTCGTCAGGATCAGCCTGAGCGCGCCGCTACAGGCCGCGCCGCTGCACTTCACCACCAGCAATCCGCACCGCCTCGTGCTTGACCTCCCTGGCATACTTAACCCACAGGGCAGGCTGTCCGAGGTGGTGAATGCCGGTGTCGTGCGTACCTACAGCGTCGCTCAGACGCCAGACCGCACCCGCCTGGTGCTTGACCTTGCCGGACCCGCGGCCTACGACGTCCGCCAGGAAGGCAATGTCCTGCTGGTGGTGCTGCGCGGCGCGGACACGGGGGCCGGCAAGGTCGCCGCCACTCATTTCGACGGTACGGGCAGCGCCCACGGCATCCGCGACGTAACCTTTCGGCGTGGCAAGAATGGCGAGGGCCGCATCGAGGTCGCCCTGTCCGCGCCTGGCGTCGGCGTCGACATCCGGCAGAAAGGCCAGACCATCGAGGTCGACTTCCTCGGCACTAGCCTGCCGGCCAGCCTGCGGCGCCGGCTCGACGTCAGCGATTTTGCTACCCCGGCGCGGGCCGTTGAGACCTACCCGCAGGGCAGCAACACCCGCATGACGGTGGTTCTGGCAGGCAAGTGGGACTACTTCGCATACCAGACCGGCAAGGAGTTCATCCTGGAGGTCACCCCTCTCGAAGCCGCGGTGCAGGCGCCGGGCAGGAAGCGCTACGAGGGCGAGCGGCTGTCGCTCGATTTCCAGAACGTCGAGGTGCGTGCCGTGCTCAAGGTCATCGCCGACTTCACCGGGCTGAACATCGTCGCCGCCGAGTCTGTGAGCGGCAATATCACCTTGCGGTTGAAGGATGTGCCGTGGGACCAGGCGCTCGACATCATCATGCGAGCAAGGGGACTCGATAAACGGGTCAACGGCAACGTGATCTGGATCGAGAAGAGCGATGACCTGCTCAAGCGGGAAGAGGAGGCGATGCGGGCACGCAAGGCCAGCGAGGAACTCGATGTCCTGGTCACCCGCAACTACCGCCTGAATTACATCCGTGCCGATGATGCCATGATCATCCTGTCCGGGGGGTCACGCTTGGGCGGAAATCTGGGGACGGCGCCGACCTGCTCGCCCAGTTCGGAAGGGTTGAGGCTCTCCAATACCACCGCAGGTGCGAACATCGGGGCCAACACGCAGCTGACCCTGCCCGGTGGGGGCGTCAAAGATTACAAGACCAATCGCGTACTGACGGATCGAGGTTCTGCCTCCTACGATCTCACCACCAATACATTGATCATCACCGATATCGCGGATCGTCATGCCAAGGTGGAGGAGGTGCTGAAGGGCGTCGACCAGCCGTCCAAGCAAGTGATGATCGAGGCGCGTATCGTCATGGCCAGTGACGTCTTCGGGCGTGCCTTGGGTGCGCGCCTGGGGTTCCAGACTCGCGGTGTCTTCGATGGCACAACAACTGCGCTGGGCTCGGGCACCAGTTCTGCACGGGCGGCAAAGAGCGGTGTCGCCATTTCCGAGACCCCAGACTTCAATTCCAGCCTGCCGGCCAATACCACCGCATTTTCCAATGCGGCCTCTACACTGGGTCTGACGCTGTTCAACGCGAGTGTGGAAACCCTGATCAACCTGGAACTCCAGGCCTTGGAGCAGGACAAGCGGGGCAAGATACTCTCCAACCCGAAGGTCATCACCACCAACCTGAAGCCGGCCGTCATCCTTCAGGGCACCCAGATCGCCTATCAGACGACGAGCCAGGATGGTACGGACACGGAGTTCAAGGATGCGTTGCTGTGCCTGCTCGTTTCCCCGCAGATACTGAACAACGATGAAATCATCATGGACGTCGAGATGCAGAAGGACGCCCCCGATTTCTCCGTCAATCCCCCGGCGATCAATGTGAAGCGCGTCCTGACGCAGGTTCGGATAAAGGACGGCGAGACGGCCGTGTTGGGCGGCATCTTCGATCAGGCGCAAAGCAATGACACGACCAAGGTCCCTCTGTTGGGTGATCTGCCGGTCTTGGGGGCGTTGTTCCGCAACAACATCAAGTCGGACGAAAAGACAGAGATGTTGATTTTCCTGACGCCACGTATTCTTCCGCAGTGAGGCGCACAGAACAAACCACACGGCGATGCACATGGAGCTGATGATGAGCTGGAAATACATAAAAGGGACGGTTGCCTTGCTTGCAGCGTTGGTGCTGGTGGGGTGTGGTGCCGGTGGAGGGGGCTCGACAGCCGATCCCGGTGGTGGGGTGCCCCTGCAGCCTACCGTGACGATTACCCTGGTGGACCGGGTCTCCGGTGCCCCGATAACCACCCTGTCGGCCGCAGTCGCCGGGCGCCTGACGGCAACCGTCAAGGATGCCAGCGGCGTGGCCGTCGAAGGCGCGCTGGTGACGTTTACGACTGACGGAAACTATGGGGTCTTTTCACCCGCCTCGGGCACGACCCTGACCGACGCCTCGGGCAATGCCACGATGCTCATCGATGCAGGCGCGTCAGCCGGGGCCAGTACGGTGAACGTCACGGCGGTCTGGAAGGAGAATAACGTCGACGTGACTGTCACGGGGGCACTCAATTACCTCGTGTCCACCGCCGGGCCGGTCGGGATAAGCATCTCCAACCCCGTTTTCGGCACCAGCCCGCTTTCTGCCTATGGCACGACGAGCGTGAGCGTCACGGTGACGGGCACCGCCAACCCGATGACGGTGAACTTCACCTCCACCTGTGCGGCGGCGGGCAAGGCGGTCCTGACCCCCAGCGTGACGACCATCGGTGGTGTGGCGACGGCCTCCTACCGCGACGACGGTTGTGCCAACACCGATACGATTACCGCCACCCTGACCTCGGGCGTGGCCTCGTCGGGTCAGCTGGTGGTGACCGCGCCCTCGGCGGGGTCGATACAGTTCGTCTCGGCCACGCCCAACCAGATCAGTTTGAAAGGAACGGGCGGCGCCGGGCGGCAGGAGTTTTCCACCGTGGTGTTTAAGGTGCTCGACACCGCGGGTAAGCCGATAGCCCGGCAAGTCGATTTCACCCTCAGTACCACGGCGGGCGGCATCGTATTCAGTGGTGGGGCCACATCCGCCACCGCCAACTCCGATGGTGCGACCGGTTTGGTCCAGGCGATCGTCAATTCCGGTACTGTGGCGACGCCGTTGCGCGTGAACGCCCAGATTGACGCGACCACGATCAAGACCCAGTCGGATCAGTTGTTCATATCGACAGGCATCCCCGATCAGGTGCACACCTCGCTCTCCGCCACGACATTGAATATCGAGGGTTGGCAATACGACGGCGTCACGACGCAATTGACCATGCGGCTTGCCGACCATTTCTCCAACTCCGTCCCGGATGGCACGGCGGTATCCTTCATCGCCGAAGGCGGTAAGGTGGAGGCGGGTTGCTTGACCGATGGTTTCCCTGCCGAAAGCGCCTGTTCGGTCACCTTTACGTCGCAGGCCCTCCGCCCGGTCGATGGTCGTGTCACCATTCTGGGTTACGCAGTGGGGGAAGAGTCGTTCATCGACACCAATGGCAACGGTACCGTGGATGCCGCATCCGAGATGAAGGACGCCAACGGCGGCTCCACAGCCCTGGGCGAGGCGTACCTGGATATGAACGAAGACGGTGTTCGGGGGGCAGGCGAAACCTATATCGACTACAACGTGAATGCCGCCTATGACGATCCGGTGGATGGCGGCAACTACGTCGGTATCCTGTGCACGCCGGGGGCTGCGATCTGCTCAAGCCAGGATACACTGCACGTCTTCAGGAACATCGTCGTGACGCTGTCCGGGTCCTCGGCCCAGAACGGGCTCGTGTTCAGCAATGCCGCGCCACTCTTGGCGGGTAATCTGGACCTTGGCGCCACTACCTGCCAGAACACCATTTCGTTCAACCTGGTCATGGTGGATGTGAATGACAACCCGTTGCCGGCGGGTACCAGGATCACTGTAGAGACGACAGATGGCACGATCGTGCAAGGCGCGTCCCATGTTGTGCCGAACAGCAATGCCAGTCACCTGCTTGCACCGCTGAGCAGCGCCTTCAATTTTCCTGTCACCATCAAAAACGACACCCCTCTCGATAGTCTGGGGGCATGTCCCGGCACCGGGGCGAATGACCAGACTCCGAGCGGCATTCTGACCGTGACGAGCACTACGCCAAAGGGTGTGGTCACGACCCATACGCTGGGGGTGGTGAACTGATACGCCGTTGACCGGCAGGCGTGCCAGGCATGCACGCCTCGCCGCGCCAGGCCGACAGGCCCGTTCTTGAGTTAGTGTGTTTGTGGGCTACTCTGCGGTAGTGGGATCACACTTAGAAAGAACAAAATGGCCGCCCTGCGTTACCTCGTCTTGATGGTTGTTAGCCTAGCCCTGGGTTTGTTGGTGACGGGGTGTCTGGAGAGCGGTGGCGGCAAGGTGGTGGTCGTGCTCGATGCTCCCGAGCAATTGACCGTGGACGGGGGGCGTGCGCGGATCACCGTCGTGTGGTCGGCCGTCAACGGCGCAACCTCGTACAACATCTATTATTCCGACCAGTCGCCAGTGAATGTCGCGACGGCGACCAAGGTGGCGGGCGTGGGAAGCCCGCAGACCATCCGCAACTTGGTGAATGGCACGCGCTACTATGTGGTGGTGACGGCTACCGGGCCTTCAGGTGAAAGCGGGCCGTCCAAGGAGATTTCTGCCGTGCCTGCGGATCCAGCGCCGCCCCTGGCGCCGCAGAACGTCCATGCCGACGCCGGGAGCGGCCAGATAACGGTGACTTGGGACCCCTCCGATGGCGCGACGTCATACAACCTGTATTTCGGTGTCGACAATACCCTCACGCAGGCCAACGGGACCAAGGTCGCCGGCGTCACCAGTCCGCATGTCCTCGCGGGGCTCGGCGACGACACCACGTATTTCGTGATCGTGACGGCGACGAATGCGGTAGGTGAGAGCGGGGACTCGTTCTACGTGAGCGCCAGGCCTTCCGCTGCGCCGCCGCCTATCGCGCCGGTTGGCGTGCAGGCAGCGCTGGATCCGCTGGATCCGCAGAAGGTGGTGGTGAGTTGGGGGGCGTCAGCGGGTGCGACGCGCTACAACATCTACCACGGCAATGCACCGGGGATCGGCAAGACAACCGGTACCGCCGTCAACAATGTCACCAGCCCGCACGTCATGACCGGGCTGCCGCTGAACGCTGCATCCTATATCGTGGTCACGGCTGCCAATGCGGCGGGCGAGAGTGGCGAGTCGTTGCAGGTGTCGGCGACACCAAGGGATGCCGTCATCCTTCCTCCCAATGCACGCATGGTCACTATACCGGGCGGTAATTTCCTGTTCGGCGACAGCAACGACAGCATCGCCTATGCAAAGCCGGTCAAGGACATCCATGTCAGCACCTTCCGGATCGATCGATATGAAGTCACCTACGACCTTTGGAAGTCGGTGTATGACTGGGCAGTGCTCAATGGCTATGCCTTCGACAATCCCGGCCAGAAGGGCTCCGAGAGGATAGGAACCGATATGCCGGTTACCCGGGTGAATTGGTACGACGCGGTGAAATGGCTCAACGCCCGTTCAGAGATGGAGGGCCTGGCGCCGGTGTATTTCACGGATTCCGCGCACACGGTGGTGTATCGGAGCGGTCAGTCGGACCTCGCCAGCGACAAGGCGGATTGGTCTGCCACGGGTTATCGCCTGCCGACCGAGGCCGAATGGGAAAAGGCGGCGCGTGGTGGGCTGGTCGCGAAGCGATACCCCTGGGGCGACGACCCGGCAGACCCCAATCTCATCCCGAATACCCAAGCCAACTATACCGCCGGCCGGACTAGCAGTGTCGGGGTTTATCCCGCCAACGGTTACGGCCTCTACGACATGGCCGGGAACGTCTGGGAGTGGACATGGAATTGGTGGGTGAACGACTACACGCATCCCAGCGTCGTCGCCATTGATCCGGTCGGGCCGGATGCGCCGATTGCGGTGGATATGGGGGTGCGCGTCCGGCGTGGCGGCGGCATCGCCTATGGCCCAACCTATCTGAGGAACGCGGAACGGGTCGGGCGCGTGCCTACCTACACCGCGCCCTACTTTGGTTTTCGTGCAGTACGCAGTGGACCTTGACTAAAGAGAAAAGGAGGCACCGTTTGTCGTTGATATGGAGGTGTGAGTAAAGGTAGTCCCCCAATGGGCAAGCCTTGCGAGGCCGGATGTTGTGGGACGTTATTCTGTCGGATAGGAGAGAACCATGAAAGCGAATAAATGGTGGCACGGCATCCTAGGCTGCCTAGCGTTGATGATGTTCGCTAGCGCGCCCATCTGCGCGGCGGCGCCAACGGATGCGGAAATCCAAACGATGATGGCGGGTGGCCAGAAATATCTGTTGAACAGATTTGTGGCCGACCCGGGAGACGCGACCCAAGGCTATTGGGCGACGGCAAATGGAACGCCTTCGTTGCCCAGCACCGCCGCGGTGGTGGCTGCACTCATCGAAACCGGCAAGTACAGCGATCCTGACTATGCCGCGGTCATCGACAAGGGTATCAAGTACATCCTGTCGAAGGTCCAGGCTGATGGTGGCATATATACATCAGACGGCGAGGCCACCTACCAAACCGGTCTATGCCTGGTCGCCCTGGGCCTGTATGGGGGGCAGACGACACAGGACGCGGCGTTTGACACCGTGGTCCAGAATGCCGTGCAGTTCTTCACCGACAGGCAGAGCACCGAGGGCGGTTGGACGTATATGCCGGATCCAACCGCGACTTACAGCGACATGTCCAACGTGCAGTTTGCGGTGATGGGGCTGTTCTACGGGTCGAACTACCTGGGCATCGAGATCGACGCC
>JAQVJE010000190.1 GCA_028695325.1 Gallionellaceae bacterium
AGCGGCATGGCCAGCGGCGCGTTGACCTGGGCCTGGCCCTGGGCGTTGACCTTGAGGGCCAGGGTGCGGCGGGCGGAACTGCGCTTGAGCAGGTAGTCCAGCGGCAGGCCGGGCAGATCCAGGCGAGCCACCACCTCGTCGCGCCGGATGCGGCGGCGGAACATCAGAGCTTAAGCATCTCGGCCTCGATCCAGGCCTCGACCTCGCTGTTGATGACGGCCGGCTTCTTGCCAGCGCTGGCGATGGCCGGACCGATCGACACGGTGATCTCGCCCGGCCGCTTGAGGAAGGCGCTCTTCGGCCATAGCCGGCCGGCGTCGTGCGCCACCGGTATGACCGGCACGCCGGTCTTGGCGGCCAGCCAGGCGCCACCGATGTTGTACTTGCCCTTCTCGCCGTGCCTCACGCGCGTGCCCTCGGGGAAGATCAGCACCCAGAAGCCCTTCGCCAGGCGGTCGGCGCCCTGGGCCTCGATGTCCTTCAGAGCCTCGCGGCCGGCCTCGCGGTCGATGGCGACCGGGCTGATCATGGCCAGGCCCCAGCCGAAGAACGGGATGCGCAGGAGTTCCTTCTTCAGCACGAAGGACAGGGGCGGGAAGATAAGCTGGTAGGCGATGGTCTCCCAGGCCGACTGGTGCTTGGACATGACGATGGCCGGGCCGCCCTTGGGCAGGTTTTCCAGGCCGACCACCCGGTAGCGGATGCCCAGTATGACGCGCGCCAGCACCATCACCACGCGCGCCCAGATGCCGATGAAGCGGTAGCGCGGGATGGGCGGCAGCAGCATGGCCGGCAGGGCGGCGACGGCGAACGCGGCGGTGAACACGACCTGGATGACCAGGAACAGCAGGGAACGCAACAGGATCATGGGGTGACTGAAAAGTTTGTCAGGCGGCCTGTTCGATCAGGGCGACCACCACGGCGTCGAGGTCTTCATAGACCGTGACGCTTTGGGGCAGCTCGCCCGACTCGATGGTGCGCTGGCCCTTGCCGGTACGCACCAGGATGGGCCGGGCGCCGACCGCCATGGCAGCCTCGAGGTCGCGCAGGGCGTCGCCAACCGCGGGCACGCCGGCCAGGTCGGTGTGGTAGCGGCTGGCGATGTCGCGGAACAGGCCGGCCCTGGGCTTGCGGCAATCGCACTGGGCGTCGGCCGGGTGCGGGCAGAGGAAGACGGCGTCGATGCGGCCGCCCGCCTGCGCCACCAGCTTGTGCATCTTGGCGTGGATGCGGTTGAGGGTGTCCATACTGAATAGTCCACGCCCGAGGCCGGACTGGTTGGACGCCACCACCACCCGGTAGCCGGCCTGGTTGAGGCGCGCGATGGCCTCCAGGCTGCCGGGTATCGGCTTCCATTCTTCGGGCGACTTGATGAACTGGTCGGAGTCATGGTTGATGACCCCGTCGCGGTCCAGGATGACGAGTTTCATGGCACCTCGCGTCTGTGTCGGCCTATTGTGCCCGCGTAAGTGCTATCGGTTCAAGATGTCCGGGCGGCGGCTCAGACCGACAGCTCCGAGATGTCCGCCACGCTGTTCATCACCCGCGCCAGGCCGCCCAGCAGGGCCAGGCGGTTGGCCCGGATGAGGGGCTCGTCTGCCATCACCATGACCTCGTCGAAGAAGCGGTCGACCGCCGCCCGCAGGCCGGCCAGGCGGGTCAGGGCCGCCGTGTAGTCGAGGTTGCCCAGGGCGGCCTCGACCTCCGGCGTCACCGCCAGCAGGGCCTGGTGGAGGTCGGCCTCGGCGCCTTCCTGCAGCAGGGCGAGGTCGACCGAGTCGCCCACCGCCTCGGCCTTCTTCAGTATGTTGCGGATGCGCTTGTTGGCGGCGGCCAGGGCGGCCGCCTCGGGCAGGGCGCGGAACTCGGCCACCGCGGCCAGGCGCGCCGGCACCCGGTCGATCCGGGTCGGCGCCTGCACCACCACCGATTCCACCTCGTCCTGCAGGGCGCCGCGCTCCCGCAGATAGACGCGCAGGCGCTCCTGCATGAACTGGAACACGTCCACCGCCGTGCTGGCGGCGATCTGCTCCCGGTCGAAACCGGACTGGGCCATCTCCAGCAGCTGCATCAGGTCGAGCGGCAGGTAACGCTCCATCAGCATCCTCAATACACCCAGCGCAGCGCGACGCAGGGCGAAGGGGTCCTTGTCGCCGGTCGGCACGGCGCCGATACCGAACATGCCGGTGAGGCTGTCCAGGCGCTCGGCCAGGGCCACGGCGAGGGCGATATTGCCCTCCGGCAGGGTGTCGCCGGCGAAACGCGGCTTGTAGTGCGCCTCGATGGCGTCGGCGACGTGCGGATCCTCGCCGTCGTGTCGGGCGTAGTAGCGGCCCATGATGCCCTGCAACTCGGGGAACTCGCCCACCATGTCGGTGGTGAGGTCGGCCTTGGCCAGTTCGGCGGCGCGCGCGGCCAGGGCCTCGTCGGCGCCGAGCCCGCGGGCGATGGCGCCGGCGAGCTTCATCAGCCGGCGCACGCGGGCGCCCTGGCTGCCCAGCTTGTTGTGGTAGACGACACGGTCGAGCGCCTCGACCCGCGAGGCCAACGGCCGTTTGCGGTCCTGGTCGAAGAAGAACTTGGCGTCGGCCAGGCGCGGGCGCACCACCCGCTCGTTGCCGCCGATCACCTTGGACGAATCGGCCGGGCGGATGTTGGAGACGATCAGGAAACGGTTGGTCAGGCGGCCGTCGGCGTCCAGGAGCGGGAAGTACTTCTGGTTCGCCTTCATGGTCAGGATCAGGCATTCCTGGGGCACCGCCAGGAATTCCTCCTCGAACTGGCAGAGCAGCACGTTGGGCCGCTCGACCAGGGCGGTCACCTCGTCGAGCAGGGCGGCATCCTCGATCGGCCGGGCGTCGCCGGCCTGGGCGGCCACCGCGTCGAGCTGGCGGGCGATCTCGTCGCGGCGCTTGGCGAAGCCGGGGATCACGGCGCCCTCGGCCTCCATCTGGGCCGCGTAGCTGTCGGCGTCCTTGATGGATACCGGATGGCAGGCGGCTTCGAAACGGTGACCCTGGGTTTCCCGGCCGGCCGAGAGGCCCAGCGCCGACACCGGCACCACGTCGGCGCCATGCAGGGCCACCAGGGCGTGGGCGGGACGCACGAAGTTGACCGTGCTCCAACCGTCGGCCAGCTGATAGGTCATCACCTTGGGGATGGGCAGCCTGGCGAGGGCCTCCTCGATGGCCTTCTGCAGGCCATGCTCCAGGGTGGCGCCCTTGACCATGGAGTCGTAGAACAGGGCCTCGGCCTTGCCGTCCATGGCGCGTTTGAGTCGCGGCAGCACGGCGGCGTCGAGGCCCAGCGCGCCGAGCTTCTTGAGCAGGGCCGGGGTAGCGTTGCCGGCGCCATCGAGGCCGACCGAGACGGGCATCAGCTTCTGGCTGACCGCCTTGTCGGCGGCCTGGCCGGCGACGCCGGTGATGTGGGCGGCCAGGCGACGCGGCGAGGCGTAGGCGGTGACCACGGCGTCGGCGCCGGCCAGGCCCTGGGCCTTGAGGGAGTCGGACAGGGTGTTGGCGAAGGCCTCGCCCAGGCGCTTCAGGGCCTTGGGCGGCAATTCCTCGACAAACAGTTCGACCAGCAGATTCTTCATCGTCATGATCACGCCGCCTTCTTCTCGATCTGCGCCAGCACCTCGGCGGCCCAGTCCCTGGGGGCCATGGGGAAGCCCAGACGGGCGCGCGAATCGACGTAGCTCTGCGCCACGCTGCGGGCCAGGTTGCGGATGCGGCCGATGTAGGCGGCGCGCTCGGTCACCGAGATGGCGCCGCGGGCGTCGAGCAGGTTGAAGGTATGGCCGGCCTTGAGTACCTGCTCATAGGCCGGCAGGGCCAGTTGCTGCTCCATCAGGTGCTTGGCCTGGCGCTCGTGGGCGTTGAAGGCGGTGAGCAGGAATTCCACGTCGCTGTGCTCGAAGTTGTAGGTCGACTGCTCGACCTCGTTCTGGTGGAACACCGCACCGTAGCTGACGCCGGGCGCGTATTCCAGGTCGAACACGTTCTCCACGCCCTGCAGGTACA
>JAQVJE010000191.1:0-2582 GCA_028695325.1 Gallionellaceae bacterium
TGTAGCTCGACAACGACATGGCATGGGCCATGTTGGCCAGCGCCATGACAAATGGCAGAACCAGTATGGTCGACCACCACCAACACTTATGCATTCGATTCATTTTTCATCTCCTGTTTGGTTTGCTCTCGACGGGCGGGCAATGCTGCCGCCGGGGCCGGCCCGGTCGTGCAGGATGCCGGCAGGATCCATGGATGGCCTTGGGGCGGCCTGCGCAACGCCGTTGCCGTGGCGGGAAACGTGTCTGGCATCGGTCATCGCCTGGGTGGTAGGGTGGGCAGACGTGTCGGGCATAGGGTCTCCCCATGCTGGAAATTGCCCGGCGGACAGAACAGGTTGCTGGGGACGCATTCGCCAAAGGCATTACTCAGAGAACGTGTAAATAATGCACACGTCTATAAAGTGGGCTGTGTCAATCATTCAGCTATTAAGCGGCAGCAATACGTGTAGCCTGGCAGTGAAGAACTTTGTTTTGTTTATGAGTGTCAATCATGCACACGTGATAGGATGTGAGACGTGAATAAAGGACAGGTCAACCAACTGACTCCCCATCCGGCACTGATGCAGGCGGTGCAGCGCCTGCTGCGCCCGCTGGCGCGGCTGTTGATGGCGTTCGGGATGGACTTCCCGGCCTTTTCCGGCCTGGCCAAGGGGGTCTTCGTCGATGTCGCGGCGCGCGATTTCCCCAGCGACGGCACGGCCATCACGGACAGCCGGGTCAGCCTGTTGTCCGGCGTCCACCGCCGTGAGGTGAAGCGGCTGCGGGCCGAGATGCAGCAGCATCTGCCGCCCCTGACGGTTTCGCTGGGCGCGCAGATCGTCGCGCGATGGTGCGCGGAGGGCCGCTATCTCGACCCGCGCCGGCGACCGGCCCCCCTGCCGAGGCTGGCCAGCCAGGGCGGCGAGATCTCGTTCGAGCACCTGGTGGCGGGCGTCAACAAGGACATCCGCCCGCGCGCGGTGCTCGACGAATGGCTGCGCCTGGGCGTGGCCCGGCTCGACGAGGAGGATCGCGTCCATCTGTCCGAGGCGGCCTTCGTGCCCGCCAAGGGGCTGGAGGAAAAGGCCTTCTACTTCGGCAAGAACGTGGGAGACCACCTGTCGGCCGGCGTACACAACCTGCTCGACCAGCAACCGCCTTTCCTCGAGCGTTGCGTCTATTACGACGGCCTGTCGGAGACATCGGTCGAGACCCTGCGGGCGTTGTCGCGCGAACTGGCCGTGACGGCATTGCAGGAGGTGAACCGGCAGGCCCTGGCGCTGCAGCAGAACGATGCCGAGCGCATCGGCAGCAAGGTGCGCATCACCTTCGGCACCTATTTCTATGCCGAAACGGAGAACATGGCGCGCAAGGATGCGGAGACGGAACGATGATGGATCGCCTGCTGATGACGCTGCTGTTGCTGCTGCTGGTCCAGGCGGCCCCGGCCCGTGCCAACCCTTGCGCCCTGCCGGATGACGGGATGCCCTTCATGTCCGGCATGGGCGGGACGGGCCACGGCAGTGGCATCGGTGGCACCGGCATCTCCGATGGCAACGGCACGGGCGGCACCGGTGGCCCGGCTCATTCAGGCATGGGCGGGACGGGCATCTCCGATGGCGGTGGTGTCGGCGGCACCGGCATCCAGGGCGGCAGCGGCATGGCTGGCACCGGTGCCGCGGGCGATGGTTCGGGGGCCGGTGGTACCGGCGTGGTCGGCCTCATCACCGGCTTCGGCAGCATCTGCGTCAATGGCATCGAGATACATTATGACCCGAACACGCCGATAGCCCTCGACGGCCAGCCGGCGCGGCCCGCCCAACTGGCGGTCGGTCAACTGGTATCGGTACAGGCGGACGGCGTGGCGCCTTCGCTGCGGGCGCGGCGGATCGAACTCAACTCCGCGGTGGCTGGACCGGTCGAGTGGGTGGCGCCGGATGGCCGCTCGTTCAGGGTGCTGGGCCAGTCGGTGCGTTTCATCGCCGGCGGCCGGGCGCCGGTGCTGGGCGAATCCGTGCGTGTCAACGGCTTGCGTGCCGCCGATGGAGGCATCCAGGCCAGCCATGTCGAGCGCTTGCCGCACGGCGCATCGGCGGGCGTGTCCGGCCTGATCGAGGCCAACTCGGGGCGGGCGGTGCGCATCGGCGGCCTGACCGCGATCGGTGTGCCCGACCTGCCGGTCGGCACGGCGGTGCGTCTGACCGGCCGGGTGCTGGCGGAAGGGGTGCTGGCGGTCCGGACGACGGAGATCGCGCCCGAGATGCGCCTCGCCGCCAGGACCGATCGGATGGTGCTGCAGGGCATCGTGCACGCGGTCGATGCCGAGGGCGTTTCGCTGGGCTATGCGCGGGTCGGGGCGGGCCCCGAGGCGGTGCGCCATATCGAAGCGGGACAATGGGTCAGGGTCGAGGTGAGCCGGCGTCCCGACGGTCGCCTGGATGCCGGGCGCCTGCTGGTCGACAGGCCGCGCCGCGATCCCGCCGCGTCCCGCCGCAGTGGTCATGAGTCGGACGCCGGCGCGAAACGGGAGCACACCAGGGATGCCGACCACGATCATGCCGAGGGCCGCGACCGGCGTGAGGACCAGGATGAGCATGGCGAC
>JAQVJE010000191.1:2682-4022 GCA_028695325.1 Gallionellaceae bacterium
GTGGAAAGAGCCGAGAAAGTGGAAAGAGCCGAGAGGGTGGAAAAACCCGAGAGGGTGGAGAAATACGATGATTGAACACCGTTTGCGCAAGGTCGCCGCCATGCTCGCCTGCGCCGCGCTGGCCCTGCCGGGCTCGGCCGCGGCCGAGCCGGCCCGCTACAGCCTCGGCGCCGGCCTGGATTACAGTTCGGGCGACTATGGCACCGGCAGCGCTACCGAGATCTGGTACCTGCCGCTCCGCTTCAAGTACGAGCGCGGCCCCGCCACGCTCAAGCTGACAGTGCCCTATCTGCGCATCACGGCACCCAGCGGCGGCACCGTGATCGGCTATGACGACGGCGGTCGGCCCATCTATTCGGGTGGCGGTGCGCGCACCACTGAGGAGGGTCTGGGCGACGTTGTGCTGACCTACAGCCACAGCCTGTTCGAACAGCCGCGCGGCCGCTTCCTGGTCGACCTCGGCGCCAAGGTCAAGTTCGCCACCGCCGACGCGGACAAAGGCCTGGGCAGCGGCGAGAACGACTACGGCGTGTTCGCCGACGTCTATTACCTGGCCGGGGCCGCGACGCCGTTTGCGACGCTCGGCTACCGGGTACTTGGCGACCCGGCCGGCCTCGAACTGCGCAACGTCTGGCAGACCACACTGGGTCTGACCTACAAGCTGGCCAGGGACGACAGCCTTGGGGCCATGTGGGACTGGCGCCAGGCCGGCACGGTGGCACGCGACGGCATCAGCGAGCTGACCGTCTACTGGGTGCACAGGATGGCAGGCGGACTCAATCTGCAGGCCTATGGCGTAGCCGGCTTCAGCGATACCAGCCCGGATTACGGTCTCGGCCTGATGGTCACGGCCGCCACCCAATAGTGCTGCGCAGGCAGGCTCGGGCCGAGCATGTTCTTGGTAGCATCGTCACGCAGGCGACGTCGTGATCGATTTCAATGTGCAGTCGCATCCATGTTTGTTGGCCATCGGGGGAGAGGACGACCTGGAGGTGGCCGGCAACCTGCTGCGCTCCATACTGGTGCGTGAGCCGGCCTACCCGGAGGCGGCCGCCCTGCTGCGGCGGATCGAGGAAAAGGCGGGGCGCGAGCGCGGCGCCGAGCCCCCCAGCTGGCGGCCGCCTATCGTCGGCCGGTCAGCCTGGAATTCCGCGACGTGCCGATGCGGAGCGTGTTCGACGGCATCTCCCGCCAGGGCGGGCTGAATTTTACCTTCGACAAGGACGTGCGCACCGACCAGCGCACCACCCTGTTCGCCCGCGACACGCCGCTGGCCGAGGCGCTGGACATGCTGCTGACCGCCAATCAGCTGGCCAGGAAGGTGCTCGGCGGCAACACCC
>JAQVJE010000192.1 GCA_028695325.1 Gallionellaceae bacterium
TGTGCCAGCGGCTGCAGGCCTGCCGCCTCCGGCCTTGCCGAGGCGTGCACGCCTTCGAGCAGGACGAGCGCACGCTCGATGGCGCCTCCGCCACGCGACCGCCCCAGCACCATGGCCAGCCGCATCCTGGTTTCCGGGGTCTTCGGCTCGGCGGCCAGGAACATGCGTTCCCATTCCAGTTCCTGCCTCGACATCGCCCGTACCTGGTGGTGATACTCCAGCAGGCTGGCCACCTCGCCGCCATCGCTGCCCACCGGCGCATCGGGCCCGCAGATAAGCAGCTGCGTGGCGGCACAACCACCGAGCCCGAGCGACAGCATGAGGAGCAGCCATGGCAGGGACCGCAGGCCAGCCACGGCGCACCTGAGCGCCCCCTCGGTGACGCGGCACCGGCCATCAACGCGCATCCGGCACCTCGATGCGGAAGTGCGCACCCTGGCCGTGGTCGAGCAGGCTCACCCGGCCATCCATGGCCAGGACCAGTTCCTGCACGATGGACAGGCCGACGCCGCTGCCCTGGCGCGGCACCGGCGCCGGCCGCCGGCCGCGCACGAATGGCCTGAAGATGCGTTCGACATCCTCCGCGGCCACGCCGGGCCCCTGGTCGATGACGTCTATCGCCAATCCCTGCCTGGATCGCCCGACCACCAGCCGCACGCTGCCGCCTTGCGGGCTGTAGTCGATGGCGTTGGATAGCAAGTTGTCGAGCGCGACCAGCATGCTTTCGCGGTCCAGGCTGGCGATACAGTCAACGCCCTCGATGTCGAGCTGCAGGCCACGCGCCTGTATCTGCAGTTCGCGCTGCCGGACCACCTCGTGCAGCAGTTCACGCACCCGGACCGGCCGCCGTTCCAGGCGGCGGGTGGCATAAGAGACCCCGTTGAGCTCAAGCAGGCCCTCGATCTGGCGCTGCAGGATCAGCACGTTGTGCTGCAGGATGTCGACCACTTCCTGCTGTTCCCCCCCCAGTTGTCCCACCACCCGCTCCTGCAGCAGGGCGACGCCCTCGCGCAGAGAGGTGAGCGGGGTCTTCAACTCGTGCGAGACATGGCGCAGAGTCTGTTCGCGACCGGCCTCAAGCTCCGCCAGGCGCAAGCGCAGCCATTCCAGACGGCGGCCGAGTCGGCTGAGATCGGCCGGCCCCTGCACGAGCACGGGCACGTCGAAACGGCTTTCGCCCAGATGCCCGATGGCACGTTCGAGCGAACGGATCGGCCGTCCCAGCCACCAGCCCAGCCCCAGCGCCACCAGCAACGTACCCAGGACGGCCGCCAGCAGCTGCCAGGCGAAACGGCGACCGTTCTCGGCCAGATCGTCGAGCAGGCGCGTGTTCTGTTCATCCACCCAATCCTTTCCCCATTGTCTGAGACGCTCGTTTACCT
This sequence comes from Gallionellaceae bacterium, assembly GCA_028695325.1. Classification (GTDB taxonomy): domain Bacteria; phylum Pseudomonadota; class Gammaproteobacteria; order Burkholderiales; family Thiobacillaceae; genus Parasulfuritortus. The sequence continues at coordinate 1,383 of JAQVJE010000192.1, forward strand.
CCCTGAGCCTGAGCAGTGGCGAAAGCAGATCCTCTTCCGTCAAGCCATGGCGCAGACCGTCACGCAATGCCACGCTCGCCCGTCCCCAGTCGGCCGCCAACGGGGCCAGGGATACCCCGGCCAACGCCTCAAGGTGCCCGATCGCGCCCTGGAACTCGGTCAGGTTGCCATCGATGCGCTCCAGCAGGCTGTCGTCGCGCAACACCCGGTACTGGCGCGCGTTACGTTCAACATCGGCCATGCGGGTATCCAATTCCTGGATTGCCCGGCTCAGCGACAGGGAACGCTCGCCGCCACGCCGGCTCTGCTCGACGAACTGCTCGACCAGCAACCAACTGCGTACCGCCGCCGCTCCCAGCAACAACGCGATCAAGACGAAACCCGCCAACATACTCTGGCGAAATGAAACACGAGCCATGGGTATGCCGTCACCTCAACAGAACCGCGATAAATTATTATGCATGGAAATTTTCACCATATGTTGTATATATTTTTTCACATACTCGCATGCAGTGACAACAGTCGTGGATGAAACAAAAAATGTTTGTTTATCAAATGTTTATATAGACAGTCGCCAAATAGCGACTAACAACTCCATTGTTTTTCAATGGAATTTTATTACCAGGATAAAAACGTCTGTTTTTCACGACAAGCAATATTTAATTAATATAATAAATCTGTCGTATATGCTTTATTTGTAAATAAAAATGATAATAACGCAAGCCCGGGGCGGGGATTTTGCTCTGGCATGCATATTGCCTAGCTGTGCCCCGACGGATCCGGGCCCAGCCGCCGGGTGCCCCTCGGCATCGGCGGCACGGGCCTGGTCGGCAAACGGCGATGCTGGCCACCCCACGCCGAAGGGGGGCCACGCGCCGCGACTGTGTTTGATCGGGGGACTTGATGGCAGTGGTACGACAGACAGTGCAAGCGCCGCAGGACGGCAACAACGCCATAGACGGCATCGTGGCCCGTTCACAGGTGATGCATGACCTACTGCGAGACGTGGCGCTATACGCCAATAGCGACGCCAATGCGCTGGTGCTCGGCGAGACCGGCACCGGCAAGGAGTCCATCGCCCGCGCCCTGCACCAGGGGCACGCCGGACGGCGGCATGGCCCGTTCGTGTCGGTGAATTGCGGGGCGATACCGGATGGACTGTTCGAGTCGGAGTTCTTCGGGCACATGAAGGGGGCCTTCACCGGCGCGGTGAACGACCACGCCGGTTACCTGGAACAAGCCAACGGCGGCACGCTGTTTCTCGACGAACTGGGCGAGCTGCCGCTGCACCAGCAGGTGAAGCTGTTGCGTGTACTGGAGCAACGCACCGTCACCCGACTGGGCTCGCGCACCCCCACGGCGCTGGATTTTCGCCTCGTGGCGGCGACCAACCGCGACCTGCGCGGCATGGCCGAACAGGGTACTTTCCGGGCCGATCTGTACTACCGTGTGGCTGTCCTGTTGTTCCGCCTGCCCAGCCTGGAGGAACGCGGCGCCGCCGACAAGCGGGTGATCTTCGAGACCGTGCTGAACCGAGTCGCCGAGCGTAACGGCCATCGTTTCGCCAGCGTGCCGGCGTGGCTGCTCGACGAAGTCGCGCGGCTACGCTACCAGGGCAACGTGCGCGAACTCATCAACCTGGCCGAGCGCATCGCCATCGCCGCGCAGGCGATCGGCGACTGGGAGGCCGGACAAATCCTTCCCATGCTGCGTCGTCATCATGAGGTCACCGGGACCAGCAGTGGGCGAACGGCCTGGAGCGGCAGGGACGAGGCCGAGCGCAAACGCGTCCTGGCACAGCTGGAGGCCAACGGCTGGCGGCGCCAGACGACGGCGGCGGCGCTGGGCATCAGTCGCAAGGTGCTGTGGGAAAAGATGCGCAAGTACCGACTGTATGAGCTCCAGACCCTTGCGAGCGGCGCGGGAGAACAGCTTGGCAGTTGAAGCCGTATCGGCAGGGCAGATGGCCCCGGCAGCAGTCTCCCAGGCAGCCCCGTCGCAGGCGGCAGCACAGAAGGCGGAAACGGCGGCGAACGACGCCGCCGAGGCGCGCGCCCACTCTGGCATCTACGCGTTCTGCCTGGTCTCGGCCTTCCACCAGCGGCCCTGCGACCCGGAGCTGCTGGCCATGAGCGAGGGTTTCGAGCAGCGCCAGACGGGCGTGGCGGACCTGCTGCTCATCGCCCGCCGGCATGAATTCAAGGCGCGCACTGCCACCTTCGCCTGGGACGACCTGAAGCGGCAGACCTTCCCGGTCCTGGCAGAGCTCGCCAACGGTGACTTCCTTGTGGTGGCGCGGGTGGAGGCCGACCGCGTGATCCTAGTGGAACCGCGCAAGGGACAGCCGTTGGTGGCCACCCAGGCCCAGTTCGAGGCCATCTGGACCGGCCGCCTGGTGCTGCTCAAGCCACGCCTGCGCTGGGACGACCCCAACCGGCGCTTCGGCCTGGCCTGGTTCCTGCCGGTAGTAAAGAAGTACCGCAAGGTACTGGTTGAGGTAGGCCTGGCGGCCTTCGTCATCCAGGTATTCGCCCTCGCCACGCCGCTGTTCACCCAGTTGGTCATCGACAAGGTGCTGGTGCACCGCTCGCTCTCCACCCTCAACGTGCTGGGCA
>JAQVJE010000193.1 GCA_028695325.1 Gallionellaceae bacterium
GCCGTGCGAGCCTGGCGGTCGATACCCGCCGCGCCAGCCCGCCGCCCAAGGAGGTAGCCGCGCGCCAGGTGGTGGCGACCCGCAAGCCCAAGGAGATCCGCCTGCCCTGGCCGGACGAGCGGCGTACGGAACGCGAGGCGGCCAGGCCGCCGGTCCGGGTGGTACCGCAGGTCAGCCGCCAGGCACCCATACGGCCGGAATTCGGCCAGCAGGGCCAGGCAGAGCGTCCGCGGCCGGCCCTGCCACCGCGTTATCGCGAGGCATCGACGGTCGATGGGCGGGAGGCCAGGCCCGAACCAGCGGCGCCGCCGGTGCGCGAAACCCGCGAGATCCAGGCCACGCCGCCACGGCTACAGAAGCGCGAGGTGCCGGCCGGCCGCGATGCCGCACGGGTCGGCGAGCCCCGCCAGGTCACGCCGTCCACGCCGCCACGGGTACAGGAGCGCGAGATCCAGCCCGCGCGCCCGACGCCGGCGGTGCGCGACGTCAGGACCGAGCGCCCGGCCGAGGATCGCATGGCCGTGGAGGGCAAGGCCCAGGCGGCGAGGGATCTCGCACGGGAAGCACAGCGGCCGTTGCCCGGCAGTCCGGCCAACCGCATGTACAGGCGCGGCAGCAGGGACGGCGAGAGGTAGCCAGGGCGCCTTCCGGGCCGGATGGAGGATGCACAATTCCTGCGCATTTGTCGCCGATAATATCGGCGCCTACCCAGCCTGAGACCGAGCGTGCGCCTGTCCATCCGCCACAAGCTTTTCCTGACCCTATTGGTGACCACCGCCCTGGTGGTGGCCACCATGTACGGCTTCATGCAGTGGTCGTTCCAGCATGGTTTCGTCAGTTTCCTGGAGAGCCGCCAGCAGGCCCGCGTCGAGCGCATGGTCGGGCAGCTGGCCGAGGTCTACGCCGAGGAGGGCGGCTGGGGCGGCCTGCGCCGGGACCGCGCGCGCTGGTGGTACCTCATGGCGGAAGGCCGTGGCACCCCCGAGCACGGGCCGCGCCGCGGCCCGGTACGTGGCCTCGATGGCCTGACCCTGCTCGACGTTGACAAGAGGCCGCTGATCGGCCGGCCCGCCGATTCCGGGCAACTTGAGCTGAGTCCGATCCAGGTAGATGGTCGCGTCGTAGGCTATGTCGGCCGCCTGCCCGGCCGCGCCTTGAGCGACCTGCTCGACATCCGCTTCGCCGAGCGCCAGCGCCACGCCTTCGTCTGGATCGCCCTCCTGATCGGCCTGGCCACCGCTGCCCTGGCCTGGCCGCTGGCCAACACCCTGGTGCGGCCGCTGCGCCGGCTCACCGAGGCGACCCGCGCGCTCGCCGCCGGACGCTTCAACACCCGCGTGCCGGCCCATGCCGGCGACGAGTTGGGCGACCTGGCACGCGACTTCAACGACCTGGCGCAGGCCCTGGAGCGCACCGAGGCGGCGCGCCGGCACTGGATGGCCGACATCTCGCACGAGCTGCGCACGCCCCTGGCACTGCTGCGCGCCGAGCTGGAGGCCCTGCAGGACGGCGTGCGGTCGCTCGACGCGGCGGCGGTGGCCGCCCTGCAGGCCGACGTCGGCCGCCTGCACCGGATGGTGGACGACCTCCACCAGCTCGCCATGACCGACCTCGGCGCCATGAGCTACCGCAAGCGAGCGGTCGACCCGGCCGGCATCCTGGCCGACGAGGTCGAGGCCTGCGCCGGTGAGTTCGAGCGCAAGGGCCTGGCCCTGAGCCTGCGCAACGGGCTGGCCGGGTCGCTGACCCTGCAGGCCGACCCCGACCGTCTGGCGCAGTTGTTCCGTAACCTGCTGCAGAACAGCCTGCGTTACAGCGACCCCGGCGGCCGTCTGGAGATCACCATCGCCGCAGCCGACAGTTGGCTGCAGCTGGATTTCACCGACACCGCCCCCGCGGTGCCGGCCGAGGCCCTGCCGCAGCTGTTCGAGCGCTTCTACCGGGTTGAGGCCTCGCGCAGCCGCGCGCATGGTGGCGCCGGCCTCGGTCTCGCCATCTGCCGCAACATCGTCGAGGCGCATGGCGGCCGCATCGAGGCCCGCCCCTCGCCGCTGGGCGGCCTGTGCGTCCACGTCGAACTGCCGGTCGCGCCATGACCGCCCGCATCCTGATCGTCGAGGACGAGGCCCGCCTGGCCGGCCTGCTGGCCGACTACCTTGCCGCCGCCGGCTACGCCGCCGACTGCCTGGGCGACGGCGACACCGTGGTGCCCTGGGTGAGGGCGAACGCGCCCGACCTGATCGTGCTCGACCTCATGCTGCCCGGCCGCGACGGCCTGGAAATCTGCCGGGAGATCCGTGCCTTCAGCCGGGTACCGATCATCATGGCCACCGCGCGCGCCGAGGAGATCGACCGCCTTCTCGGCCTGGAACTGGGCGCCGACGATTACATCTGCAAGCCCTACAGTCCGCGCGAGGTAGTGGCGCGGGTCAAGGCGGTGCTGCGCCGCAGCCTCGCCGTGCCGGCACCGACAGCGGAGGGTCTGGTGCTCGACACCGCCGGCTTCCGGGTCCGCTCGCCACACGGCGAGGTGGAGCTGACCGCGGTCGAGTTCCACCTCTTCGCTGCCCTCCAGCGCGAGCCCGGCCGCATCTTCTCGCGCGCCCAGTTGATGGACCGTATCTACGACGACCAGCGCGTGGTGTCCGACCGCACCATCGACAGCCACGTCAAGAAACTGCGCAAGAAGCTCGCCGAGGTCTGGCCGGAGGGCGAGCTGATCCACTCGGTCTACGGTGCCGGCTATCGCTACGAGGCGGATCCGGCGAAATAGACAGGCGTCGACTTCCTCATTCTTTGCACGGTTGCTGCCAATTTCCTCCACGCTTGCTGCCTATTCTGGTCGTCAAGGAAGGCATGACGCCGACCGCCAACCAAGCAGGAGCACAGCATGAAAAAGACCCTCATCACCCTGGCGACCCTGATCGCCGTCCCACTCGCCGCCTCCAGCGCCCTCGCCATGCCTGGCCAGGGCATGCGCAGCGGTCCAAACGTGGAGTACATGGCCCGCGTGCTCGACCTCACGCCCGAACAGCAGGACAAGGTCAAGGCCATGTTCGCCGAGCAGGCGAGGAAGCGCGCCGAGCAGCGCGCCGCCATGCGCGCCACCATGCAGGCCGATACCCAGGCCGGCATGCAGGAGATCCTGACCGCGGAGCAGTTCGCCAAGATGAACGATCTGCGCCAGTTGCGCCGCGGCGGCACGGGCCCCGGCATGGGACGTGGCCTGCGCGCTGACTGCCCGCGCCGCTGAGCGGATCTTGACCCGACCGGAGGGCCGCCGCGCGCGGCCCTTCACTATTGACCACACGATGGAGTAAACGATGACGATCCGACGCGAATGGGCGACCCCGCTTACCATGGGGGCATTCCTGCTGTCCGCCGCCACCGGCATGCTGCTGTTTTTCCACCTCGGCAGCGGCCTCAACAAGCTGGCCCACGAATGGCTGAGCTGGGCCCTGCTGGCCGGCGTGGGGCTGCATGCCATCAGCAATCTGCAGGCCTTCAAGCGTCACTTCGGCAGCCCGCCGGGACGGGCGCTCATCGGCGTCTTTGTCCTGCTCTTCGCACTCAGCTTCATCCCGGCCGGTGGCAGGTCCGAGCCGCCCTTCCTGGTGCCGGTGCGCGCCCTCGCCGAGGCGCCGCTCGACACCCTGGCCCAGGTGGCGGGGATCGACGGCGAGACTCTGTCGGCGCGCATGCAGGCCGCCGGCCTGCTGCCGGCCGGCGCCGGCCAGAGCCTGGCCGACCTGGTTGGGCCTGACCCGCGCCGCCAGGCCGAGGTGCTGGCGAGGTTGCTGGGCCGGCCGACGCCATAGCGGCTGGCGCCTTCAGCGGGTAGCATCGCTTTCTCGCAATCGAACGAGGAAGCTTGATGTCGCACAACGATGGGCCGGACCGGGTGGAGGCGGACCGGCTGGCGGCGCTGTTCGCCGCCGGCGGCCGCCTGGCCGAGGTCATCCCGGAGTTCCGCCCGCGTGTCCAGCAGGTCG
>JAQVJE010000194.1 GCA_028695325.1 Gallionellaceae bacterium
AGGAAGACCGCTCGCGCGGCATCTTCTTCGACCAGGACTGGGGCTCCATGCCCGGCGTCATGCCGGTCGCCTCGGGCGGCATCCACGTCTGGCACATGCCGGCCCTGGTCAACATCTTCGGCGACGACTCGGTGCTGCAGTTCGGCGGCGGCACTTTGGGCCACCCGTGGGGCAACGCCGCCGGCGCCGCCGCGAATCGTGTGGCGTTGGAGGCCTGTGTCGAGGCCCGCAACCAGGGTGTCGCCATCGAGAAGGAAGGCAAGGCCATCCTGACCAAGGCGGCCGAGCACAGCCCCGAACTGAAGATCGCCATGGAGACCTGGAAGGAGATCAAGTTCGAGTTCGACACCGTCGACAAGCTGGACGTCGCCCACAAGTGATGCAGTGACGAGTGACCAGTTACGAGTGACGAGTTAAATGCGGTGCGGGATGGGTTTCGGGTTTTGTCACCCGTCGTCACCCGCCACCGCGACTGAAAGGAGCAACAAATGTCTGATGTGATGGATTACACGAGCCGCCTGTCTGACCCCGCCAGCCGCAAGTTCGAGACCTTCTCCTACCTGCCCGCCATGGAGGCCACGGACATCCGCAAGCAGGTCGAGTACCTGGTGTCGAAGGGCTGGAACCCGGCCATCGAGCACACCGAGCCGGAGTACCTGATGGACTCCTACTGGTACATGTGGAAGCTGCCGATGTTCGGAGAGACCGATGTCGACCGCATCCTGGCGGAGGCGGAGGCCTGCCACAAGGCCAACCCGAACAACCATGTCCGCCTGGTCGGCTACGACAACTTCAAGCAGTCGCAGGGCGCCGCCATGGTGATCTTCCGCGGCAAGACGGTCTGACGCGCGAGCGCCGTGACCCGAGGGCCGGGCCTCCAACCGGCCCTCCCATCACGACGTTCGACCGGGAGACCAGCATGACCAACCTCATCGACCAGTACCGCATCACTACCGAACCCTACTACCGCCCCGTCGCCGACGAGGTGGAGCTGTTCGAGGCCGCCTACTCGGTGCGCATGCCCATGATGCTCAAGGGCCCGACCGGCTGCGGCAAGACCCGCTTCGTCGAGTACATGGCGCACCGGCTGGGCAAGCCGCTCATCACCGTGGCCTGCAACGAGGACATGACCGCCTCCGACCTGGTCGGCCGCTTCCTGCTGTCCGCGTCCGGCACCGAGTGGCAGGACGGGCCGCTCGCCATCGGCGCCCGCCACGGCGCCATCGTCTACCTCGACGAGGTGGTGGAGGCGCGCCAGGACACCACCGTGGTGATCCACCCCCTCACCGACAACCGCCGCGTACTGCCCCTGGAGAAGAGGGGCGAGCTGGTCCATGCCCACCCGGACTTCCAGATCGTCATCAGCTACAACCCGGGCTACCAGTCCCTGATGAAGGACCTCAAGCAGTCCACCAAGCAGCGCTTCGGCGGCCTCGACTTCACCTACCCGGAGGACGGCATCGAGACCGAGATCGTCGCCCACGAGGCCGGCGTCTCCGCCGAGGTGGCCGGCAAGCTGGTGGCCATCGCCGAGCGTTCGCGCAACCTGAAGGGCCATGGCCTCGACGAGGGTCTGTCCACCCGCATGCTGATCTACGCCGGCAGCCTGATCGCCAAGGGCGTCGCGCCCCAGGCCGCCTGTAGGGTCGCGTTGGTGCGCCCGATCACCGACGACCCCGACATGCGCGACGCCCTCGATGCCGCGGTGACGACGTTCTTCTGACCGGACCCCCTGGAGCCGGAGGCGCGCAATGGCCATCAACCTCGACGACTATGCCGAACTGCTGGAGACCCTGAGCCCCCACAGCCGGGCCGCCCTGGAGGCGAACTGGCACGAGGCCACCCGGGTGTTCTCGCCGCGCGGCATCGACAACTACCTCAAGGGCACCTCGGCCATCCGCGGCCTCGGCCGTGGCGACAGCCTGGTGGAAACCTGGATCGAGGAGGCCCCCCGGGTGGCCAAGGAGGTGGGCGAGGACGTGGTCGGCGACCTGGCCACGGCCTCCCTCATGCTCGCCTCCAAGACCTCGGGCGCCGTGATCGAACTGCTCCTGGCCACCGCCCCCACGACCGCCAACCGCCTGGGCGACGCCGGGCTGTTCCTCAACTACCTGCAGTTCATCAACACCCTGGTCGCCCAGGCCCCGCGCGGCGTCCGGCCCATGCTGGACAAGCTGGAGGTGCTGTTCCAGCACCTCACCCTGGGCGGCCTCAGGCGCTGGGCCTTGTGGGGGGCGCACGCCCACCGCACCCATTACGAGGAGCAGATCCGCTACTTCAGCCTGGACTCCAGGGAGTCCCTGGCCATGCTCCAGAAGGAGCGCAAGGGCACCCTCCTGGTGGACGTCCAGCGCCGCATCAACATGTACCTCAGGGCACTGTGGGGGCGGGACTTCTTCATGCGGCCGACGGCGGGCGACTTCGAGCGCCGGGAGGGCTACCGGCCCTACATCGAGGACTACCTGCTGCACCTGCCGGACGCCTTCGACGACTTCCGCCCCGCGGACGGCGAGCCGGTGTCCGGCCTGGAGCTCTACCGCGCCACCGCCGCCCACTGCGCCGCCCACGTGGTGGAGACCAGGCAGCCCATCTCCGCCGAGGCCCTGAATCCCATGCAGATGGCGGTCATCGCGGTGATCGAGGACGCCCGCGTGGAGACGCTTTCGATCCGCCGCTTTCCCGGCCTGAGGCCGCTCTGGGCCCGCTTCCACACCGCCACCCCGGCCCAGTCGGCCACGGTGGGCGACTGGCTCAACCGCCTCGCACGCGCCCTGCTCGACGACACCTACCGCGACGACGACGCCTGGGTCGCCGAGGGCCGGGTCCTGTTCGCACAGGCCCAGGATCGCCTGGACAGCAACGTCACCGCCTGGGAGATCGGCGTCCAGCTCGCCCATTCACTGAGCCGGAAGCGCATCGCCTTCAACCCGCGCACGGACCTCCTGGCCGCCCCCTACCGGGACGACAACCGCTACTTCTGGGCCTTCGAGGAGTTCGATTTCGAGAAGGCGGCGGGCGCCGGCTACGAGTCGATCAGGCAGGTGCGCAAGCGCGTCAACGTCATGGAGATGGCGAACGAGATCGACTGCGAGACCGCCGGCGACGACGCCCAGGAGATCTGGGTGCTGGGCACCGAACTGTTCCCCTACGAGAACATCGGCGACCAGTATGGCGGCGAAAAGTCCTTCAACGAGACGGAGGGCAAGGAGCCGATCTCCGAGCCGTTCCACTACTCGGAGTGGGACTACCAGATCCAGCTCGAGCGCCCGGCCTGGGCGACGGTGCTGGAGAAGCGCGCCAAGGCGGGCGACCTGGCGCTCATCGACGCCATCGTCGCCCGGCACAAGCGCGAGATCCAGCGCATGAAGTTCCTCCTCGACGCCATGCAGCCGCAGGGTGTCCAGCGCATCCGCAAGCTGGAGGACGGCGACGAGATCGACATCAACGCCGCCATCGCCGGCTTCACCGACATCCGCCAGGGCCGCCAGCCGGACCCGCGCATCATGATGCGTTCGGTCAGGAAGACCCGCGACTTCTCCATCCTGGTCCTGCTCGACCTGTCCGAGTCCACCAACGACACGGTGCACGGCCAGGACCACACGGTGCTCGACCTCACCCGCCAGGCCTGCGTGCTGCTGGCCGACGCCATCGCCAAGGTGGGCGACCCCTTCGCCATCCACGGCTTCTGCTCGGACGGTCGCCACGACGTCGAGTACACCCGCTTCAAGGACTTCGACCAGCACTGGGACGACGCGCCCAAGGCCCGCCTGGCCGGCATGACCGGCCAGCTCTCCACCCGCATGGGCGCCGCCATCCGCCACGCCGGCCATCATCTCAAGCAGCAGCGCTCGGCCAGGAAGCTGCTCATCGTCATCACCGACGGCGAGCCGGCCGACATCGACGTGCGCGACCCCCAGTACCTGCGCCACGACACCAAGAAGGCGGTGGAGGAGGTAGCCCGGCACGGCGTGCTAACCTACTGC
>JAQVJE010000041.1 GCA_028695325.1 Gallionellaceae bacterium
CGGTTCAGCAGGGCCGCCACCGCCTCCCTGGGCGGCAGGTCCTGGTCGAGTATGCGGCCCACCGCCTCGGCGATGGGCATCTCGACGCCCAGCCTGGCGGCCAGGCGGCTGACCTCGCGCGCCGTGGTGACGCCCTCGGCGACGTGGCCGAGCTCGCGCAGGATGCCCTCCAGGCTCTCGCCCTGGGCCAGCCTGAGGCCGACCCGACGGTTGCGCGACAGGTCGCCGGTACAGGTTAGGATGAGGTCGCCCATGCCGGAGAGGCCCATGAAGGTTTCCTGGCGGCCACCCAGGCTCAGCCCCAGGCGGCTGATCTCGGCCAGCCCGCGGGTGAGCAGGGCGGCGCGGGCGTTGAGGCCGAAGCCGAGGCCGTCGGAGATGCCGGCGGCAATGGCGATGACGTTCTTGAGCGCGCCGCCCACCTCGACGCCGGCCAGGTCGTTGCTGGAATAGAGGCGCAGGCGGGGACGGTGCAGGTCGTGCGCGGCACGGCGCGCGAAGTCACCGTCGTCGGCCGCCAGGGTGAGGGCGGCCGGTTGGCCGGCGGCCACCTCCTGGGCGAAGCTGGGGCCGGACAGGGCGGCGACATCGGTGCGGCCGGGCCATTCCTCGGCAGCGACCTGGTGCGGCAGCTTCATGGTGCCGGTCTCGAAGCCCTTGCACAGCCAGACCAGCGGGCTGGACGTGCCGCGAAGCTGGCGCAACAGGTCGCGGAAGCCGGAGGTGGGCACGGCGGAGACCAGGTAATCGGCGCCGTCGATCGCCGCCGCCAGGTCGGCGGTGACGGCCAGGTCGCGCAGCGGGATACCGGGCAGGTAACGAGCGTTGCTGCCGTCTTGTTGCATCTGCCGGGCATGCTCTGGGTTGCGCGTCCACAGTGTGACTCCGGCCTCGCCGACGAGGCCGATGGCCAGTGCGGTGCCCCAGGCGCCCGCCCCCAGTACCGCGATCTTCATGGCGGGAGGGTCAGCTGGGCTGCTGCTGGGCTTGTGCCTGGGCGCGCTGTTGCAGGTACATGGCCTCGAAGTTGACCGGCTGCATGTAGAGGGCAGGGAAGCCGGCACGACCGACGGCGTCGGACACCGATTCGCGCAGGTAGGGGAACAGAATGTTCGGGCAGCCCACCGCCAGCATCGGCTCGATGGCCTCCTGGGGGATGTTCTGGGCGCGGAAGATACCGGCCTGGTGCGCCTCGACCACGAAGGCGGTCTTGTCGCCCACCTTGGCGGTGACCTCGGCGGTCAGCACGGTCTGGTAGATGCCGTTGTCGATCGCCTCGCTCTTGTTGCGCAGCTGCACGTCGATCTGCGGCTGGCCCTGCTCGAGGAAGATGGCCGGGGCGTTGGGCACCTCGACGGACAGATCCTTGAGGTAGATCTTCTCGATGTTGAAGACCGGCAGCGCGGCCTGTTCCTGTTCGCTCATGTTGACTTCCGAATGGTGGGATGGGGAAAGCGGGTCATTATATCCGCTTCCCGCCGGCGGTCCTGCCTTCAAAGATGCTGGCGCAGCCAGGCCGCCAGTTGCGCAGCGGGCAGGGCGCCGGCGACCCGGTCGACCTCGCGGCCGCCCTTGAACAGGGCCAGGGTGGGGATGCTGCGGATGCCGTGGCGGGCGGCGAGGGCCTGTTCGGCCTCGGTGTCCACCTTGGCGAAGCGGGCACCGCCGACGTACTGGCCGGCCAGCTGGGCGAAGACCGGCGCGAACTGTTTGCACGGGCCGCACCAGGGCGCCCAGAAATCGACCAGCACGGGCAGGCCGTCGCGGCCGATGAAGCGGTCGAAGTTGCCGGCGGCCAGTTCGATGGGGGCTGGCGGCAGCACCTGGCCGCCGCACTTGCCGCAGCGGGGCTGGTCGCCCAGGCGCTGTTCGGGGACACGGTTGACCGCGCCGCAGTGGGGACAGACGAGTTCCATGACGGGCTCCTGGATCGCTTGGACGCCGGAGCAGATGGCGCCGGAGCGCCGGATTTCAAGCCGCCAGCAAGGGGTCTAGCTCGCCGCCGGCGTCGAGCGCCGAGAGGTCGTCGAAGCCGCCGACATGGCGGTCGCCGATGTAGATCTGCGGCACCGTGCGGCGGCCGGTGATGCGCATCATCTCCTGGCCCTGGGCCGGGTCGAGGTCGATGCGGATCTTCTCTATCTCGGTGACGCCCTTCTTGTTGAGCAGGCGCTCGGCCATCTGGCAGTAGGGGCAGATGGCGGTGCAGTACATCTTGACGTGCGGCATGGCGCTTCCTATCACTTTTCCTTCGGTAAACCGGCCTGTTCCCAGGCCATGATGCCACCGGCCAGGTTGCTGACGTTCTCGAAGCCCGCCTTGCGCAGGATGCCGCAGGCGTGGCCGGAGCGGTTGCCGGTGCGGCAGACCACCACCACCGGCTTGTCCTTGTACTTCTCCAGGCCGGCGAGCTGGCTCTTCAGCTGGCCGAGCGGGATGTGCCTGGCCTTGGTGATGTGGCCGTCCTTGAACTCGGACTGCTCGCGCACGTCGAGGACCAGGGCGTCCTGGTGGTTGAACAGCATGACCGCCTCTTGCGGACCGACCTGTTTGATGCCGGACAGCCGGCCCAAGAGGCCGCCGCTGAACAGCATGAAGCCGGACAGGGCGGCGAGCAGGACCAGCCAGATGTTTTGTAGGATGAAATCCATCCGTGACCTCGATTAGGGTAGGGCAGGGGCAGGATTCTACCCCAGCCCCGCCTTGGTTTACTTGCAGCAGGCGTCGCCGCCGGACTTGAAGCCCATCTTCCTGAGCAGGCCCTCGGGCGGGCAGAAGCCGGTGAAGCCGGACTGCAGCAGGTTGAGGCCGATGAAGAGGGTGAACCAGAGCCAGGACATCTCGGTGAGGTCGATCTGGCCGAAGGCCTGGGCCAGCCCCATGGACAGCAGGATCATGAAGCCGGCCAGGATGCGGAGGGCGCGTTCAGTAGTCATGCAGGGGTTCCTTTCAGGTTGCGTTGCCAAAGCAGGTACAGGATCGGGATGACCACCAGGGTCAGCGCCGTCGAGGCGAAGGTGCCGAAGATCAGGGAGACCGCCAGGCCGCCGAACACCGGGTCGGTGATCATGACGGCGGAGCCCAGGATGATCGCCAGGGCGGTCAGCAGGATGGGCCGGAAGCGCACCGCACCGGCCTCGACCACGGCGGCCTCGAGGTCCCAGCCGTGGCGGCGGTACTCGAGTATGAAGTCGATCAGTAGCAGCGAGTTGCGCACCACCACGCCGGCCAGGGCGATGGCGCCGATCATCGAGGTCGCCGTGAAGGCCTGGCCCATGGCCCAGTGGCCGGGAAAGACCCCGATCAGGGTCAAGGGGATGGCGCCCATGACGATCAGCGGCAGCATGAACGACTTGTAGTAGGCGGTCAGCATCAGGTAGATCAGCACCAGGGCGACGATGAAGGCGGAACCGAGGTCGCGGAACACGTCGAGGGTGAGGCGCATCTCGCCGCCCCAGAGCAGGGTGTAGTCGACCACGTCCTTCGGCTCGGCGGCGACGAAGCCCATGTTGCCGGTGCTGAAGGCGGGGCCGGCATTGAGCTTCTGTTCGTCGAGCATGCCGTCGAGGGCGAGGACCGCGTAGACCGGGCTGGAGGCCAGCATCTCGCCGCCCACCGTGACCATGGTGTGCTGGTCGCGCGTGAGGATGGGCTTGGCGGCGATGACCCGCTCGATGCGGGCGATCGCGGACAAGGGGATCTGGGCGCCCTGGCCGTTGCTCACCCTGAGGGCCAGCAGGGTGTCGGGATCGGCGCGCTGGGCGCGCGGCAGGCGCACCCGGATGTCGACCGGCTCGCGGGCATCCACCGCGTGCAGGGTGCCGATGGCGAAGCCGGACACGTAGTTGCGCAGCATCTCGGCTACCTGGGCGGGGGCGACGCCGGCCAGCATGGCCTTCTCGGCATCGACGCGGACGTGGAAGCTGTCGAGGTCGGCGGTCACCGAGTCGTCCTCGTTGATGAGGCCGTAGACCTCGCCGAACTTCTCGTTCACCTCGGCGGCGGCGCGGCGCAGGACGTCGTAGTCGGGGCCATACAGCTCGGCCAGGATCTGCGACGGCACCGGTGGACCGGGCGGGGTCTCGAATATCTTGATCCTGGCCGCCGGGTGGCGCTGGCGCACCGGCGCCAGCAGCGCGTCGAGCTGGAAGGCGATGTCGTGCGAGGCATCGCTGCGGGCATGCTTGTCGACCAGGTTGACGCGGATCTGGGCGAGATTCGAGCCCTTCTTGATCAGGTCGCCGCGCACCAGGGCGGCGAAGTCGATCGGCGCCGGCTGGCCGAGGAAGGTCTGGTAGTCGGTGACGTGGCGGTAGCCGGCGAGCAGCGTGGCGACCTCGCGCGCCACCGCGTCGGTGGCCTCCAGTGCGGTGCCGGCCGGCATGTCGATCTGCAGGAGCAGGGTATTGGTGTTGTCGTTCGGCAGCATCTTCAGCTCGACGCCCAGGGGCGACAGCGGACCGTCGATGCCGGACGGTCGGACGAGCTGCCAGGCCGGCATGACCATGGCGCCGACCAGCAGGGCGACCACCACGCCAAAGAATATGTTGCGCCTGACCGGGCTGGCAATCAGCGGCCGCACCACGGCCAGGTAGGCGCGACGCAGGGGGTCGCTGTTGCCATGATCTTCCAGGGTGGGCGCCGCCGCCAGGGTCTTCATGGCCTTGCCGCGCAGGGCCCGGCGCGCCGCCCAGGGCACCACCGAGTAGGCGATGAACAGCGAGGCCAGCATGGCCACCGGCACGTTGATCGGGATCGGCCGCATGAACGGGCCCATCATGCCGGTGACGAAGGCCATCGGGATGAAGGCCAGCATGACCGCCAGGGTGGCGACGTTGGTCGGGTTGCCGATCTCGTTGGTGGCGGTGACCAGGGTCTGGCCGAACTCCTCCATCTTCACCTTGCCATGGTGCAGGTGGCGGTGGATGTTCTCGATCACCACGATGGAGTCGTCGACCAAGAGGCCGAGGGCCAGGATGAGGGCGAACAGGGTGATCCGGTTGATGGTCTGGCCGGTCAGGTAGCCCACGGCGAGGACGATGAACAGGATCAGCGGGATGGTCATGGTGACGATGCCGGCCTCGCGCCAGCCCAGGAACCACCACATGAGCAGGACCACGGTGAGGATGGCGATGCCCAGGTGCTCCACCAAGAGGTTCACGGCGGCGTCGGCGCGCTCGCCGTCGTCGCGGGTCACCGTGATGGCAATGCCCTCGGGTACCGCCTGGCGCTTCAGCTCGTCCAGTTTCTCCAGCACGGCACGCGACACGGTGACGCCGTTGGTGCCGGCCTTCTTGGCGATGGCGAGGGTGACGGCGGGGGCGGTACCGGGTTGACCAGCCTTTGCGGCAGGTCCGAAGCCGATCCAGGACGAATCGTCCAGTTCGGCGCCGCCGTCCTCGATGCGGGCGATGTCCTTCAGGTAGACCGGGCGGCCACCGGCGACGCCGACCACGATGTCGCCCACCTCGCGGGCCGAACCGAGGAAGCCGTCCAGGCGCAGGGGCAGGGCGCGGTTGTCCTGCACCAGTTCACCCAGGGGGGCCGAGACGTTGGCGCCGCGCAGCATGCGGTCGACCTGGTTGAGGGTCAGGCCGGCGCCGGTCAGGCGCTGGGCGTCAAGCCAGACGTTGACCATGCGTGGCTTGCCGCCCACGAGCTGGGTGAACGACACCCCATCGACGTTGCGCAGGTGCTCCAGAAGCCGCGCGGCGACCTCGCGGAGCTTTTGGTCGTCGTGCTGACGCGAACTCAAGGTGATGGTCAGGATGGGCACGTCGTCGACGTTGACCGGCTTCACCACCGGCTCGCTGGCGCCCGGCGGCACCCGGTCCATGTTCTGCATCAGCTGGTTGTACAGCTTGACCAGGCTGTCCTCCTGGTTCTGGCCGACCTCGAACTGCACGGTGACGACGCCGTAGTCGCTGGCGGCGTAGCCGAAGGTGTGGTCGACGCCGGACTGGGCGTTCATGATCGCCTCCAGCGGCTTCACCACCAGGTTGTGGATCTCGTCGGGGCCGGCGCCCGGTTTCGACACGATGATGCTGGCGGCCGGCACGACGATCTGCGGGTTGTACTCGCGCGGCGTCATCAAGAGCGCCAGGGCACCGATCATGAACAGGGCCAGGATCATCAGCGGGGTGATCTTGGACTCCAGGAAGGCGCCCGCCAGCCGGCCGGCGATGTTGACTTCAGCTTGGGCCGACATGGCTTAACCCTGCACCTTGTCGCCGGATTCCAGCTTGTCGGCGCCCTCGACCACCACCCGCTCGCCAGCCGCGAGGCCGGCCTGGATCTCCACCAGTCCGCCGACCTCGGCGCCGCGCCTGACCATGCGGAACTGGGCGATACCGTCCTGGCCGAGCACGAAGACACCGTCGATGCCGGCGCGGTTGACCAGCGCCTTGGCCGGCACGGCCAGGGCGGTGCGCTCGCCGGCCGGGAACAGCACGCGGGCGAAGGCACCCGAGCGCAGGCCCTTGGCCGCCACGTCGAGCTTGACCAGGAAGGTGCGGCTGACCGGGTCGGCGGCGGGCGATATGCGCGCCACCCTGCCTTCGACCTGGCCGTCGACACCGTCGATCTCGACCGGCACTGCCAGGCCCGGCCTCAGGCGGCCGAGCACGTCCTCGGGGACCTGGGTTTCGATCTGGAGCCGGGCCGGATTCTCGATCACCAGGACCGGCTTGCCGGGGGCGGCGAGGTCGCCATTGTTGGCCAGCTTGCGAGTCACCACGCCGGCGATCGGCGAGGTGACCGTGGCATAGCGCAGCTGCCCGCTGGCGGTGCCCAGGCCGGCCCGCGCCTGGGCCAGGCGGGCGGCGGCGACGTCGAGCTGCAGCCTGGCCTTGTCAAACTGCTGCCGGCTCACCACTTCCTCCTGGTAGAGGTTGCTGTAGCGGTCGAAGTCGGCTTTGGCATCGGCGTAGGCGCTCTCGGCCTGGCTGACGCCGGCGCGGGCCTGCTCGACGCCGCCCTGGACGTCGAGCGGGTCGACGGTGAACAGCCGCTGGCCGCGCGCGACGGCCTGGCCCTCGACGACGGCGATGTCGCTGATGTAGCCCATCAAACGGGAGGCCACCTCGGCGCGGTCGACGGCCACCACGGTGGCCGGCGCGGCGTGATGGGCGACGCGGGCGTCGGCGGCCACCACCGCGGCCTTGCCCGGCATGGTGCGGGGGGTGGCGGCCTGGCCGGCCTCGTCGTGGCCGCAGCCGGCCAGGGACAGCGCCAGGGCGATGGCGCTCAGGATGTGCTTGTTCATCGTGTGTTTCCTCACAGCGTATCGGCGCCAAGCATGCCGGTGGCGCGCCTCAGTTCGATGCGGCTGACTTCCCGGTCGTGACGGGCGGCGACCAGGCCGGCGCGGGCCTGGTCCAGCTGCGCCTGCACGGCGAGCAGGTCGACCAGGGTGGCGAGGCCATTCTCGTAGCGCTTGCGGGTCAGGCGCTGGGCCTCCTTGGCGTCGGCCACGGCGGCCTCGCGGGCGGTCACCCGCACCTCGGCCTCGATGGACTGGCGGCGTGCCTCGCGGACCTCGAACAGGATGCTGTTCTCGGCCTGGCGCAGCCTGGCCTCGGCCTCGGCCAGGGCGGCCCTGGCCTGGTCGATGCCGGCGCTGGCGACGCCGCCGTCGAAGGCGTTCCAGCTCACCACCCCGGCCACGGTGTAGGCCCCGGCCGCCAGGCCCAGGCTGTCGTCGTTCCAGTCCTGGCGGGCCATGAGGTCGACGCGCGGCCGGCGGCTGGCACGGGCGACATCGACCTGGGCGCGCGCCGCCTCCAATTGCTCGCGCCGGGCCTTGAGGCCGGGGTGCTGGCTGCGCGCCTGTTCGAGCAGGGCCGCCTCCTCGCCATCGGGCAGGCTGGCGCCGTTGCCGGCGCCGATCTCGATGTTGTCGGTGAGCGGGCGTCCCATCAGCATCTTCAGGCGGTCGAGCGCGCCCGCCTCCTGGCGGCGCGCCTCGATCACGCGCAGACGGGCGTCCTCCAGGTTGACCCGCGCGCTCAGTACGTCGCTCTTCACCGCCATGCCCTGCTTGAGCAGGCTGTCGGTGACGCGCAGGTATTCGTCTGCGGCCTTGGCCGACTCCTCGGCCACCCGGAGGTGGGCACGCGCCGTGTGCACGCCCTGGTAGGCCTCGGCGACCTGCCGGATGAGTTGCTGGCGCAGGGCCTTGTCATCCTGGCGGACGGCGCGCGCGGCAGCCCTGGCCTGTTCGGTCCGGGCACTCAGCTGGCCGCCGGTGTAGAGGGGCGCCAGCACCTCGATGCGAGTGTTGAAGTTGTTCACCGCGGCCGGGTCGTTGAGCGCGGCAGGGGCCATGTCGGCTGGGGCGACATGGCCCTGGCCGAGCTTGAGGCCGAAGGCGTTGAGCGGATCGTTGCTGCGGGTCGCGGTGAGCGACAGGTTGACGCGCGGCAGGTGGGCGCCTTCGCTCTGCAACACACCCGCCTCGGCCTGGCCGATGCGGGCGGCGCTGGTGGCCAGGTCCGGGTTGTTGGTCAGTGCCTCGGCAACGCAGCGCCTGAAATCGAGCGGCTCGGCCGCCGTCGGGGCGGCGAGCGCCATGGCCAGCAGCAAGGCAGCTACTGAGAACTTGTCGGTCATGACGTCGGGATGAAATATTAGTAAACGCTAATATATCAGAAAAACTTATCGAATGATAAAAAAGATAGCAGGAATCAATCCCGAATACAGGAATAGTTACGGCCCTGCTGCGGGCAGGGCCAGACCGCCGACCCGGCGGGGCGGCGGCACTGCGGAATTCAGCGGGTTATTTCGTGAAACCGCAAAAAACGTCGCGCATCATGCCAATCAGCTGCAGTGTGCGGGTGTCGGCGACGCGGTAGTAGACCCGGTTGGCGTCCTTGCGGGTGCGCAGCACGCCCTTGTCGCGCAGGATGGCGAGGTGCTGCGAGATGTTGCTCTGCGAGGTACCCACGTTGTCGACGATGTCCTGCACGCTGACCTCGTTGTCGCCCAGCACGCAAAGGATCTTGAGCCGGAGGGGGTGGGACATCGCCTTGAGCGCGCGCGAAGCCTGCTCGATGTGTTCGTCTTTCTCGATGAGATCCGAGGGGGACTCCATGGTCATTATGTCGACTCCGTTCAACCCTGATGTAGGCGTGGCTATGGGCAAATTCAAAGACGTATTCAAATATACTAAAATACCGACGTGAAAGTGACCTTGTCTACGATAAAATCTTCTAATGCCTCCTAATGTGCGCCCCGCCCTGCTGATCATCCTCGATGGCTTCGGTTACCGAGAGTCCGAGTTGAACAACGCCATCGCCGCCGCCCACAAGCCCAATTTCGACCGCTACTGGGCCACCTACCCGCACACCACCATCCATGCCTCGGAGGCGGCGGTCGGCCTGCCGGGTGGCCAGATGGGCAACTCCGAGGTGGGCCACCTGAACATTGGTGCCGGCCGCGTGGTGTACCAGGAATTCACCCGCATCGACCGCTCCATCCAGCTCGGCCACTTCTTCGAAAACTATGTCCTGCTCGACGTCATCGCGCAGGTCAAGGCCAACCATGGCACCCTGCACGTATTCGGCCTGCTGTCGGACGGCGGTGTGCACAGCCACGAGGGGCACATCCACGCCATGCTGGAGATGGCGGTGCAGGGCGGCCTGGACAAGATCATGGTGCACGCCTTCCTCGATGGCCGCGACACGCCGCCCAAGTGCGCCGACACCTACCTGCAGCGCCTTCAGGACAAGCTCGACCAACTCGGCCACGGCCGCATCGCCACCATCAGCGGCCGCTACTACGGCATGGACCGCGACAAGCGCTGGCCGCGCGTGCAGATCGCCTACGACATGATCACCCTGGGCGAGGCGGAATACCGCGCCGCGACCGCGCTCGAAGGCCTGGCCATGGCCTACGAGCGGGGCGAGAGCGACGAATTCATCCGCCCGACCGTGATCGCCCCCGCAGGCGAGCCGGTGCCGTGCATGCACGATGGCGACGCGGTGGTGTTCATGAATTTCCGTTCCGACCGTGCCCGCCAGCTGACCAAGGCCTTCCTGCAGCCTGACTTCGACGGTTTCGTACGCCGCTACGTGCCCAAGCTCTCCATCTACTGCACCCTGACCCACTACAGCGACGAGTTTGACGTGCCGGTGGCCTTCCCGCCCGAGCACATCCACAACGGATTCGGTGAATACATCGCCAGCCTGGGCCTGCGCCAGCTGCGCATCGCGGAGACCGAGAAGTATCCTCACGTCACCTACTTCTTCAACGGCGGCGACGAAACGGTCTATCCCGGCGAGGACCGCGTGCTGGTGAAATCCCCCCCGGTCTCCCATTACGACCAGCAACCCGAGATGAGCGCCTACGAGGTGACCGACAAACTGGTCGAGGCGATCCAGGGCCGCAGATACGACGCAATCATCTGCAACTATGCCAATGCCGACATGGTCGGCCACACCGGCAACTTCGACGCCGCGCGACGCGCCATCGAGGCCATCGACGTCTGCCTGGGCCGGGTGGTGCCGGCCATGCTGGAGATCGGGGGCGAGGTGCTGATCACCGCCGACCACGGCAACGCCGAATGCATGGTCGACCTCGCCAACCAGCAGCCGCACACGGCGCATACCACCAACCTGGTGCCCTTCCTGTACATCGGCCGGCCCGCCCGCCTGTCCGAGACCGGCGCCCTGGAGGATATCGCGCCCACCCTGCTCAGGATGATGGACCTGCCGCAACCCAGGGAGATGACCGGGCATCCCCTGATCGAATTCGATTCCTGACCGGCGTGATCCGGCTGCTCGTCCTGCTGCTGCTCATCCCCGGCCCGTCCTGGGCGGCGCCGGCGGACGACAAGCAGAAGGAACTGGGCGAGCTGCGCGGCCGCATCGTCAAACTGCGCGGCGAGGTCGAGCGTGCCGCCGAGGACCGCAAGGAGGCGGCCGATGGCCTGCGCACCTCTGAGCGGCGCATCTCCGATATCAACCGCACCCTGCTTGACCTGCGTCGCAACGAGCAACGCCTGGGTGGTACGCTGAGCCAGCTGGCCGGGGAACGGCGCACTATCGAGGCCAGGCTGCGCGGGGACGAGGTGCAGCTGACCGCCCTGCTCAGGCAGCGCTACGGCGAGGGCGAGGTCGACGCCCTGCGTCTGGTGCTGTCCGGCCGCGAGCCCGGCGCGGTGCAGCGCGACCTTGCCTACTACGCCTACATCGGCCGCGCCCGCGCGGCGCTGATCGATAGCCGGCGCGCCGCCTTGGTACGCCTGGCCGAGGTGACGGAGCGCACCCGGCTGCGCCAGGCCGAGCTGGGCCAGGTCAGGCAGGCGCAGCTGGCGCAGCGGCAGCAGCTGGCCAAGGAGAAGGAGACCCGCCAGCTCGTCTACGACAAGCTGTCACGGCAGATCCGCCAGCAGCGCCAGGAGATCGACAGCCTGGTGCGTGACGAGCGGCGCCTAGCGCGCTTGATCGAGCGATTGCGCCGGCTGGCCGAGGAGGCCAAGGCGAAGAAGGCCGCCCAGCAGCGCCAGGCCCAAAAGGGCAAGCCCACCAAGGGACAGGCGGTCAAGAAGGTGGCCGACGCAAGCCTGGCCGGCTATAAGTTCGCTGGCCTGCGCGGCAAGCTGGCCCTGCCCGCCGCGGGTGAGATCGTCGCCCGTTACGGCCAGGCGCGCAGTGGCGGCGGCCCGGCCTGGAAGGGGCTGTTCATCAGGACCCGCGCCGGCCAGCCGGTGCATGCTGTGGGTAGCGGCGAGGTGGTGTTTGCCGACTGGCTGCGCGGCTTCGGCAACCTTTTGATCATCGACCACGGCGACGGTTACCTCAGCCTGTACAGCAATAATGAAAGCCTGTATAAACAGGCGGGTGATGCCGTCCGGGCAGGCGACGTGGTCGCCGCCGTGGGCAACACCGGCGGGCATGAGGAGCCCGGGCTGTATTTCGAGTTGCGCCGCCAGGGGCGACCGTTCGACCCCCTGTCCTGGGTCAAGTGAGACACATCGAGACAACATTCATGACCGGCAAGATCAAGCAATTCGGACTCATCGGCCTCGGCGTGGCCATCGGCGCGGCACTCACCCTGAACTTTTCTGCCGTCGCCGAGCGTGAGCCGGAGCCGCTGCCGGTCGAGGACCTGCGCGCCTTCGCCGAGATCTTCGGCAAGATCAAGAGCGACTACGTCGAGCCGGTCGAAGACAAGAAACTCATTACCGAGGCGATCAACGGCATGTTGACCGGCCTCGATCCCCATTCCGCCTACCTCGATCCCGAGGCCTTCAAGGAGATGCAGGTCGGCACCCAGGGCGAGTTCGGCGGCCTCGGCATCGAGGTCGGCATGGAGGACGGTTTCGTCAAGGTGGTGTCGCCGATCGAGGACACCCCGGCGTTCAAGGCCGGCTTGAAGAGCGGCGACCTGATCATCAAACTGGACGACACCCCGGTCAAGGGCATGACCCTGAATGACGCGGTCAAGCGCATGCGCGGCAAGCCGGGCACCGACATTACACTCACCATCATACGCAAGGGCGAGGCCAAGCCGGTGGTCGTCACCCTGACCCGCGCCGTCATCAAGATCAAGAGTGTCAAGCACAAGCTGGTTGAGCCCGGCTACGGCTATGTGCGCATCACCCAGTTCCAGGAACACACCGGCGACAATCTGGTCTCCGCCCTCAAGGACCTGGAGGCGGCCAACAAGGGCACCCTCAAGGGCCTGGTGTTGGATCTGCGCAACGATCCCGGTGGCCTTCTCAATACCGCAGTCGGTGTCGCCGGCGCCTTCCTCAAGCCGGCCACCTTGGTGGTCTACACTGACGGCCGCACCGAGGACGCCAAGATGAAGCTCACCAATGCGCGCGAGAACTACTTGCGTCACGGCGAGACCGACTACCTCAAGGCACTGCCGGCCTGGGTCAAGGAGGTGCCTATGGTGGTGCTGGTCAATGGCGGCTCGGCCTCCGCCTCTGAGATCGTCGCCGGCGCCCTGCAGGACCACCGGCGTGCCCTCATCGTAGGCACCCAGACCTTCGGCAAGGGTTCGGTGCAGACCATCCTGCCGCTCGCCAACGGCACCGCCATCAAGCTCACCACGGCGCGCTACTACACGCCGAACGGCCGCTCCATCCAGGCCAAGGGCATCACCCCGGACATCGTGGTCGAGGATGCCACCGTCACCCAGGGCGGCGAGGCGAGGATGGATATCCGCGAGGCCGACCTGGAGCGCCACCTTAGCAACGGCCAGGAACCGGCGCCGGTCCAGAAGGGCAAGCCGGCACCGGCCGACAAGGGCGGCAAGACGCCGAAGGCGCCGGCCGGCAAGGACGAAGAGGCCGGCAAGGAGGATGATCCAGCTGAGATCGTCTCGGCCAAGGACTACCAGTTCAACCAGGCGCTGATCCTGCTCAAGGGCCTGCACCTGCTGCGGGATCGCTGACCGGGAAGCCGGCGGGATGGACGACGGCCAGCTGCTGCGTTATTCCCGCCACCTGCTGCTGAACGAGATCGGCATCGCCGGCCAGGAACGCCTGGCCGGCAGCCGCGTGCTGGTCGTCGGTGCCGGCGGATTGGGCTCGCCGGTGGCGCTCTACCTGGCCGCCGCGGGGGTGGGCAGCATCACCCTGGCTGACCACGACGTCGTCGATCTCACCAACCTGCAGCGCCAGATTGCCCACGACATGGCCAGCCTGGGCGCCAATAAGGCCGAGTCGGCCGCTCGCCGCATGGTCGCCATGAACCCCGACGTCGCGATCACCGCGCTGCCAGCCCGCCTGGAGGGCGACGAACTGGCACGCCGTGTCGGCGAGGCCGACCTGGTGCTCGACTGCTCAGACAACTTTGCTACCCGGCACGCCGTCAACCGGGCCTGCGTGGCCTGGCGGCGGCCGCTGGTGTCGGGCGCCGCGGTGCGCTTCGACGGCCAGGTCAGCGCCTTCGACCTGCGCCGCGACGACGCTCCCTGCTACGCCTGCCTGTTTCCGGAAAACGCCCGCGACGCCGAGATGCGCTGCGCCGAGTTTGGCGTCTTCGCCCCCCTGGTCGGGGTGGTCGGCGCCATGCAGGCGGCCGAGGCGTTGAAGCTGCTGATGGACATCGGCACCAGCCTGTCCGGCCGGTTGCTGCTCTACGACGCCCTGGCGGCGGATTGGCGCAGCATCCGCCTGCAGCGGGACCCGGCCTGCCCGGTCTGCACTAGGCGCTGAGCGCGCGCTGCAGCAACGCCCACTGGCCCGGCCAGTGATCCGTGGGGCTGCGTGCGAAGCCGCTTTTGGTGAACTGCTGCCAGCGCCCCAGCACTATGGCGATGATCAGGTTGGCGGCGGCGCCGACCTCTACTCCCTCGGCCAGGCCGCCCTGGGTGGTGGCGATGCGCAGCGACTGCTTGAGGCTCACCTCGATACGGTCGACGAGCTGGTTGACCCGCGCCTGCAGGCGCGGGTTCTCGTGCACCAGCACCTCGCCGGTCAGCACCCGGCACATGCCGCGGTTCTTCTCGGCAAAGCCGAGCAGAACCTGGGTCACCGTGCGCACCTGTTCGAGGCCGGCCGTCTCCTCGGCGGTGATGCGGTTGACGAGGCCGAACAGGGTGGTCTCGATGAATTCGATGAGGCCCTCGTACATCTGCGCCTTGCTGGCGAAATGCCGGTACAGCGCGGCCTCCGACACCTCCACGCGGGCGGCCAGTGCGGCTGTGGTGATCTTCTCCGCCTGCGGTGCCTCCAGCATCTCGGCTAGTGCCTGGAGGATCTGCAGCTTGCGTCCGCCCTTCCTGGTCATGCGTCGCCCATGTAGGCGAGGGGACGGAAGCGCAGCGTGGCGCCGCCGGGCGTGCCGAGGCGGACGTCGCCGCTGGCATGGGCGTCGATGCGCAGCACCGCCAGGAGGTCGTGGCCACCGCCCGGTGCCGCCGCCGCGTTGGCGACCTGGCCGACCGCCTGATCGCCGGTGGCGGCGCTGTAGAGCGGGTCGCCCGGCCTGGCCTCGGCGTCGACGTGGGCGAGGTAGAGGCGGCGTTTCTGGGTGCCGAGGTATTGGCTGCGGGCGACGATCTCCTGGCCCGGGTAACATCCCTTCTGGAAGCTGACGCCGCCGAGCTCGACCATGTTGGCCATCTGCGGCACGAACTGGTCCTGCGTCGCCGGCAGGATGGCGGGGACGCCGGCGTCCACCATCAGCCAGTCCCAGGCCGCCTGGCCGACCGGCCGGGCGCGGGCCGCGAGGCGCTGCCACAGGGACGGTGCCTGGTCCGGGCGGACGAAGATGTCGAAGCGCTCGCCGCCCAGGCGGATGGCGAAGGCGGTGTCGGTGTGCGCCATGGCCATGATGTCGGCGCCCGGATGCAGGCCGGCCGCTTCGGCGAGCAGTTTGCCGGCACCCGCCCCGGCGAGGCCGAGTCGGACCCAGTCGGCGCCGGCGTCGCGCGCCTTCACCTTGGCGCGCAGGATGAACATGGCGAGGCGCTTCTGTACCGCTTCGCGCACCGAGTCCGGCAGCATGAGCAGGATGTCGTCGCCGCGCCGGAAGACCAGGAAGTTGGCCAGCATGCGGCCCTTGGCCGAGCAGTAGCCGGCGAACACCGCGCGCTCGGTGGAGAGGCCGCGCAGGTCGTTGGTGACCTGGCTGTGCAGGAAGTCGAGGGCGTCCTCGCCGGTGAAGGCGATGAGGCCCCAGTGGGAAAGCTCGGCCAGCACAAGGCTGTCGCGGGCGGCGGCCAGGCCGGCCTCGCCGTTGGCCAGTTCCTGGCCACGCAGGAATTCGTTCCAGTCAGACAACATGTTCCCCTGGGTACCAAAGCAAAGGCGGCTAAGTTAAAGGCCGCCCCGGTGTTTTACAAGCACTCTCAAGGGTAGGCCGGGCCGTCGCTCACGCCGCGTCGGCCTCGGCCAGACGCTCCACCACCAAGGTGTGCAGGCGCCGGCTGTCGGCACGCGACACCCGGAAGCGGTAGCCGTCGATCACCACTTGCTCGCCGCGCTTGGGCAGGCGGCCGAAGGCGTTGACCACCAGGCCGCCGACGGTGTCGAACTCCTCGTCGGAGAAGGTGCTGCCGACGATCTCGTTGAAGTCGGCGATCTCGGTGTGGGCCTTGACTCGCCAGATGCGCTCGGCCTCCTGCAGGACATTGTCCTCGTCCTCGTCGTAGTCGTATTCGTCCTCGATGTCGCCGACGATCTGCTCGAGAACGTCCTCGATGGTGACCAGGCCGGCGGCACCGCCGTACTCGTCGACCACGATGGCGATGTGGTTGCGCGAAGAGCGGAACTCTCGCAGGAGAACGTTGAGGCGCTTGGACTCCGGCACGAAGACGGCCGGGCGCAGCATCTCGCGCAGGTTGACCTCCTCGCCGGCATACAAACGCAAGAGGTCCTTGGCGAGCAGGATGCCGAGTATGTTGTCGCGGTCGCCGTCGATGGCGGGGAAGCGCGAGTGGGCGGTATCGAGGACGAAGCGCAGTATCTCGTCGTGCGCATCGTTGACGTCGATGACGTCCATCTGGGCGCGCGGGATCATGATCTCGCGCACCTGCATCTCGGACACCTGCATGACCCCCTCGATCATCGACAGGGCGTCGGCGTCGAGCAGGTTCTTGTCGTAGGCGGCGTGGAGCAGTTCGAGCAGCTCCTCGCGGTTGTCCGGCTCGGGCGAGAGCCAGGCGGTGATGCGTTCGATCAGGCTAGGTCGGGGACTACTGTCGTCACTCATGGTATTGGTATGGATCGGGAAAACCCAGGCGCATCATAACAAATGTTTCCACCGCCTCCATGGCGGCGGCCTCGTCCGCGTCCTCGTGGTCGTAACCCTGCAGGTGCAGCATGCCGTGCACCGTGAGGTGGGCGTAGTGGGCCATGAGGTCCTTGCCCTGCGCGGCCGCCTCGCGCGCCACCACCGCGGCACAGAGGACGATGTCGCCGCTCAGGGGCGCGCCTTCAAGGCTGTCGTCCGGGCCGTACTCGAAGGTGAGCACGTTGGTGGCGTAGTCCTTGCCGCGGTAGTCGCGGTTGAGGGTCTGACCCTCAACCGCGTCGACGACGCGCAGGGTGGCGGCGGCGTCGTGGGCGAGGGCCGCCTTGGCCCAGCGGCGGAACAGGGCACGGGTGGGCAGGCCTGCTTTCTCAGTCGCATACTGCACGCTCAGATGCAGCTTCGCCTCACTCCTCAAGCCTCACTCCCCATGCTTCGCATAGGCATCGTAGGCGTCGATGATGCGTGCCACCAGGGGGTGGCGGACGACGTCGTCGTTCTGGAACTCGGTGAAGGCGATGCCGCGCACCTGCTTGAGGACCAGGCGGGCCTCGATGAGGCCGCTCTGCTGGCCGCGCACCAAGTCGATCTGGGTGACGTCGCCGGTGACCACGGC
>JAQVJE010000195.1 GCA_028695325.1 Gallionellaceae bacterium
TCGTCGCCCTGGACGCCTACGGCCCCGTCACCGACAACGCCGGCGGCATCGCCGAGATGGCCGAACTGCCGGACGAGATCCGCAACATCACCGATCCGCTCGACGCCGTCGGCAACACCACCAAGGCGGTCACCAAGGGCTACGCCATCGGCTCCGCCGGTCTCGCCGCCCTGGTGCTGTTCGCCGACTACACCCACGCCCTGGAGGCCAAACTGGGCGTGAGCACCGCCTTCGACCTGTCCAACCACATGGTCATCATCGGCCTGTTCATCGGCGGCATGGTGCCCTATCTGTTCGGCGCCATGGGCATGGAGGCGGTCGGCCGCGCCGCCGGTTCGGTGGTGGTGGAAGTGCGCCGCCAGTTCAAGGAAATTCCCGGCATCATGGAAGGCACCGGCAAGCCCGAGTACGGCACCTGCGTCGACATGCTGACCAAGGCCGCCATCAAGGAAATGATGATCCCGTCCCTGCTGCCGGTGCTGGTCCCGGTGCTGGTCGGCGTCATCCTCGGCCCGGTGGCGCTGGGCGGCGTGCTGCTCGGCACCATCGTCACCGGCATCTTCGTGGCCATCTCGATGACCACCGGCGGCGGCGCCTGGGACAACGCCAAGAAGTACATCGAGGAAGGCAACCACGGCGGCAAGGGCAGCGAGGCCCACAAGGCCGCGGTGACCGGCGATACCGTCGGCGATCCCTACAAGGACACCGCCGGCCCGGCCGTCAACCCGCTGATCAAGATCATCAACATTGTCGCCCTGCTGATCGTGCCGCTGCTGGCATGATGGCGCGCGCCAGTCGGCGCGGCGATCCGTTGCGGTAAAGCACGGGCCGGTCATCCGGCCCGTTTGCTTATCCGCAACAGCGAACGCATTGAAGTCTGCAGTGAGGTCGAGCGTCCGGTGTATGGCCGACCGGCTTTGTTAGAATATGAGAGTTCGCTAATTCGTTCATGTCCCGGAAAACCAGAAAGGAAGTCCCATGAATCTTCGCGCCCCGGTCTTCGTGCTGGCGTTCGCGGCCGCCGCCGTGCAGGCCGCCGAGCCCACCCCCCTGCCGATCATCCCCTTCCCCTGGCCATTGGCAGCATCCGCCCAGCCGCCGGCCAACCCGCAGTCGGCCGAGGAGTGGCTGACCCGGATGACCGACTTCACCAAGAACGCCAGCGCCTTCCAGGATCCGCGCGTGTTTGTGCCCTGGTCCCAGGCGGTGACCGAGCCGGGCTTCTACATCGCCGGCATGAAGGGCGCCATGGAGCCGGGCGGCTGGCTCAACATGATGAACTCCATGGCCACCCCCGACGCGGTGCGCAACTACATGGCCTTCAGCGATCCCAACGTCTACCTGCGCTGGATGCAGGCCGGCATGGACCCTGCCTTCTACACCGCCATGCTGACCCAGTTCAGCGACCCCGGCAAGATGATGCGCTGGGCCATGGCGCCGATGGATCCGCGCGTGTGGGAGATGATGATCGCCCCCATCAACCCCAACACCTACGTGCGCTGGGGCATGGCGGCGATGGACCCGCGCACCTGGAACTTCATGGGCAACGTCATGAACCCGGCCCTCTACACCAGCATGGCCGGCGCCATGTTCGACCCCAACAACACCGCCTCCGGCCTCAACCCCTGGCTGAACTGGAAGCCCGCCAACTTCTCCGGTGCCTCCAGCCCGTGGGGTGCCGATCCGGTGGCCAGTTTCAACATGTTCAGCCCGGAATTGCTGAGCAACCTGGCCGGCTCCCTCCTGCCCAGCATGCCCACCTTCGGCGCCAGCACCCCGGCACCTGCCGCGAAGGCGCCTGCCGCCCCCGCGGCGGCCGCGGCCCCTGCCCCGGTCGCGGCGCCCGTCGCAGTCGCCGAGCCTGCCGCGCCGGTCGCGGCACCCGCCCCGGCTGTGGAGGCAGCGCCGGCCGCCCAGCCCGCGGCACCTGCCGACAAGATCGTGCTGTCCGGCGACGCCCTGTTCAAACTCGGCAAGTACGGCATCAAGGACCTGACCAAGGAAGGCAAGGCCCGCCTGGACGACGCCGTGGCCCGCATCAAGTCCGCCGGCGAGATTGAGCAGGTCCGCGTCGTCGGCCATGCCGATGCCACCGGCAAGAAGGCGGCCAACCAGAAGCTGTCCGAGCGGCGCGCCAACACGGTGAAGGCCTACCTGGTCGCCAAGGGTGTCAAGCCGTCCCTCATCTCCACCCGCGGCGCCGGCGACGGCCAGCCGGTGGTCGAGTGCGACTTGAAGCAGCCGAAGAAGAAACTGGTCGATTGCCTGGCTCCCAACCGCCGGGTGGAGATCGAGGTGGAGGCCAAGGCCAGGTAAGTCAGCCTGCTGCCGCCACGAGGCCGCCCGTGGGCGGCCTTTTTCATTCCGGCGTGGCCGCGCCGATGCGCTGCCAGGAGTTCTCGTTCAGGGCCACCTCGTACTTCGCCCAGGCGGCGAACTCGGACAGGCTGGCGCTGCCGGTCTTTCGCCGGCACTGGCCGGCGACACCCTTGTAGGTGACGGTGGCGATGCCGCTGTCGGGGTCGCTGCCCAGGCCGGTGACCAGGCGCACGCCCCAGGCGCGGCCATAGGCGCCATTGCTGTAGTAGCGGTGGAGCTGGATGTCGGGGCGGTTCATTCAGCGGGTGATCCGACGGTAGATGTCGGCCACCTTGCCGGGCAGTTGGCCGACGTCATCGAGGATGACATAGCGGGCGTGGCCGTACATGTGCGGCAGGTAGTCGCGGGCGTCCCTGTCGATGGTGATGCAGAACGGGTGCACGCCGGCCCGGCGCGCCTCCAGCAGGGCCATGCGGGTGTCCTCGATGCCGTAGGGGCCGCGGTAGGCGTCGAAGTAGTCGTCCGGGCGGCCATCAGACAGGGTGACCAGTACCTTGGTCTTTGCTTCCACCTCGTTGAGCAGCCGGGTGAGGTGGCGGATGGCGAAGCCCATGCGGGTGTACTCCTGGGGCGTGATGCCGGCGATGCGGGCCCTCACCTCGTCCGAGTAGGGCTCGGCGAAGGTCTTGATGCGGAACAGCTCGCAGCGCTTGCGGGTGATGCCGGAAAAGCCGTAGACGGCGTAGCGGTCGCCCAGCCGCTCCAGGGCCTCGCAGAGCAGGATCAGGGCCTCCCGCTCGGCCTCGTTGATCCAGCCCCGGGTCGAGCCGGACATGTCCACCATGAAGGCCACGGCGATGTTGCGTTCGGCCCGGTGCATGTGCATGAACAGGCGGTCGCTCATCTCGCGCCCGTCGTGGGTGTCGGCCAGGGCCTCGACCAGGGCGTCCAGGTCCACCTCGTCGCCCTGGGCCTGACGTTTCAGGAGCCGGTTCTCGTCGCGCATGGCCTCGAAGCCGCGGCGCAACTGCTTGACCAGGGCGGCATGCTTGGCCAGGGTCGCGGCCGGGAAGTCGTCGTGCACCGGCTTCACGTCCTTCTCGCGCATGACGCACCAGTTCTTGCGGTAGTGCTGGCGGCCAAGGTCCCATTCCGGGTAGAACAGGGCGCCCTCCTCGTGGTAGGTGCCCTGCCAGACCGCGTCCGGATCGACCGGGCGGTCCTCGACCAGGCTGGGGTCGTAGTCGCCGGCGCCAGCCGGCACCAGGTATTCCGGCGGGATCAGGCCGAAGTCCAGGTGCACCGAGGTGAGCAGTTGCCTGACGTCGTCGGGCGGCGCCACGGGGGCGCCGTCCAGGGTGATCTCGAAGTCGAGGCGACCATCCTCATCCTCGGTGGCCACCTCGAAGCGCCCGTCGGCAGGGGGCTCCGGGCGCTCGTTGCGGTGCCCGCGCGCCTCATCGACGAGTTCGGCCAGCTTCACCCGCAGGCGGGCCTTCTCCCTGTCCAGGCGGGCGGCACGCGCCGCCGCCACCGCCTCGGGGCGCAACTCGCCCTGCCAGCAGCGCGGCGGGAAGTCGGGCAGGGCA
>JAQVJE010000196.1 GCA_028695325.1 Gallionellaceae bacterium
CGGCCTCCGACCTTGATGTCGTCGCATTGCCCCAGCCGCCCGTGCGCCACAACCCGTTCCTGCGCATGGAGGAACTGCCCGCTTTCCTGCGAACCTTGCGCAAGTACCCCGGCAGACAGCAAACCCAACTCGGGATTCGACTCCTGTTACTGACGGGCGTGCGGACGGGAGAACTTCGCCGTGCGGAGCCGGGGCAGTTCCTTCTGGACGACGGCCTGTGGATCATCGAGCCGGAGAACGTGAAGCAGTTGAAGACCCAGATGATCAAGGCGGGGAAGAACCCTGCGGACATCCCTCCCTACATCGTGCCGCTGTCCGTTCAGGCCATCGAGGTCATCAGGTTCATGCTGGACCGCTTCAAGCCGGCCCAACGCTATCTGTTCGCCCACGCCAGCGACCTGAACGAGCGCATCAGCGAGAACACCATCAATGGGGCGCTCAAGCGTCTGGGTTACGAGTCGCAACTGACCGGCCACGGCATCCGCGGAACGATTTCGACGGCGCTCAACGAGATCGGCTACCCGAAGGTTTGGATCGAGGCACAACTGTCCCACGCCGACCGGGACAAGGTGAGCGCGGCCTACAACCACGCCGAGTACGTGGAGCAGCGGCGCCGCATGATGCAGGACTGGGGCGATCGGCTCGACCTGTTCGAACAAGGCCAGGTCGAAGCCGCCAGCGCCCACCTGACCGTCCACCTGGAAGGCGTAACCGGCGCCGCGGAGGATCGGAACGCCGGAACGCCTCCAGGGGAAGCGGCGGCCCCGATTCTGCTGGCGGCAAAGCCGCGGGATGGCATGAGTCTGTCAACGATCCCGGTACAGCGACTGTCGGCCGTTCGGGCGCCCCGATCCGAGGAGCCCACCCTGTCGAACATCCAGCGCGAACGGATGCTGCTGCTCGATATCCTGGAGGCGCCCCACAACCTCTCCGTCGCCGAATATGCCAAGCTCGCCGGCAAGTCCCGCCGCTGGATCACTTACGAAATCCAGGCCGGCAACCTCCTGTCGATCAGCCTGGGCAACCGGGGACAGCGCGTACCGGATTGGCAGCTCGATCCCCTCAAGCGCCGGCTGGTCCAGACCATCCTCAGGCAGATGCCCCCGGGAGTGGATACGTGGCACATCTACCACGCGCTCATGCGGCCGAGTGGACTGTTCCAGGGGCAGTCCCCGATCAATGCGGTGACGCCGGAGAACCTGCACGTCGCCGTGCATCTGGTATGCAGTGCGGTGGGCGAGAAGGTGATGCAGCGCGAGGGTCTTGGCATGTGAGCCTGGAGTGCCCCAACGGCAGGTCGCCGACATGAGGGTTCTACACGGGATCGGTATCGGTTATCAGCGACAGATACGGATTGTTCGGTGGCGCGTTGATGAACAGGACCTGCGGGTCTTCCAGCAAGTAGCCGTGGAGGCGCCGCGATTTCCGCGGCCCCGTGACTGTGCAGGTCCAGATGTTCAGACCGCTCCGTTGCTTGCGGTGCAGTTGCAGCTTCTCGAATCGTTTCTGCACCCATTGCCAATCGGCCAACTGTTCCTGCTTTGCAAGGAAAGCGGTCTTGGGGTGTTCCTGGGCGTAGCGCTGGAACACGCCGGGACTGACCAGATAGACGGTATCGGCGACCGTATGCACCAGTGCCTTGGCGTCATTGATGATGACCGTGCGCGCCTCGATGCGCCGACGCAGCCAGGCGACAAAGTGTTCGCCCGACAGTGCTTCCTCCAGTCCTGACGGCCACTCAGGTGCCGGTAATGGCGTGTCGATCGGTGCCACCGATTCAATGGATTCGAGAGACGACGCTTCCATGGTTGGAGGAAGGGACTCGGTGGTCGGCGAGAGGGTGGCCGACGCCACGTCGGAGGTGCCAAGCAGATCCAGCAGCGCCTCGACGCCATCGCGAGTTGGCTGCAGCGGCAAAGACTCGGATGCGGCCGAATCCTCCACGACTGGCAGCGACGCGGGAATGGTTGGTTCCGCCCCATCCTGCACCACCGTCACCGTTCCGGCGAACGGCGGAGGCCGCTCGTCGCCTTCCCAGATCAGGGAGGGCGCGAGGCGCAGGAGCGTGAAGGTATGCGACCAGCCCGCGTCGCTGGTGACGGTGGCCTTCCAGATCGCCTTGCCCTCCGGCGTCGGCTGCGCAATGCCATGGTCCTGCAGCACGTTGAAGACGGCGGTGTTGCTGGAGGGGATGCCTTCGATACCCTGGGACAGCAGATGGGCACGCAGTTTGTCCGAAACCGTCTTGCTGACCAGCCACAGCGCATCCTGAGTCAGCCATCCATCCGAGGCCTGGGGCTGGTTCAGCTTGAATTCCTCCTTGAGCAGATAGCGCAGGCCGTCCAGCAGCTTGCGCTGCAGCGCGTGCCTGGGCGCCGCCAGCGCCTTGCCGGGATCGCCGCCGAGTTCCTGGGCGACCGATGCCTGGTCGGCCTGCACGACCAGCTCGCCGAGCGTGCCGGCGTGCTCGTACTGGCCGGCCAGCACGTACAGCAGCGCGGCCCAGAGGTCGGGATAGCCGCTGATCCAGTCGAAGATGTCCCGATCGAGAAGGCGCGCGTAGAGCAGCCCGGTGGCGGCGCTGTGCAGGCGGTACTCACGCTCCTTTCGGTAACGGAAGCGGTAGGGCTTTCGCAGCGGGCCGTGCCAGGGATGCCAGACGCTGCCGTCGGCATGCTCGACGTGCAGATCGACCGCAATCTTGCCGATGTCGTGCAGCAGGGCCGCGTAGGCCGTGCCTGCGGTCCAGGCTTCGGCCTGGGCCGCCTGTGCCTCCGGCGTGACGCCCGCAGGCAGCAGGTATGACTGCCGCAGTTTCAGCGCATAGGCGACGATCTCCAGGCCGTGGTCCAGCATGCCGCCCGGATAGGCGTGGTGGTGGTTCTCGGAGGCCGGGAACTGCTGGACCAGCTCGGCGTAGCGCTCCAGTGGGGCGAGGTAGAGCGTGGCGAACTGCCGGCGCGAGAGCGATGTGCGCTGCCAGATGTGTTCCAGCAGTTTCTGCCGGCGCGGCGTGGCCAGCAGCGATGCGGCCGACTCCGGCCGCATCGACCCTTTCGGAGTTTCGATGGCGGAGGTGGGCGGCGTGCCGGCGGTGGGTGGCACCCTTTTGCGCTGGAACAGCGAGAGCATGGCGAACCCCGGATGACGGGCTGCTCGGGGCGCCTTTTGGCCTTTTCAGGATAGGGCCTTTCCCCTTGGCGCCCTTCCTTTGCCCCTTCCCAGCCCTTTGGCCTTTGTCGGAAGCCTTTGGGTATAGGGCCGCTGCTTCGTGGATGCCACGATGAATGCGGCATGGGGCAATCCCGGCAAGTGGGGCGCTGCGGGATGTTCGTCAGCTCTGGCCCAAGCCGGTGTCGAGGGCGGCGGATTGCGCTGCGAAGTCGTCGGGACGGCGCTTGCGGAAGGTTTCGAGATTGGCGAGCTTCCAGCGCAGTGCCGGCAGTTGCGCGGCGTGCTGGCACTGCACCAGCGACCAGTCCGGTTCTGCGCGCGCCAGCCCGCTCAGAAACTGCTTGTGCGCGGTGCTCAGTCGCTGTGGCAGCTCGCGCCGCATCCTGGCGCGAGCGTCGAGCAGTGTCTCCAGGGAGCAGTCCACTTCGGTCATGCCGACAAAGGCCCGCTCGTACTCGCCGGCGATGTCCTTGTCGTTGCCGAACAGCACTTCGTGGGGCGGCCGGTTGTGGCCCGCCAGATAGATCACGAAGCACTCGACCATGCCGTCGCTGATGTCGCCCGATTCGTAGAGCTGCCACACGTCGAACAGGTCGCGGGGGTGCTGCCGATCCAGCGCGGCCACCAGCTTGCTGGCGTACAACTCGTCCGGTGCCAGAACCGGCAGCTCGAACTCGACGCCGAACAGATCGCTGGT
>JAQVJE010000197.1 GCA_028695325.1 Gallionellaceae bacterium
GCGGCACCTGCCTGGTCACCAACGCCGGCTCCAACGGCAAGTTCCTCGGCGTCATGGACTTCGACGTCAAGGACGGCAAGGTGGTGGGCTGGAAGTACCGCCTGCTGCCGGTGTTCGCCAACTTCCTCGCCGCCGATGCCGGCATGGAGGCGCTGATCAACAAGATCCGCGCCCCCTTCGAGGCCAAGCTGAACGAGGTCCTGGCCGTCTCCGACGACTTCCTCTATCGCCGGGGCAACTTCAACGGCACCTGGGACCAACTCATCCTCGACGCATTGATGGAAGTGAAGGGGGCCGACGCCGGCTTCTCGCCGGGCTTCCGCTGGGGCACCACGATCCTGCCGGGCGAGGCCATCACCATGGAGAAGCTGATGGACCAGACCGCCATCACCTATCCCCAGTCGACCCTGACCCCCATGAAGGGCGAGATGATCAAGACCATCATGGAGGACGTCTGCGACAACCTGTTCAACCCCGATCCCTACTACCAGCAGGGCGGCGACATGGTGCGCGTGGGCGGCATCCGCTACACCGTCGACCCCACCAAGTCCATCGGCCACCGCATCAGCGACATGCGGCTGAACGGCAAGCCGGTCGACCCCAACAAGACCTACAAGGTGGCCGGCTGGGCGCCGGTGGCCGAGGGCGCCCAGGGCGTGCCGGTGTGGGACGTGGTGGCCGAGTACCTGCGCGCCAAGAAGACCATCAAGGGCGTGCGGCTCAACCAGCCCAAGGTGGTCGGCCTCCCCAAGGGCAATCCGGGCATCGTGCTGTAAGCCAGCTTCCGGAGTTGAAAGAGGGGCCGCAGGGTCCCTTTTTCGTGTCGATCAAGTGCTTGAAGTCCTTCCATCGGTCGCGGTGGCGACAGGTACAATCATCCATCCGGAACCGATCAGGCGATGCGCCTGGCCTTCGTACGCGGGTTCGGAAAACCGGCTTCCTATCCCTTCCTGTCAAGGAGTACGCCATGAAAATCCAGATCGCTTTACTCTGCTGTGCCTCTGGTTTCGCAGTCAGCGTGGGCGCCGACAGCCTGTCGGTGCAATACCGTGACGGCACCCGGCAGACCCTGCCGCTGAATCAATCCGTGGCCAATATCCGGGCGCTGGAAATGCAGGCTGAAGGGGGCCCTGCCAACCAGTATGGCCAGGACCTGTCGGGGGTCCATACGCTGCGTGTGCGGCATAGCGGCCAATGCCTCGATGTCTCCGGGGTCAGCCTGGGCAGTGGTGCCAACGTGTACCAATGGGATTGCCACGGTGGCGACAACCAGAAATGGCGCTTCCAGGCCCGCGCCGGCGGTTACTACCAGATCGCCGCAGTCCATAGCGGCAAGTGCCTGGACGTCGCTGGAGCGGGTACTGGCAACGGTGCCAACGTCCAGCAGTGGGATTGCCATGGTGGCGACAATCAGCTCTGGCAAGCGGTCGGCGTGGGCGGCGGGGTCTACCGTCTGCGCGCCAAACACAGCGGCCGCTGCCTGGATGTCGCGGGCGTGGGCAAGGGCAACGGTGTCAACGTCCATCAATGGGATTGCCATGACGGCGACAATCAGAAATGGTCGATCGAATAAGCCCGCTGGCACGGCTCGACCGTTTAGGAAGGCCCTGATGTCCGCGCGCTGAAGCCGGTGTTGCCGAACTGGTTGTTCAAGCCGTTCCGCAGTCGCGACGCAATGCCCCCGGAAATGCGCCAGGCCAGGGATTTGATCGACGCGGTGGATGCTGGCGGGGTGTCTCTGAACCCAGCCAAGGTCAACGCGATTGCGCGCGCGCTCGGGCTGGAGGTGTCCAGGAAGGCGCCGGTTGAGGACACCATCCGGCGCATCCGCGCGGCGGTGGCACGCGGCTAGTCGTGGCCGTTACGCTCGGCGATGGCCTTGCGGATGCGTTCACGCGCCTCCGGGCCGAGGTCGATGCCGTCCGCCCCGCCGCGCCGGCCCAGCTCGCGCATGGCCCGGCTCAACATGGCGACCTGCCGCTCGAAGGCCCGGCAGTAGACGCAGATCAGGAGGTGCAGCCACAGTCCCAGGCGTTCGCGCCGGCCCAGCGGTCGGTCTTGGCGCTCGGAAATCAGATGGCTCGCATCCTTGCAGGTCAGCATCTAAGTCACTCCGGGATGACGTGGCCAACCCGGTTCCTGTCGAGACACCGCCGGAGCCCCAAACGGGCCCGATACAGCATCGTCCACAGGTTGGTCGGCGTGATCGCCAATTCCTGACAGATGGTTTCGCTGTCTTCTTCCATCACCTCGCGCAGCATGAACAGGCGCGCCAGCCGCTCGGGCAGCGCATCCAGGCAACGCTGCAGGATGGCCAGGAACTGGCTGCGCGCCAGCGTGTCCTCGGGGTCGCCCCAGTCGGCCGGCATGGTGCGCCAGTGGCCGGCGCCGTCGAAGGCCTCGTCCAGCAGGACATCGCGACCACCGTCGCCATCCTCCGCTTCGTCGAGCGGGATCTCCCGGCTAGCGTGGCGGAACATGTCGACGAGCTTGTGTTTGAGTATGCCGATCAGCCAGGTGCGCGCCGAGGCGCCGCCGGCGTAGCGGTCGCGCGCCTGGAGGGCGGCGAGCAGGGTCTCCTGCACCGCCTCCTCAGCCTTGTGCGGGTCCCGCGTGTGCAGCAGGGCGTACTTGTAGAGGGCGGCGCCGTGTTCGTCCAGCCAGGTCTCCGGCGCGCCCAGGGCGTGGTCGGCCATGCCTTCTCCTCGTTGACTGCCGCGATTATGAACGACAATGCCGTGTCCGGGCGGCGTCCGCTGCCGAACGGCGAGGCGGTGAACCGGCAGACCGCCGCCATGCCGCAGGACGGGACTGAACTCGCGGCCGCCGATTGGGTCGGATGGCGGCCCTGTTGTATGCTGGCCGCCCGCCCGAACCCCCAGACCATGCTCGCCCACCAGCTCGAACTGCTCGCCCCCGCCCGCGACGCCGCCATCGGCA
The DNA here is from genome assembly GCA_028695325.1 of Gallionellaceae bacterium. Classification (GTDB taxonomy): domain Bacteria; phylum Pseudomonadota; class Gammaproteobacteria; order Burkholderiales; family Thiobacillaceae; genus Parasulfuritortus. The sequence goes on from JAQVJE010000197.1 coordinate 2,941, forward strand.
TCGAGGCGGTGAACCACGGCGCCGACGCCGTCTACATCGGCGGGCCGTCGTTCGGCGCACGCAGCAGCGCCGACAACAGCGTCGCCGACATCGCCCGCCTGGTCGAGCACGCCCATCGCTACCACGCCCGCATCTATGCGACGCTGAACACCATCCTGCGCGACGACGAGCTGGCGGCGGCGCGCGACCTCGCCTGGCAGTTCTGGGACGCCGGTGTCGACGCCCTCATCGTGCAGGACATGGGCCTCATGGAGCTGGACCTGCCGCCCATCCAGCTGCACGCCAGCACCCAGTGCGACATCCGCACCCCGGCGAAGGCCCGTTTCATGGAAGATGTTGGCTTCTCCCAGCTGGTCCTGGCTCGCGAGCTGGACCTCGACGAGATCGCCGCCATCCGCGCCGCCACCACGGTGCCGCTGGAGTTCTTCGTCCACGGGGCGCTGTGCGTCGCCTACAGCGGCCAGTGCTACATCAGCCATGCCCAGACCGGGCGCAGCGCCAACCGCGGCGACTGCAGCCAGGCCTGCCGGCTGCCCTACCGGGTCACCGACGCGAAAGGCCGCGTCATCGCCCACGACAAGCACGTGCTGTCGCTCAAGGACAACGATCAGAGCGGCAATCTCGCGGCCCTGGTGGATGCCGGCATACGCAGCTTCAAGATCGAGGGTCGCTACAAGGACATGGGCTACGTGAAGAACGTCACCGCCCACTACCGCCGCCTGCTCGACGACATCCTGGAACGGCGGCCGGAACTGGCGCACGCCTCCAGCGGCCAGTGCAGCTACACTTTCACCCCCGACCCCGAGCTCAACTTCAACCGCGGCGCCACCGACTACTTCGTCCAGGGCCGCCAGCCCGACATCGGCGCCTTCGACAGCCCCAAGAACCCCGGCCGGCCGATCGGCTGGGCGACCC
>JAQVJE010000198.1 GCA_028695325.1 Gallionellaceae bacterium
CCTCGATGTCGTCCTTGTCCCACTTGGGCGGGATGCTGTTGGGGGTGTAGATCCAGGCCGCCAGGGCGGCGATCTCGTCGGGCTTCAATATCCCCTTGAAGGCCGGCATCTGGGTGGCCGGCAGGCCGTCGGCGATGGCCTTGACGGCGTCCGGCTTCTTCAACCGGGCGAGCGACTCCGGCAGCAGGGTCGGCCCCATGCCGCCCAGGCGGTTGGGGGCGTGGCAGGCGAGGCAGTGGGTCTCGTAGAGCTTGTTGGGGTCGGCAAGCACCGGGCCAGCGAGCAGCAGGGTCAACAGCAGCAGACGATTCATTCAAGTCTCCATGGCCGCGGTTTCGGGCAGGCCGATCTCCGCGTCGGTCAGGTAGCAGCCTGGGTCCTCGGCCCAGAAGTCGCCGGCGGTCTGCCAGGCGCGCACGCGAGTGTTGCCGTTGCAGATGTCACGGTGGGCACAGGCGGCGCAGCGCCCCTTGACCGGCCGGCGGGCCTCTTTGAGGCCGGCCATCAGGGGGTCCGAGGTGTCGGCCCAGATGTCGCCGAAGGGGCGCTCGCGCACGTTGCCGAGGGGATAGTTCCACCACATGGTGTCGGGGTGGATGATGCCGAGATTGTCGATGTTGGCGACGTTGACGCCGGAGGCATTGCCGCCCCACTGCTGTAGCCTGGCCCGCATGTGGGCGGCGCGGCCGGGGAAGTGCCGGCGCATCCAGGCGAGCAGGTAGACACCGTCAGCGTCGTTGTTGCCGGTGACGAACTCGCTCGCCCGACCGGCCTGGGCGTGCCGCCAGGCGCGCTCGAACAGGAGGTCCATGGCGGCGCGGGTGGTACGGAAATGGGCGTCGTCATTGCGGTTCTTGTTGCCGCGACCGGCGTAGTTGAGGTGCGACAGGTAGAACTTGTCGATGCCCTCCTCCTCCATGAGGTCGAGCAGGGCCGGGAAGTCGTGCGCATTCTCCTGCGCCAGGGTGAAACGGATGCCGACCTTGGCGCCGGCCGCCTTGCACAGGCGCACGCCGGCCAGCGCCGCGTCGAAGGCGCCCGTCTTGCGCCGGAATCGGTCGTGGGTGGCGGCGAGGCCGTCCAGGCTGATACCGACGTAGTCGAAGCCGGCCGCGGCGATGGCCTCGATGTTGTCCGGCCCGATCAGGGTGCCGTTGCTCGACAGTCCGACATAGAAACCCAGCGCCTTGGCCCTCCGGGCGATCACGAAGAGGTCCGGCCTGAGCAGCGGCTCGCCGCCCGACAGGATGAGCACCGGCACCCTGGCGGCCTTGAGGTCGGCCATGACCCGGAACACCTCGGCGGTGTCCAGTTCGCCCGCGAAGTCGCGGTCGGCGGAGATGGAGTAGCAGTGCTTGCAGGTCAGGTTGCAGCGCCGCACCAGGTTCCAGATCACCACCGGGCCGGGTGGGATGCGGCGCGGCCCGGCCGGGGTAGGGCTGACTAGTTCCTGCATGAATTGGCTGACGCGGAACATGGCTACCCTCCGATCCTGAGCCCGGTTTTCTTCAGGATGCCGCTGCTGTAGAGCACGTCCTCGGCACGACAGGCCGGGCCCAGGATGGCTCGCAACTCGGTCCGGTAGGCCTCGACCTCGGCGCGGTCGCGGCCGTGCACCATGGCGAACAGGTTGTAGGGCCAGTCCGGCAGATGGCGCGGGCGCCGGTAGCAATGGCTGACAAAGGCGAGGCGTCCGACCCGCTCGCCCAGTTCGTCGACCCCTGCGTCGGCGACGTCCCAGACCGTCATGCCGTTGGCCCGGTAGCCGAGGGCGTAATGGTTGGGCACCGCGCCGATGCGGCGCAGGACGCCGGCCGCCTGCATGGCGGCGAGGCGCCGCATGACCTCCTCGGCACTGATGTCGAGCTGCTCGGCGATGGCCTTGTAGGGTTGCCCCACCAGGGGCAGGCCGGCCTGGGTGGCCATGACCAGGCGGCGGTCGGCGACGTCCAGTTTCATAGCTTCAATTTCAGCTCGACGAAATATTCCCGCTCCTTGGGGAAGCGGTAGACGACGAGGCCGGTGGCGGCCTCGATCTGGCGAAAGGCGGCCTCGACCGCCTCCGGCGTCTCGCCGGCGCCGACGAACCACATGTTGAGGCGGTGCTCGCGCCGGTAGTTGTGGGCGATCTCGGGCCGGGCGTTGACGATGGTGGCGACGTTCTCGTAGTCGGCCTCGGGAACCGCCATGGCGGCCAGGACGTTGCTGCCGCCCATGCGGTCGGCGTTGTAGAGCGGCCCAAAACGGGTCAGGACGCGCTCCTTGAGCAGCCGTTTCAGGCGCGCGGTCAGCCTGCGCTCGGAGAGACCGAGGCACTCCGCCGCCACCCGGTAGGGCCTGGCGCAGATCGGAAAGCCGCCCTGGAGGGCGTTGAGGATGCGGCGGTCGACCTCATCCAGTTCCATCTCAGGCGGCCTTGGCCATGGCGGCATAGCGGGCGCCGCATTGCTTGAAGCGGCGACGGGAGAAGAGCGGCTGGCAGGCCGTAGCATCCTCGCCCAGGCCGGCACGCAGGCGTTCCACCTCGGCCAGCACGGCGGCGCGGTCGCACCCATGCACCATGGAAAACAGGTTGTAGGGCCAGTCCGGCAGTCGGCGCGGGCGCTGGTAGCACAGGGTGACCGCGTCCTGGCCGGCGAGGTAGCGGCCGGCCGCCTCGACACGCCAGGGCGGGATGTCCCACACCACCATGGCGTTGGCGGTATAGCCCAGCTCGCGGTGGCGCACGACGATGCCGAAGCGGCGGATCGCCGTGAGGTCGACGAGGCGCTGCAGGCGCGCCAGGCAATCGGCCTCGGCGAGGCCGCAGCGCTCGGCCAGGCTCGCGTAGGGGCGCGTCGACAGGTCGAGGCCGCCGTCCAGGGCGGCGGCCAGGGCGTGGTCTGCGACGTCGAGGCGGACGCGCAGCTCGGCGGTTTCCAGCGGGGTGCCGGCAGGGTCGAGATGCGGACGCCGGGCGCCTGGCACCCTGCCGGCCGCCAGGTCGAAACCGAGGTCGATATGGAAATCCCGCAGCATGGGCAGGTCGAGAGGGCGCAGGCCGCTTTGCCGGTGGATGTCGGCCAGGATCTCGGCCACCCGCGCCTGGCTCGGCGCGGCGACCACGAACCAGAGGTTGTAGCGGTGTTCGCGCTCGTAGTTGTGGTTGACCTCCGGGTAGGCGTCGATCAGGCCGGCCACCGCATCGACGCGCCCGGCCGGGCAGGCCACGGCGGCCAGCGTGCTCCAGCCCAGGATGTGGGGGCGGAACACCGCCCCGATGCGGGAGACGTGGCCACGCGCCTTGAGGTCGGCGAGGGCGTCGCGCACCGCCGGTTCGCCGACGCCCAGGCTGGTGGCCAGCTCGGCATAGGGGCGCTCGACCAGCGGGAAACCGCGCTGCCAATCATTGAGGAGGCGGAATTCGAGTTCGGTGAGGTCGTTCATAGTCCGTACCTGTGCGCGCGGGCGGTGAAGAAGATGCCGCTGGGGGCCTCGGCCGGGATCTCGGCCAGCTTGCCGAAGCTGGCGGTGTCGTAGACCTCCAGGCGGTTGCCGTCGCGCACCGAGAGCCAGACCGCCTCGCCGCGCGGGGTGAATTCCATGTGCAGGACCGCCTTCCCTGGCTTCAGGGTCTGGACGATCGTGCGGCTCGGCACGTCGACCACCTGCACGGTGTCATAGTGGGGGAAGGCGAAGTTGACCCACAGGCGGCGGCCGTCCGGCTGGGCCATGACGAAGACCGGCTGGCCGGCCACCGGGATCACGCCGGCCAGGGTCCAGGTGGCGGTGTCGACGATGACGACTT
>JAQVJE010000199.1 GCA_028695325.1 Gallionellaceae bacterium
CGGCCTGGCCGACTCGGCAGCCGTCAACATCACCGTCGATTCCGTCAACGACCCGCCCATCGCCAATCCCGACCCCATCGTCATCAACGAGGACGTCACCAGCACCTTCGATCCGCGCGCCAACGACACGGACATGGATACCCCCCATGACCAGTTGGTCATCACCAGCCTCAACGGTCAACCCGTCGACCCCGCCAATCCCACCGGCTACCTCCCCTCCGACGTCCTCGACCCCGTCTCCGGACAGGTCGCCGGACAGGTCGCCATGACCACCGACGGACAGGTCAGGTTCGACCCCGCCACTGACTACCACTCCGATCCCGCCCATCCCCTCGTCATCCCATACACCGTCTCCGACGGACAGGGCGGCTCCGACTCCTCCACCATCACCCTCCAGGTCAATCCCCTCAACGACAACCCCGTGGCGGTGGACGACAGCGCCGACATCACCGAAGACGATCTCCTGCCCGCCACCGGCAATGTGCTCGCCAACGACAGCGATGCCGACGGCGACGACCTGGACGTGGTGGGCTTCCATAATGGCGGTGCAGCCCTGGATACCGACGGCAGCCTGGCCGGCCAGTATGGCACCCTGACGTGGGACGCCGAGACCGGCGCCTACGAATATACCCTCGACAACGCCAGCAGGCAGGTCCAGAAACTCGGGGCGGGCGACACCCTCACGGAAACCTTCGGCTATGCCATGGCCGACGGCCATTCCCCCGAGCAGGCGGCCATCCTCACCATCACCATCCACGGCAAGGACGACGGCATCGTCATCACCGGTATCGGCGCGGCGGGCGGCGACTTGACGGTGCACGAGAACGACCTTCCCGCCGGCAGCAGCCCCGACGCCAGCGCCCTGGAAAGGACCGGCAGCTTCAGCATCGAGGCCCTGGACGGCATCCAGTCGCTCAGCGTCGGCGGCACCACCCTGACGGCGGCCGAACTGCTGGCGAGTTCGACCTACCCGGTCAGCATCGCCACCACCCATGGCAACCTGGTACTGACGGGCTACAGCGGCGACGACCAGGGCGGCACTCTCGCCTACCGGTATGCGCTGGCCACCCCGGTGGACAACGACAGCGAGCCCGGCGCGGACGACGCCGGCTACATCGAGGCCATCGCCGTTTCGGTGACCGATGCCGACGGCGACCTCGCCAGCAGCGCCGTCAACGTCCATATCGTCGACGACACTCCGCTCGCGCAAGCCATAGTGGTGGACGGCGGCGCCAGGCCGGTCGACACCAACCTGCTGATCGTGCTCGACACCTCGGGCTCGATGGGCGACCCCAGCGGCATGCATGACCTCAACCGCCTGCAGGCGGCGGTGGCCGCCATCCACGAACTCATCGAGCAATACCAGGGCATGGGCGATGTCATGGTCAACATCGTCTGGTTCAGCACCAGCGCCCAGGTCCAGGACCATGATGGGCTAGGCGGCGTTTGGCTGACCGTCGACCAGGCAAAGGCTTTCCTGGACGGCCTGCAGGCCGCCGGCTGGACCAACTACGACGCCGCACTGGCCGCCACCATGGAGGCCTACGACAAGCCCGGCAAGCTGACGGACGCTCAGGACGTGGCCTATTTCATGTCCGACGGTTATCCCACCCACAACAACGACGACATCGACACCCTGGGCAGCAGTCCGGCGGTCGACGGCGCCACTACCCCGGACAACCCGTTCGACGATGCCGACGACGGCATCCAGGCCGCCGAAAGGGCAGCCTGGAGGGACTTCCTCAGGGCCAACGACATCAACACCTTCTCGATCGGCATGGGCACCGACGTCGACCGTACCGCCCTCGACCCGGCCGGCTACGACGGCCTCGGCGAGGTGGAACAGCCCGCCATCGAGGTGCACGACATGAACGACCTCAGTTCGGTGCTCGCCTCGACCGTCCGCTACACCGCCTCCGGCAGTCTGCTGGCCGGCGGCAGCCTGGGTGCGGACGGCGGCCAAGTGCGCGGCATCCAGTATGCCGGCGCCAGCTTCGTCTTCGACGGCACAACCTTGACCGCCAGCGGCGCCGACACCATGCCATGGCAGTTCGACCCCATGACACACCGCCTGACCCTCACCACGGACGGCGGCAGCCTCAGCGTCGACATGGACAGCGGCGCCTACACCTACCGGCACCGCGACCCCGGTGTGCTGACGGCGGCGTTCACCTACACGCTGGTCGACCATGACGGCGACACCGCCAGCAACACCCTGACCTTCAGCTTCAGCGACGTCGACCGGTCGCCCATCGTGCGCGACGACGCCATCTTGATGGCCGCCGACCCGCTCGCCACGCTGGTCACGGTGCCCGACGAATGGCTGCTCTGGAACGACGGCCACAGCGACCTCATCGCTATCAGCCAGGTGACGGAGGCCATGTCCCACGCCAACGGCGAGGTCACAGACGGCCTCGACGGCAACGGCGCCGGCGGCTTCACCTACACCGGCGCCACCGCGACCGGCCGCGCAGACACCGGCCATGTCACCATCCAGGTGGTCGACGCCATCGTCCTCGACGGCAACGGGTTGGACAACATACTGGTCGGCGATGACTCCGACGAGGCCTTGCTCGGCCACGAGGGCAACGACGTCCTGATTGGCCACGACGGTATTGACCAGCTTGATGGCGGCAGCGGCCGCGACCTGCTGCTGGGCAGCGCCGGCGATGACGTGCTGACGGGCGGAATGGGCGGCGACGTATTCGTCTGGCGCCTGGCCGACCGTGCTGCGGCAGGCGCGCCGGCCATAGACCAAATCACCGATTTCACGGTTACCGAGGGCGACGTCCTCGACCTGCGCGACCTATTGGACGGCGAGCAACACGGCGCCAACGACATCGGCAACCTGCTGGGCTATCTCGACATCGCCACCGTGGCCGGCGACACCATCATCCGGGTCAGCACCCAGGGGGGCTTCAGTGGCGGCAACTATGCCACCACCGCCGAGGATCAGCGCATCGTCCTCAAGAATGCCGACCTCTACGCACAATTCGGCGTCACCCCCGGCCAAGAGTCAGAACTCATCGACGCCATGCTCAAACAAGGCCATCTGCTGACCGACTAGACGATCTCTGCCAGAGGGCACCGCCGCCAATGCCACCTGCATCTGACGCGGCGGCTCCAGCTGCGACCGAAACAACCTGATCGACGCCATCGTCAGCAAGGGGGCGGCGCTGGCCGACTTCGGGACATTCCTCGCAAGCTAGGGCTAGACAAAGCGCGCCGAGATCTGCCAGGTCAGGGAATTCATCTCGCGTTTCCAGAAGACCAACATCGCCGGCTCCAGCAACTACAGTGACGACTTGTTCGCGTCGGAACAGGGCTGATGGATGGCGCGCAACGGTGCGCTCAGGCGGGTTTTCCCGGGCCGCCTTCGCCGTCGCTGCGAAACATGGCAGGCATCAGGTTGTACTTCTGCAGCAGGCGATAGAACTCGGTGCGGTTGCGATCGGCGATGCGGGCAGCCTCGGCGACGTTGCCGTTGGTCAGCTTAAGCAGTTGCACCAGGTAGTTGCGCTCGAAACGCTGTTTGGCCTCGGCATAGCTGAAGGCCTCCAGGGACGGCACCCGCAGGGCACGCTGGACGAGCAGCAGCGGTATGAGCGGTGTCGTGGTGAGGGCGCAGCATTGTTCCACCACGTTGTAGAGCTGCCTGACGTTGCCAGGCCAGGATGCCGTGGCCAGGGCCTCCAGCGCCTCGGGGGCGAAGCCGCTGACATGCTTGCCATACTTGCCGGCGACCTGCTGGACGAAATGACTGGCCAGCACCGGGATAT
>JAQVJE010000042.1:0-12298 GCA_028695325.1 Gallionellaceae bacterium
TCTACAGCGGCCTCATCTACCGGGGCCCGCATTTGGTGTCCGAATGCGCCCGCGCCCTGCGCGGCTGATCCCGGCCGCCCGGCGGCCCACAGAATGAGGAAAGACAGATGGCGATAGGCTGGCTCACCGTACTCAAGCTCGTCCCCTGGGTCGACGTCATCAGCAACGCCCCCAAGGTGGTGGATGGCGCCCGCAAGTTGTGGTCGTCGGCGTCCGGCCAGCCGGCCGACGTAGCGGCCGATGCCGCGCCGGCACAGCCGGAACTGGCGGTGCGCCTGGTCCGCGTCGAGCGCGAGGCCGACGCGCTGCACGCCCAGATGGCCCGCTCAGCCGAGCTCATCAAGGAACTGGCCGACCAGAACGTGCGCCTGATCGAGCGTGTCGAGACCCTGCGGGCCCGGCAGAACCTGCTCGCCGCCATCCTGGCGCTGACCGGCCTGCTGGCCCTGGCCGCCCTGCTGAGCGTCCTGTACGCTTGATCCTGCCGCGGCGCCGCTCAGGCGACGTCGTCGACGCTGCGGTCCCAGTAAGGCTCGGCGCCAATATAGGCGAGCATGAAGTCGATGAACACGCGCACCTTGCTGGGCAGGTGGCGGGTCGGCAGATACATGGCATAGACGTGGCGGTCGACCGGGATGTACTCCGACATCACCGTCTGCAAGCGCCCGGACTGGATGTCGCGGCCGACGATGAAGGTCGGCAGCAGGCCGATGCCGAGCCCGCCGAGGACCGCCTGGGACAGGGCCTCGTCGTCGTCGACGTGCAGCGGCCCGTTGACCGGCACGCTGATCTCCCCCTCCGGCCCCCGGAAGCGCCAGCGCCCCTGCTCGCCGGAGCGGGTGTAGTCGAGGCAGTTGTGCTGCACCAAGTCGGCCGGCGTGCGCGGCACCCCTCGCCGACTGAAGTAGCCCGGCGTGGCGCACAGCTGGCGCCGCACCGGTGCCAGCCGGCGCGCCACCCAATGTGGCGGCGGCTCGCCGGTGACACGGATCGCCAGGTCGTAGCCCTCCTCGGCGAGGTCGACCCAGCGGTCGGTAATGGTGAGGTCGACGGCCAGTTCCGGGTGGGCCGGCAGGAACTCCGCCAGGGCTGGCGCCACGTGCAGTGTACCGAAGGCGACCGAGGCGCTCACCCGCAATACGCCGCGCGGCTCGGCGCTGAGGCTGTCGACCAGCCGCTGGGCCTGCTCGGCCTCATCCAGCATGCGGCTGCAATGCTCGGCTACCGCGGCGCCGATCTCGGTCAGGCTGAGGTGGCGGGTGGTGCGGTTGAGCAGGCGGGCCCCGAGCCGACGCTCCAGCCTGGCCACCGACTTGCTCACCGCCGAGCGCGACGTGGCGAGCCGCCGGGCCGCCTCGGCGAAGCTGCCGGCCTCCACCACGCGAGCGAAGGTGGCCATCAGGTTGAGGTCGGGCATGGCGCGCTCCATAAGGTTCAGGACCAGGGTAGATTGTAGCCAATCAATCTACATTCTGATGCCTTTACGGTGCCTTATGCGCCCCGCCCGCCTTCGTTAGCATGGTGGCAATCCCCATCCACACTGGTTCGCCGCCCTCTATGGTGGCAGCGGAGGTATTGCCATGGTTAGCACAGAATTGCTGGTATCCACAGCGGATTACGCGCGGCTGCGCGCACTGGCCGCGGACCATCCCCTGGCCGAGGAACTCGACCGGGCGATTGTCGTCCCTGAAGATCGGGTTCCCGATGACCTGGTCACGATGCACAACCGCTTCGTCTACGTCGACGAGGCCACCGGCACGCGCCGCGAGGTCGAGCTCGTGTACCCGGATGAGGCCGATGCCGCCGCCGGCCGCATCTCCATCCTGGCCCCGGTGGGCAGCGCCCTGCTCGGCCTCAGCGTCGGCGACACCATCGACTGGGAATTCCCCGGCGGCGAGACCCGCCGCCTGCGGGTCGAACGCGTCCTCGGGCGACCCGCATCCGTGCCCGCCTGAGCAGCCATACCTCGGCGGCCGGATTTCTGCCTTACGCCTCCGGGAAGCGATAGTCGTCCTGGCTCATGAGGTCAATGCCGCACGGCAGGGTCTCGATCCAGGCCAGAAAGGCAGCGACGACCTCCCTGCCGCGCAGCCAGCGGCCGTGCTGCGGCACCATCATCTCGACCTCCATGCCCCGCACCATGTTGGCCCACAGCCGGCAGGCCTTGTTGGCCACCATGTAGCGGCGGTGGAAGCCCTCCATCCTGGGGAGGTGGGCGTGCAGTTCCGCCACTGTCTCGATCGGCCGAATGATCTCGTCGTGGTGCACCAGCGAGGCGCCCATGTCGCCGGAGAACAGTATTTTCGAGCGCGCATCGTAGAACTGGAAATTGCCCTCTGCGTGCAGAAAATGGGCCGGCACGGCATGAATGCGGGCGCCCCCCATGGGGATCACCATACCGCGGTCCGGGATGCCGACGATGCGTCCCTCCCAGCGGTTGAGGGTGCAGAAGTGCGGCACGAAGCGTTCCCACAGCTTGGAGATGTAGAGCATGCAGTCGGTGGAGATCAGCCACTTGTTGAGCGAGGCGACGATGTCCGGGTCCTGGTGGGAGGCGAAGATGTATTTCAGTTGCCTGAACGGGAAGTAGGGCTGCATGGCCATGACCAGTGCGTTGTAGGTCATGTTGCCGGCCGGATCGATGAGGGCGCCTTCACCGTCGGCCACGATGAGGAACTGGCTGGCCTGCACGGCGGAGCTGACGGAGTCGTCGACGAGGTCGTGGAACATCAGGCAGACGTGCCGGCCGTCGTTGTAGAGTTCGATCGCCATGGTGCCTCCGCCGCTATACCGGTGCCTGGATTCTAGTCAAGCCAGACCAGGCTGGCCATGCGGCCGGTGACACCGTCGCGCCGGTAGGAATAGAAACGCGCGCGATCCGTGTAGGTGCACAGGCCGCCGCCGTAGACCTCGCCCACGCCAGCCACCGCCAGGCGGATGCGGGCCAGGGTGTAGAGGTCGGCGAGCCATTTCCTGGGGGCCTCGTCCAAGGTGCCGGGCAGGGCCGGGCGGAAAGCCACCGCAGCGAGGGGGTGGCGGCTGACGAAGGTCTCGCGCACCTCGTCGCCCACCTCGAATGCGTCCGGCCCGATGGCGGCGCCCAGCCAGACCAGGACCTCGCCGGGCGGCACCGCCATCCGTGCCACCGTCGTCTCCAGCACCCCGGCCGCCAGGCCTCGCCAGCCGGCGTGGGCGGCCGCCACCACCGTGCCGGCGCGGTCGCAGAACAGCACCGGCAGGCAGTCGGCGGTAAGCACGGCGCAGACCTGGCCGGGCCGTCGGGCAATGCCAGCATCGGCCTCCCCCCTGTCTCCCCCGCTGGCGGGTAATAGTGAATGAGGGGGACATTCCAGTACGCCGCAGCCATGCACCTGGTTAAGCCACATGGGCTCGGCCGGCAGGTGGCGGCGTAGTACCGTCCGGTTCGCCGCCACCGCGGCGGGGTCGTCGCCGACGTGGCCGGCCGGGTTCAGGCTGTCCCAGGGCGGCCGGCTGACGCCGCCGGCACGGGTGGTCATGCAGGCGCGCACGTTGGCCGGTGCCGGCCAGTCGGGTCGAAGCCAATCAGGCATCATGTTCAAGGGCCTCGACGAGGACACGGAAGTCGTCCGGCATGGCAGCCTCCCATTCGACATGCTCGCCGGTCAGGGGATGACTGAAACCGAGTCGGTAGGCGTGCAGGGCCTGGCGGTGGAACGCCACGGCGACTTGGCGGCGGCCGGCGTAGACGGTATCACCGAGCAGCGGATGACCGATGTGGGCGAGGTGGACGCGGATCTGGTGGGTACGGCCGCTGTGCAGGCGGCATTCCACCCAGGCGGCCTGGCGGTATTGCGCCAGCACCCGCCAGTCAGTGCGGGCCGGCTTGCCGTTATCGACCACCGCCATGCGGGTGCGCTGGGTCGGATGGCGGCCGATCGGGGCGTCGACCGTGCCCTCCGGGCGCTCGAAGCGGCCCATGGCCACCGCCCAGTACACCCGCTTGACGTCGCGCGCCTGCAGGGATCGCACCAGGGCGGTCTGCGCCGCCAGGGTCTTGGCCACCACCAGCAGGCCCGAGGTATCCTTGTCGAGCCGGTGCACGATGCCCGCGCGCGGCACCTCCGCCAGTTCGGGGGCGTGGTACAGCAGGGCATTGAGCAGGGTGCCCTGCCAGTTGCCGGCGCCCGGATGCACCACCAGGCCGGGCGGCTTGTTGATGACGATCACGCTGTCGTCCTCGTGCACGATGTCGAGGGCGATGGCCTCGGCCTGGTGGGGCGCTTCGGCGGGATGGGCGGCCGGCTGCAGATCGACCGCCTCGCCGCCCCACACCTTCTGCTTGCGGCTCGCTGCGGCGCCGCCCAGGCGCACCGCGCCGGCGTCGATCCACTGCTGGATGCGGTTGCGCGAATAGTCCGGCAGCAGTTCGGCCAGGCTCTGGTCGAGGCGCAGGCCGGCGTGGTTAGCCGGAATGATGAGGTGCAGTCGATCCGACAAAGCTATAATCCCGCGATCTTTTTCGAGGCGTTGAAATGAAACGAATTCTAGCCGCAATGCTGACCCTCACGCTCTTGGGCGCCTGCAGCCTGCTGCCCGAGCAGATCGACGAGACCAAGGGCTGGACGGCCAACAAGCTCTACGCCATGGCCAAGGAACAGCTGGACGAAGGCAACTACACCCAGGCCATCCAGTACTTCGAGAAGCTGGAGGCGCGCTATCCCTATGGCCCCTACGCCCAGCAGGCGCAGCTCGAGGTCGCCTATGCCTACTACAAGGACAACGAGCCGGTCTCCGCCATCGCCGCCTGCGACCGCTTCATCAAGCTGCACCCCAACCATGCCAACGTCGACTACGCCTACTACCTGAAGGGCCTGGCCAACTTCAACGAGGACACCAGCCTACTCGCCGCCCTGGGCGACCAGGACATGAGCGAACGCGACCCCAAGGCAGCGCGCGAAGCCTTCCTGGCCTTCAAGGAGCTCACCACCCTGTTCCCGGACAGCAAGTACAGCCCGGATGCCCAGGCCCGCATGCGCTACCTGGTCAACGCCCTGGCCTCGCACGAGGTCCACGTGGCGCGCTACTACTACAAGCGCGGCGCTTTCGTCGCCGCCGCCAACCGCGGCAAATACGTCCTCGAACACTACCAGCAGGCCCCCGCACTGGAGGAGGCCCTGGCCATCATGGCCAGAAGTTATGACCAGATGGGCATGGCCGATCTGCGCGACGACGCCCAGCGGGTGCTCAAGCAGAACTTCCCCACCAGCCCCTGGCTGAGTGGCGATGGTGTCAAGAAGGATAAGGCCTGGTGGAAGCTATGGTGGTGATTCTCGGGTGAGGCGTGAGGGGGAGGCGTGGATGGCGGCGGCGCCTTCCTACTCATCCCTCCCTCCGCACTGAATCGAATGGTTTCCCACTCCCTCACCGCCAGCCCGGATGACAGCCAGAGCTGGCTGGCCGACCTCGCCGGGCGCTACCCGCCCGACCAGATCGCCCTCCTCGGCCGCGCCGCCGACTGGCTGGCCGACCACGCCGGTGGCCTGGCCTCCGACAGCGGCGCTCCCCTCGTCCAGCACGGCCTCGGCACCGCCGCCCTTCTCGCCGGCATGCAGTTCGACGCCGATACCGTCGCTGCCGCCCTGGTCTGCGCCCTGCCCGACCCGGCACTGACGCGGGACACGCTGGCGCCGGTCCTGGGCGAGCGCGCCTATAGCCTGGCCGCGGGTACCGCCCGGCTGCGCCAGATGGACCACCTGCTCACCGAGGTGCAGCGCGAGATCGGCGACCAGAGCGAGGCCTTGCGCCAGATGCTGCTGGCCATGACCGACGACATCCGGGTGGTGTTGATCAAGCTGGCCGAGCGCACCCAGGCCCTGCGCGAGCTGGCTGCCGGCGACCCTGCGCGGCGCCGCAAGGTGGCGCAGGATGCCCGCGAGCTCTACGCCCCCCTGGCCAACCGGCTGGGCGTCTGGCAGCTCAAGTGGGAGCTGGAGGACATGGCTTGCCGCTACCTGGAGCCGGACACCTACAAGCACATCGCCCGCCTGCTCGACGAGCGCCGCCTGGACCGCGAGTGGTACATCGAGCAGGTGCTGAAGACGCTGGCCGACGAACTGGAGCGAGCCGGCATCGCGGGCGCCTCGATCACCGGCCGACCCAAGCACATCGCCAGCATCCTGGCCAAGATGCGCAAGAAGCACCTCGACTTCGAGGAGGTCTACGACGTCCGCGCCGTGCGCGTCCTGGTCAACGACCTCAAGGACTGCTACCACGCCCTCGGCCTGGTGCACTCCCTCTGGCAGCCCATCCCCGGCCAATTCGACGACTACATTTCGCGTCCCAAGGGCAACGGCTACCAGAGCCTGCACACCGCCGTGGTCGGCCCCGACAACAAGGCCCTGGAGGTGCAGATCCGTACCTTCGCGATGCATCAGGAGGCGGAGCTTGGCGTCGCCGCCCACTGGCGCTACAAGGAGGGCGGCCGCGGCCACCAGCAGACCGACAAGATCGCCTGGCTGAGGCAGCTATTGGCCTGGAAGCAGGAGCTCTCCGACAGCAGCGAGCTCGCCCAGCACTTCAAGAACGAGCTGTTCCAGGACGAGATATTCGTCCTCACGCCGCAGGGCAAGGTGGTCGCCCTGGCCCAGGGGGCGACGCCGATCGACTTCGCCTACGCCGTCCACACCGAGCTCGGCCACCGCTGCCGCGGCGCCAAGGTGGACGGCGTCCTGGTACCCCTCGACACCCCGCTAAAGACGGCCCAGCGGGTCGAGATACTCACCGTCAAGCAGGGCGGCCCCAGCCGCGACTGGCTCAACCCCCACCTCGGCTACCTGCAGACGCATCGTGCCCGCAACAAGGTGCGCCAGTGGTTCCGCCAGCAGGGCCTCGACACCCACATCCAGGAAGGCCGCGCCCAGGTCGAACGCGAGCTGCACCGCCTCAACCTCAACAACGTCAACCTGGACAAGCTGGCGGCGCGCCTCAGGTTCGCCCGCCCGGATGAGTTGTTCGCCGCCCTCGGCCGTGGCGACCTCGGCCCCAGCCAGCTGGAACGGGCGCTCAACGACGAGTTCGTGCCACCGCCGGAAAAGCCCGTCATCACCACCCGTCCGAGCAAGCCCGGCCCCTCCGGGGTGCTGATCGAGGGCGAGGACAACCTGCTCACCCACATGGCCGGCTGCTGCAAACCGGTACCCCCCGACGCCATCGTCGGCTACACCACCCTGGGTCGTGGCGTCACCGTGCACCGGGCCGACTGCCCGGTGATCCAGACCCTGGCCGACAACAAGCGGGACCGCCTGCTCCGGGCCGAGTGGGGCGCGGCGGCCGGCCAGACCTTCGAGGTCGATGTCGAGATCCTGGCCAGCGACCGCGCCAACCTGCTCAAGGACGTCGCCGAGGCCCTGACCCAGGACCGCCTCAACGTGGTCAAGGTCAACACCGAATCGAAGGACGGCCTGGCGCGCATGGAATTCACCGTGATCGTGCGCGACGTCACCCAGCTGTCGCGCTTCCTGGCCCGCGCCACCCACATCCGGGGCGTGACCCAGGTACGGCGGAAATAGGCGGTGCGGTGGCCGACGCGGCACTGCCCCCCGCCCTCGTCGCACTGCTCGGTCGCCTGGGCCTGGGCGGCGACCTGGCCTACGACCCCTGGTGGTCGGCCGCACCCGACTTCCTCGGCCTGATCGTCGAGCACGCCCTGGCGGCCCGACCGGAGACCATCGTCGAGTGCAGCAGCGGCACCACCACGGTGCTGCTGGCGCGCTGCTGCGCGCGCAACGGCCGCGGCCGGGTGTGGAGCCTGGAAAACGGTCCCGAGTTCGCCGCCCGGACCCGTGCCGAGCTAGCGCGCCACGGTCTCGCCGAGCGGGCCGAGGTGATCGATGCGCCCCTGATCGCCCAGACGGTCGACGGCTGCGAATTCCAGTGGTATGACCTTGCCGGCCTGCCGGAACGGCCGATCGACATGCTGGTGATTGACGGCCCGCCGGGCTTTATCCAGCGCCATTCCCGCTACCCCGCCCTGCCACGCCTGTACCACCGCCTGGCCGCCGGCGGCACGGTCTGGCTCGACGACGCCGCCCGCCCGGACGAACGCGAGATCGTCGCCCGCTGGCAGGCGGCCTTTCCCGACCTGGCCGTCGAATTCATCGCCAACGAGCGCGGCTGCGCTGTCCTCCACCGGGAGACACGGCCGTGACGGCCTGGCGCCGGCTGGCCTGCGGCCTGCTGTCGCTGCTCATTGTTGCCCCCGTCGCGGCGCACGCCGAGGCGGTGATCCACACCGTGTCGTTCGGTGTCGCCGGCGCCGCACCGGACGGCAGCATCGGCGACCTGTCGCCCTTCTTCGCGGCCAGCGACGCCGTCGGTCTGCCCGAGGATCTGGCCGTCCAGGTCAGCGACCTGTTCGCCGAGGAGGTCGACTTCCACCGCGACCTCCTGCGCGGCTACCTGTGCACCCTGGTGTTCGAGATGCGCTATCCGAACGGCATGCCCGAGGCCGGGCGCATCCTGGCCGCCCGCTTCGTCACCCCGGACAAGCACCTAGAGGCCTACCTGTTCCCCGGTCCGGACGGGGTGCCGGCCTACTTCGACCCCCAGGGCCTCGACGTCAACCGGACGCCGCGCCTCGCCGACCCCGGGCGAGAGGCCTGGCTCAGGCCCCTGCCGGGGGCGGAACTGGTGTCGGCCTTCCGCCGTTCGCCACTAGAGTTCAGCCGCATCACCTCGCGCCCGGCGGCCCTGCGCTACCACCCCATACTGAAGGAATGGCGCGCCCATCGCGGCACCGACTACGGCGCCCCGGTCGGTACGCGGGTGCGCGCCACGGCGGATGGCGTGGTGACCCACGCCGGCCCCAAGGGCAGCTATGGCAACCTGGTCGAGCTGCGTCACTTCGACCGCTACACCACCCGCTACGGCCACCTGAGCGCGTTCGCGCCGGACATGGCGGTGGGCGACCAGGTCACCAAGGGGCAGGTGATCGGCCGCGTCGGACAGACCGGCCTCGCCACCGGTCCGCACCTGCACTACGAACTGCACGCCGATCACGGCGCTAGCCCGGCGGAAAACCTGGTGTTCAGCATACGCAGCGTGCCGCCGGCCATGCAGGCCGACTTCCAGGCCAACATGTTCGAGCAGCGCCGCCGCCTCGCCTATGCCGAGCAGACCAACCAGTTCACCCTGAGCTGGCCGGGCCAGGCCACCACCCGGCCAGTGGCGGCCGCAGGCACGTCCATTCTGCCTACCGGCCTGGCGGCGGTGCTGCCGGTACGGCGGCTGAGTGGGCGGCAGCAGGGCGGCCGCACGGCGTTCGGCGGCTCCTGAGTCCTGCGCAGACTAGCGACTGGCGTTGTGACGGTGCGCGAATTCCGCCTGCGCGGCGGCCAGGTCGCCTTCGGCGCCGATGCGACGCCAGAATTCGGCGAAATCCGCCGCCGCCCGCTCCAGGCGGAATTCCATGCGGTGGGGCTTGTCGCGCAGGAAGTGCTCGATGTTGGCCTCGACGCAGTCCAGATAGTCGAGCGCGAGGTCGAGGTCGCCCTGGCCCGGCTCGCCGCCCAGCAGGACGCCCTCGCGCCAGGCCCGCATGATGCCGAAGCCGGCCCGGCGGGCGAAGCTCGCCGCGGTGGCGGCGCGCGTCCGCGTCAGGTGGACGTAGAAGGCACCTTCGCCATAGGCGCGGTCGAGGCGGCCGAGCTGCCAGGCGAGACGGTTGTCGGCCTCGATGTGGCGGTCCGGATAGGCCAGGCGGGCGGAGCCGATGAGGTGAAGGCGGCTCTCGTGCGCCGCGCTGTAGTTGCTGATGTGGCGGCAGGCCTCGATGAAGGAGGTGGAGCCGCAGCGGCCGCTATTGAGGACGAAGACGTTCACGCTGCACCTCCTGCCAGGGCCGCATGCCAGGCCGTGCGGTCGGCCGGGTAGGCGGCGATGGCGGCGGCGATCGCCGCACGCCGCGCGGCGCGCTGGTCGTCGGCGGCGACGCGCCGCCAGGCCGGCGCGTCGGCGGCGAAGTTGGCGCGCAGGTTGGCGATGAAGCGGCGCACCTCGACGTGCGCCCCGGCGAGCCCGGCAGCATCGTGCCACCACTGGCCGGGGGCCTCGAACAGGGCCTCCAGGCGGTCAATGGCGACCGCGGTCGCCGCCTGCCTGGCCCGGTAGCGTGCCAGCATGTCGGCATCGGTCGCCGCCACCGCTGTGGCGACCGCCGCCTCCGGCGCCCGGCCGGGAAAGCCGGCGGCGGTCAGGCGCTCGATGGTGAACAGCATGACGTCACCGAAATACTGGCGCTCGAACTCGCCCGCCAGGTCGACCTGCCCCTGCGTCCGCTCGACGCCGGGCCGGCATTCTGCGGCGCCGAGACCGTCGACGGTGCGCCGGTGCAGCATGGGCAGGTTGGCCGACACAAAGGCGTCGCCCAGCTCGGCGCGCACGATGCGGCCCAGGGTGGGGCCGGCCATGCGCAGGCGGAGGCCGGCGAACGGCACGAACCAGGTCAGGCCGGCCTGGCTGAAGCAGTAGTTGCCGGTGTAGACGGTGCGTGCCGGACGCAGCGAGGCCATGACCTCTCCGGCCTGGTAGTAACTGCGCCGGGTCGGGTGCTCGCCGTCGAAGAAGCATCCCAGGCGGGCAGCGAAACCGGCCAGGGTGGCGGCGTTGTCGTGCAGCCCCGGCAATGGGCAGCGGTAGCGCCAGGCTGCCTGCGCCGGGCGAAAACCGAACAGGTCGGCCATGTCGTGGTAGGCGGCCTCGTCGGCCGACAGGGCGGCGCCGTGGAAGGCGCAGGCGGCGGCTGGGTCCAGCCCGGCCAGCTCGGCCAGGCAGGCCTCGACGTCGGCGAGGAAGTTGCCGGCCATCACCGCCGGCGACACCGGCGGGTCGCCGACCACCTTGCCGGTGACCATGACCGTCTCGGTCTCGCTGAAGATGCGGTCGAGGCCACCCAGGTAGTCGACCGCGTAGGCGAGCTCCTCCCCCATGGCGGTCTCGACGTTGACGCGGAATTCCTGGTCGCTGTCGACGAACCAGTAGAGGCGCGGTCGCCCGCCCGCGGGCAGGCGGGCGAGCCACAGGCAGGCGAGGTTGCGGGTGATGGAGGCGCCCTGGTGGCCCTTGCCGGCGCCGTCGCCGACCACCCCAGCCAGGCGGGTGCGCAGCCCGGCCGGCAGCCCGGCGACCAGTGCGCGCTGCGCATCCTGGCCCAGGTAGTGCAACTTGATGCCGCGCCCGCCGTGCTCCGCCGCGATGGCCTGGTGGGCGGCCCGGCTGGCAGACTCGCGGCTGTCGTCGGCCACCAGCACGCTGACCTCGCCGCCGTAGGGATGGTGCTGCAGCAGCCCGGCCAGGCTGGCCAGGCAGTCGGCCAGGTGGCGCGGCCGGTCGGCGACCGGGATGACGATGACGAAGTCGTGCCTGGCCGCCGCCATCAGCGCCGCGACGAGTAGTTGGGGAAGAGGTCCTTGTCCAGCACGATCTCGATCAGGTTGACCGCCCCGGCGAGGTCGTAGCGGTCGAACAGGTCGTCGATGTCGTCAGCCGTCCCGATGCGCTTGTAGGCGATGCCGAAGGACTGCGCCATGAGGCCGAAATCCGGGTTGGCGAAGTCGCAGCCGATGTAGCGCTGCCGGTAGTGCTGGTGCTGGTTCTTGCGGATCAGGCCCATGGTGCCGTTGTTGAACAGCACCACGTTGAGCGGCAGGCCGTGGTTCAGCGCGGTCATGATCTCCATGGCGCACATCTGGAAGCCACCGTCGCCGAGGATGGCGAAGGTGGGCAGGTCGACGGCGCAGCGCGCCCCGATGGCGGCCGGGATGGCGTGACCGAGGGAGGATATGCCGGAATTGGGGTAGTAGCGGCTGCCGCCGGTCACGGTGTAGAAGTTCTGCGCGAAGATGATGTTGTCATCGAACACCGCGATGTCGCCGGGGGCACGCCGCTCCAACTCGGCGAAGAAGCGCTCCACCACGGCGAAGCCGGACTGGAACAGCACGTAGTCGCTGGTCACCGCGGCGCGCGAGCGGTCGATCTGGGCCTCCAGGCGGGCGTGCCCCTCGGCATCGCCGCCGTCCAGGTGGGCCAGTACGCTGGCGAGCACCTCGCGGATGTCACCCTGGATGGCGAGATCGGCCTTGAACACCTTGTTGAGCTGCTCGTAGTCGTGGTCGACCTGCACCAAGCGCTTGCCGGCCAGTAGGCCGGAATCCCAGACATAGCTCGTGCGCTCGTTGAAGCCGGCGCCAAGGAACAGCACCAGGTCGGCCTCGTCGACGATGTAGCGGTAGGCGTGGCCGCTCGAGGTAACCCCCAGGCT
>JAQVJE010000042.1:12398-16485 GCA_028695325.1 Gallionellaceae bacterium
TAGACCGGCAGGATGTGGGCACCCGGGATGCCGAAGATGCATTCGATGCCCAGGCGCTCCATGAACCGGACGATGAGTTCACTTACCGCGATTTGCATGAGTTCGGGGCCGCGGTCTCGTAGGGCCGTGCCCGGCGTTATCGGGACGGGGATTTTACCTTCAATCCTTTTCCTCATCCCCCTTTTGCGGCCTCGTCTGCTCCAGGATGGCCTGGCGTAGGCGCTCGCGTTCGCGCTTGTCGGCCACCACCCGCATCCGGTACTGCGGCGTGCGCACTGCCTTGGCGACCGGATTGCGCGGCCGCCGCGGCGGCCCGGAGATGCGCTTGGCCACGTTCAACCCTGCCGGGACAGCAGCCAACCGGCCAGCTCGAGGTCGCGCGGCCAGGTCACCTTGAGGTTACTCATGTCGCTCTCCACCAGCCTGGGCGCCAGGCCCAGGGCCTCCACCGCCGAGGCCTCGTCGGTCACCGCCGTGCCGGCATGGCCGAGGGCGCGCAGCAGCAGGCCGTGCCGGAACATCTGCGGCGTCTGCGCCCCCCACAGCCCCTCGCGCGGCACCGTCGTCGCGATGCGGCCGTCGGCGCCGGCCCGCTTCAAGGTATCGGCTATCGGCGCGGCCAGGATGCCGCCCACCGGGTCGTCGGCCAACTCGTCGATGAGGCGACCGAGCAGCTCGGCCGAAACGCAGGGCCGGGCGGCGTCGTGCACCAGCACCCAGTCATCCGCATCCACCTCGGCGGCGATGGCGCGCAGGCCGTTCAACACGGTCTCCGCGCGGCTGGTGCCGCCGCAGCGCAGTACCGCCAGCTTGGCCAGGCCACTCCAGTCGTGCCCGCCCCAGCGGCCGTCATCCGGCGCCAGCACGACATAGGTGCGGACCACTGCCTCGATGGCCTCGAAGGCGTGGACGGCATGCCACAGCATGGTGCGGCCCGCCAGTGGCAGGTATTGCTTGGGGCCGCCGGCGCCCATGCGGGCGCCGATGCCGGCGGCCGGCAGGAGGGCGAAAAAGCGCGACATCGCGGATTGTCATCTGGCTTCGATGCCCTAGATTCTAGTTGTAAGGGCCCGACAGGAGGTGACCATGCTGGAGGTTCGAGCGCCCGCGGTGGCGGGCATGTTCTATCCGGGCGACGCCGCAGCCCTGCGGCGCGAGGTCGCCGCCATGCTGGATGCCGCTCGCAACGGGCCGGCGGTCGGTCCGCCGCCCAAGGCCATCATCGTGCCCCATGCCGGCTACATCTATTCCGGCCCCGTCGCCGCCAGCGCCTATGCCCTCCTCGCCTCCCTCGCCGGTCGCATTGAGCGGGTGGTGCTGCTCGGCCCGGTGCACCGGGTGTGGGTGGCCGGCCTGGCCCTGCCCGGCGTGACCGCCTTCGACACCCCGCTCGGCCGCATCGCGCTGGACCAGGCCGCCATGGCCGCCGTGGCCCGCCTGCCGCAGGTCGAGATCAACGATCACGCCCATGCCATGGAGCACTCCCTGGAGGTGCAGTTGCCTTTCCTGCAGACCATGCTGGGCGAATTCAGGCTGGTGCCGCTGGCGGTGGGCGGCGCCAGCGCCCGCGACGTGGCCGAGGTGCTGGAAACCCTGTGGGGGGGCGACGAAACCCTGATCGTGGTGAGCTCCGACCTGTCCCACTACCTGCCCTACGACGAGGCGCGCCGGGTCGATGCCGCCACCGCCGACGCCATCCTGCACCGGCGCAGCGACCTCGCCGGCGAGATGGCCTGCGGCGCTCACCCAATCAACGGCCTCGCCTTGGCTGCCCACCACCGGGGCCTGATGCCGCACCTCATCGACCTGCGCAACTCCGGCGATACCGCCGGCGACAGGGATCGCGTGGTCGGCTACGGCGCCTTCGCCTTCACCAAGGAAGGTTGAGATGGACGCGCGCGGGCCGCTGCTGACCCGGCTGGCGCGCGCCGCAATCGCCCGCGAGTTCGACCAGGCCGCGGAGCGACCGGCCGTGCCGGACTGGCTCGGGCAACCCGGCGCGGTGTTCGTCACCCTCACCCAGCACGGCCAGCTGCGCGGTTGCATCGGCTCGCTCGAGGCCCGCCGGCCGCTGCTCGACGACCTCGAGGCCAACGCCCGCGCCGCCGCCTTCGGCGACCCCCGCTTCCCGCCCCTCCAGGTGGAGGAACTGCCCCATACCCGGGTCGAGGTGTCCATACTGTCGCGGCCCGAACCGATGAGCTTTGCCGACGAGGCCGACGCCATCGCCCAGCTGCGTCCCGGCGTCGACGGAGTGATACTGGAATGGCACCGCCAGCGTGGCACCTTCCTGCCCCAGGTATGGGACCAGCTGCCCGACCCAGCCCAGTTCATGCGCCATCTCAAGCAGAAGGCCGGCCTGCCGGCCGACTTCTGGGCCGACGACCTGCACCTTGCCCGCTACACGGTGGAAAAATTCAAGGAGTCGCCATGATCCCCGAGACCTCACACCCAGGCCGCTGGTGGCACAGGCTCGACGACGGCCGCATCCAGTGCGACCTCTGCCCGCGCGACTGCCGCCTGCACGATGGCCAGCGCGGCGCCTGCTTCGTGCGCAAGATGGAGAACGGGGCGATGGTGCTGACCACCTACGGCCGCAGCTCGGGCTTCTGCATCGACCCTATCGAGAAGAAGCCGCTCAACCACTTTTATCCCGGCAGCTCGGTGTTCTCCTTTGGCACCGCCGGCTGCAACCTGGCCTGCAAGTTCTGCCAGAACTGGGACATCTCGAAGTCGAGGGACATGGACCGCCTGATGGACAGCGCCCAGCCCGCCGAGATCGCCCGCAGCGCCGCCCGCCTGGGCTGCAAGAGCGTGGCCTACACCTACAACGACCCGGTCATCTTCGCCGAGTACGCCATCGACACCGCCATCGAATGCCATGCGGCGGGCCTCAAGAACGTCTCGGTCACCGCCGGCTACATCAACCCGGCGGCACGACGCGAGTTCTATGCCGTCATGGACGCCGCCAACGTCGACCTCAAGGGCTTCACCGACGCGTTCTACGTCAAGTACTGTGGCGGCCAGCTGCAGCCCATCCTGGACACCCTGGTCTACCTGAAGAAGGAGACCGATGTCTGGCTCGAGATCACCACCCTCGTGATCCCTACCCTGAACGATTCCGACGCCGAGATCGAGGCGCTCGCCCGCTGGATCATGAAGGAACTTGGGCCGGACGTGCCGCTGCACTTCTCGGCCTTCCATCCGGACTACAAGATGCTCGATCTACCGCCGACGCCGCCCGCCACCCTGGGCCGCGCCCGCAAGCTGGCCCTGGCGGCCGGCCTGCGCTACGTCTACACCGGCAACGTGCACGACCGCGAGGGCGACACCACCTGGTGCCCGTCCTGCGGCGCTGCCCTGATCGTGCGCGACTGGTACGAGATACCGGCCTACCACCTGACCGACGACGGCCACTGCCCGCACTGCGGCAGCGCCATCGCCGGCCGCTTCGAACACTACGAGCGGCCGTTCGGCGCCCGCCGCATACCGGTCGCCATGCACCCCGAATGAACCGGCCGGCCGTACCAGACCAACCAGGTTGGTTTACCGGGACGGCCGACGGGGTTATGGTGAACACACAGCTAGCCGTAATGGAAAGGAAGCCGCCATGTCCTACCTGGAACAGAAATGGAGCGCCTACAACCGCGAACGCAATCCGCTGCGGCGCTACAGCAGCCAGCGCGAGTTCGAGGCGGACTGGGTAAACGGCCTGCGGCGCCGTTACGGCCTGTCGCAGGAGGCCCTGGCGGTGATGGCCAGCGTATCGGTCACCACGGTGCAGAACTGGGAGAACCCCCAGAGTCGCAAGAACATCGCGGCGCACAACCAGGACCGCCTGCGCGACATCGAGCGCGACCTCTGGATCAAGTCGCACGTCACCCTGCTGGAGCCCTGCCCGCCCTTCATTCGGGCCCTCTACGACCTCCTCACCGCGAACAAGGACGACAGCGCCCAGGGCCTGGCCGACTACCTGCTCGCCGGCATGCCGCACAGCGACCCGGAGCGGCCCCGCCTGCTGCACTGGGCCAGCCTGTCGCACAGCATCGCCGACCCGGCCTCGGCCAGGGCGCGCGAATACCAGAAG
>JAQVJE010000200.1 GCA_028695325.1 Gallionellaceae bacterium
TCATTATGGCCGCCCGCCCTGGCCAGGCAACGCACCTTCTCGGCCCGCGCCGGGCGGGTGGCGCTGCCAGATCAGGCGGCCGTCGCGCCAGACCTCGCGCACGCGGTGAAACGGGACGCTGTGCGCCGCGCCCTCCTCATCCACCAGATCGAAGAAGCCCGGGTTATCGGCATCCCAGGCGAGCCTGGAGAGATCGAGGCGCCGCACCTCGCCGGCGACCCGGTCCCAGTAGCCGACGACGAAACACGCGCGGCCGAATTCGGCGTCCCAGCGTATGCGTGCCAGCAGTGCGTGGATGGGAATCATGCCGACGCCCGCGTTGCAACCTGGACAGGCCGGCGGCAGCAGAACGCGGGATCAGGCCTCGCCGATCAGGGCATTGATCTCGGCCTCGGCGTCGAGCCAGTCCTGCATCTCGCAGCCCGGCACGAAGCCGCGCTTCTCGGCCCGGTGGTAAGCCGCCGTGGCGATCCAGCGCTGGCGCTCTTCCGGCGAAGGCGAGGGCGGCTTTCTGGCCTTGCTGCTGCCGACGCGGGGCTTGCCGGCCTTTGCCCCGGCGGTGGCCGGCTTGGCTGGCACCTTCTTGGATTCGCCCGTTGCAGGCTTGGCGGCGGCCTGCTTGGCCGGCGCCTTCTTGGTCGGCTCGGTTGCGGACTTGCCGGCGGTGGCAGTCCGCTTGGCCGGCGCGGCCTTCTTGACCGGCTCCGGCTCGGTGGCAGCGGGCTTGCGCGTCCGCTTGGTCGTTGCTGCGACTTCCTTGGACATGGGTCCCTCCCGAGAATGCAGGACGCGCATCCTGGCGCGCCGCGTTAAACAGGGCGCGCATCCTGGCACGCCGTGCTGAGTATAGTAGTTTAAGTGTCCGTTTGAGGCGGTCCCTCACCTGCTCAGCGCAGGTACTCGCGGCTGACCCGGCGGAACAGGTCGGTGCCTGCCTTGTGCAGCCACTCGAACGCCACCATTTCCCTGGACACGACGCGGCAGCCCTCCTGGCGCAAACGGGCCAGGGCGAGTTCCTTGTCCACCGGACTGCGCGAACCGACCGCCTCTGCCACCACATAGACCTCCTTGCCGGCGGTGAGCAGGCCAAGGGCGGTCTGCAACACGCAGACGTGGGCCTCGATGCCAGTCAGCACGACCTGCGGCCGGGTCATCCCGGCCAGGCCATCCAGGCAACCCGCCGCCACTGCGGAGAAATGGATCTTGTCGACGATGTGCTCGGGCGGGATGCGGCATGCCAGCCCGGCAACCATGTCGCCGAGGCCCTGGGGATACTGCACCGTCGCGGCGACCGGCACACCCAGTTGCTGGGCGAGGCCGAGCAGCCAGTCGTTGTGGCGCTGCACCTCGGCGTAGTCATGGATGGCCGGGGCCAGTCGCTCCTGCAGGTCGATCAACAGGAGGACGGATTGGTCGGCTCGGATCAGCATGGCGATGGCAAGCGGTTGAGATGGGCCGATTATTCAACGGCGGCGCGGCCTTGGCCAGCCCCCGCCCTGCAGGTCAGGCCGCCTGGCCGGGCAGGAAGTCCTGGCCCGATCTGCCCAGCCAGTAGCCGTCGCAGGGGTCCGCGTACATGAACTTGCGCAGGGCGGCGGGGTCGGCCACCGCACCGTCCAATGCGGCACGGTAATGCGCCACCACGGCGGCCATGTTGCGGTATTGCGGCGACAGGCGCAGGACCCCGACACCGGCCGCGCGCAACTCATTGGCCCGGTGCGCCAGGCTGTAGATGCGCGCCGACTGGGTCTGGATGCCGTTCATGGCCAGGAAGGGCTGGTCCTCGCGGGTGGACAGGGTCAGTCCGTCCGGGTGATCCAGGCACTTGAACTGACAGTCGTCCTTTTGCAGGTTGTAGTGGCGGGCGGTGAAGCAGCGCGCCGAATAGGCGAGCGGCAGGCGGCCGTAGGCGAACAGCTCGGTGGCCATGCCCGCCGGCACCGGCATGGCCTTGAGCATGGCGTGGTTCATCTCCACCGGCGGCACCCAGCGCACGGCGCCCGACTCGGCCAGCATGGCCAGGGTGTCCGGGTTGTAGACGTTGAGGGTGGGGCCGGCGACGAAGGGGATGCCGGCCTCGATGCACAGGCGCACGGCGCCGAAATCGTTGGCCTCGACCCGGTGGCGACCGTTGCCAATGAGCTTGCGCATGGCCTTGAGGTCGGACTCGGACTCGATCAGCGGCAGGGTGGACAGGACCACTTCCTTGCCCTGGTCGGCCAGGCGGTCGGCCAGTTCCAGCCAGTCAGGCAGGCGCAGCAGGTGGCGGCGCGAGCACACCGTCTCGCCCAGGTAGACGATGTCCACCGGCCAGTCGGTGGCGGCCTCGTAGAAGGCCAGGGTGTCCTCGCGGGACCAGTAATAAAGGAGGGGACCGAGGGAGAGATTCATCTTTTAGGAAAGGCGTGACACAAAGGCGTGACAAATGCGGCGTGACGCAACAGCGTGACGGGGCGCGACCTTGTCACGCCGTTGCGTCACGCCTTTCATGTCACTCGTCACGGGTTACTTCCATGGCCGGTAGTAGGCCCCGAGGGTATGCATGCTGCCCTCGGAGACCTTGATGAGCTGGGCGGTCCAGGCGGCCTGGGTGGCGAAGGCCTCGGGGGCGCGCTTGACCGCGTCGATGGCGGCGCGCCAGACCTGGGTCACCTGGGTGACATAGGCCGGGCTGCGCTGGCGGCCCTCGATCTTGATCGCCGCCACGCCCAGGCGGTGCATCTCGGGCAGCATCTCCAGGCTGTTCAGGCTGGTGGGCTCCTCCAGGGCGTAGTAGGTCTCGCCCTGGACCTCGAAGCGGCCCTTGCACAGGGTCGGGTAGCCGGCCTTCTCGTCGTCGGCGTAGCGGTCGATGAGGATGCCGTTGAGGCGCGTCTCCATGCCCTTGGCGGTCTGCTGCCAGCGCACCGCGTGGCCGGGCGAGCAGGCGCCGAAGGTGTTGGGCGAGTCGCCGCAGGCGTAGGACGACAGGAGGCAGCGGCCCTCCACCATGACGCAGAGGCCGCCGAAGCCGAACAACTCGATCTCGACCGGGGTGTTCCGGATCACGTTCTCCACCTGGGCCAGGGACAACACCCGGGGCAGCACGGCGCGCTGGATGCCGTAGCGCTCGCGGTAGAACTCGATCGCCTCATAGTTGGTGGCCGAGCCCTGCACGGAGATGTGCAGGCGCAGGTCAGGGTGGGTCTTCCTGGCGTAGGCCATGAGGCCGGGGTCGGCCAGAATGACGGCGTTCACGCCCAGGGTCGCCGCCTTGTCCACCGCCGCGTGCCAGCGGGAGAGCGTGGCCGGTTGCGGATAGGTGTTGAGGGCCATGAGGACCTTGCGGCCCTTGCCCTGGGCGTAGCGGATGCCCTCGGCGAGCGACCGGTCGTCGAAGTTGAGGCCGGCGAAGTTGCGCGCGTTGGTGTTGTCCTTGAGGCCCAGGTAGACGCCGTCGGCGCCGTTATCGACGGCGGCCTTGAGGGCGGGCAGGCTGCCGGCCGGGCAGATCAGCTCCAGTAGGGGTTTGTCAGGCGACATGCTTGAATTCCGTGGCGGCGCGGCCGACCTGGCTGCCCTGGCGGCTGCCGCGTTCCTTCAACAGGTTTTCGATGCCGTTTAAGACTGGCCACTTGTGCTGGCACCACATCGGCGCCAGGAGGACGTCGACCGGCGCGGTGCCGGTGACGCGGTGATAGATCACCTCCGCCGGGGTGCGCTCGATCAGGTCGGCGGCGACCCGGATGTAGTCCT
>JAQVJE010000043.1 GCA_028695325.1 Gallionellaceae bacterium
CCGAGATCGGCTATCCCCTGGTGGTGCGCCCGTCCTACGTGCTGGGCGGCCGCGCCATGGAGATCGTCCACGAGGAGGCCGACCTGCAGCGCTACATGCGCGAGGCGGTCAAGGTCTCCAACGACTCCCCGGTGCTGCTCGACCGCTTCCTAAACGACGCCATCGAGGTCGATGTCGACGCCCTTTCGGATGGCACCGATGTCCTCATCGGCGGCATCATGGAACACATCGAGCAGGCCGGCGTGCACTCTGGCGACTCCGCCTGTTCGCTGCCGCCCTACAGCCTGTCGGCCCGCCTGCAGGACGAGTTGCGCCGGCAGACCGTGGCCATGGCCCGGGCGCTCAACGTGGTCGGCCTGATGAACGTGCAGTTCGCCATCAAGGGCAACGACGTCTACGTCCTGGAGGTGAATCCGCGCGCCTCGCGCACCGTGCCCTTCGTGTCCAAGGCCACCGGCCGGCCGCTGGCCAAGATCGCCGCTCGCTGCATGGCCGGCCAGACCTTGAAGGAGCAGGGTGCCGTGCGCGAGGTGATCCCGCCCTACTACTCGGTCAAGGAAGCGGTGTTCCCGTTCCGCAAGTTCCCTGGCGTCGACCCCATCCTGGGCCCCGAGATGAAGTCCACCGGCGAGGTCATGGGGGTGTCCGACCGCTTCGGCGAGGCCTTCCTGAAGGCCCAGTACGCCGCCAGCGTCAGCCTGCCGAAGAAGGGCAACGCCTTCATCTCGGTGCGCGACAACCAGCACCCGGACGTGGTGCAGATCGCCCGCCACCTCAACGACCTCGGTTTCAGGGTGCTGGCCACCAAGGGCACGGCGGCCGCCATCGAGGCGGCCGGGCTGCCGGTCACCCGGGTCAACAAGGTGGCCGAGGGCCGTCCCCACATCGTCGACATGATCAAGAACCAGGAGGTCCAGCTGATCATCAACGTGGTGGAGGACAAGCGCGCGATCACGGACTCGTCGTCGATCCGCACCGCCGCCCTGGCCCAGAACGTGCCCTACTACACCACCCTGGCCGGTGCCGAGGCGGCCTGCCTGGGCATGAAGGACCGCGGCGAGATTACCGTTTACGATTTGCAGAGCCTGCATCAGCGTCTGGGCTGAGCAGGCGGAGATACCCATGCACAAAGTACCCCTTACCGTCACCGGCGCCGAGTTGCTGAAGAGCGAGTTGCAGCGCCTGAAGTCGGTCGAGCGCCCCAGCGTCATCGCCGCCATCGCCGAGGCGCGCTCGCACGGCGACCTGTCGGAAAACGCCGAATACGATGCCGCCAAGGAAAAACAGGGCTTCATCGAGGGCCGTATCAAGGAGCTCGAAGGCAAGCTGGCCAATGCCCAGATCATCGACCCGCGCCACCTCGACGCCGAGGGCCGGGTGGTGTTTGGCGCCACCGTCGAGCTGGTGGATGCCGAGACCGGCGCCGAGGTGCGCTACCAGATCGTCGGCGACGACGAGGCCGACATCAAGCAAGGCAAGATCTCGGTGTCGTCGCCCATCGCCCGCGCTCTGATCGGCAAGTACGCCGGCGACATCGCCGACGTGCACGCGCCGGGCGGCCTGCGCCACTACGAAGTGTTGGACGTCCACTACATTTGAACTGCGTGACGCAAGGGCGTGACATGAGAGGCGTGACGCAAAGGCGTGACAGAAAATGCGCTTTTGCGTCACGCCTTCGCGTCACGCCTTTATGGTCACGCCTTTATGGTCACGCCTTATGAAATCCTTTTCCGACCTTCTCGCCGCCTGGTCCGTTGCCGTCTGGGTCGGCGGGATGTGGGCGATCGGCTACCTGGCCGCGCCGACCCTGTTCTACCACCTGGACGACCGCATGCTGGCGGGTTACCTGGCCGGGCGCATGTTCACCTGGATATTCGTCACCGGCATGGTGTGCGGAGGCTGGCTGCTGCTGCACCGCCTGGCCCGCTTCGGCGGCGCGGCCTTCCGGCAGGCCTTCTTCTGGATCGCCCTGGCCATGTTGTTGCTCACCCTGGCGCAGCACTTCGGCATCCAGCCGATCATGCAGCAGCTGAAGGACCAGGCCCTGCCGCAGGACGTCATGCAGAGCCTGTTCAGGGACCGCTTCGCAGCCTGGCACGGGGTGTCGAGCGTGGTCTACCTGATCGAGTCGCTGCTCGGCCTCGCCCTGGTGG
Source organism: Gallionellaceae bacterium (assembly GCA_028695325.1). Lineage (GTDB taxonomy): Bacteria > Pseudomonadota > Gammaproteobacteria > Burkholderiales > Thiobacillaceae > Parasulfuritortus. Next base: position 2,154 of record JAQVJE010000043.1, read on the forward strand.
CCAAGCAGAACGCCAGGTAGCACTCAGGGCAGGACGAGGCGTGGTTCCTCGGCCGGCTTGTAGACCAGGAGCAGCTTGCCGATGTGCTGCACCGGGGCGCAGTCGAGTTGCTGGCAGATCTCCTCCAGCCAGGCCGCGCGGGCGGCGCGGTCGTCGCCCAGGCAGCGTATCTTGATGAGTTCGTGGGCGGCCAGGGCGCGCTCGGTCTCCTTGATGACCGCCTCGGTGAGGCCATTGCTGCCGATCATCACCACCGGTTTCAGGCCGTGCGCCTGGGCCTTGAGGAACTTGCGCTGTTGCGGCGTCAGTTCGAGCATACGATTCTCCAAAGCGCGCGATATTACACCATGAAGCGACAAGCCAAGAGCCACGCCTGGCACCACCAGCACGTCAACGACTTCTACGTCCGCCAGTCGGTCGAGCAGGGCTGGCGCTCGCGCGCCGCCTTCAAGCTGACGGAGATCGACGACCGGGACAAGTTGCTCAGGCCCGGCCAGACCGTGGTCGACCTCGGTTGCGCGCCGGGGGGCTGGTGCCAGGTGGCGGCGAGCCGCCTGAAGGGCCAGGGCCGCATCGTCGGCGTCGATCTCCTGGAGATGGTCGGCATCGGCGGCGTCACCTTCATCCAGGGCGACTTCACCGAGGACGCGGTGCTGGCCGAGTTGGAGGCGGCCGGCATCGAGAACGGCGTCGACCTTGTGCTTTCCGACATGGCCCCCAATATAAGCGGCGTGGACTCGGCCGACCAGGCGCGGAGCTACTACCTGGCCGAACTGGCCCTGGACTTCGCCCGCCAGCACCTGAAGGCGGACGGCGCCATGCTGATCAAGGTGTTCCAGGGCTCCGGCTTCGAGGAATATGTGAAGCAGCTCAGGGCCGCCTTCCGCACGGTGGCGGTCAGGAAGCCCAAGGCCTCGCGCGACCGCAGCCGTGAGGTCTACCTGCTGGCCCGAGGCCTGATAGGCCAGGGCTAAGCGCCCGATAGATTGCCTGAACCAGCCGTTTCGGATAGGGTCTGAGCTAACGTTGAGTAGTCGTACGAAGGAATCGAGTTGAACAATCTATTCAAGAACGTCGCTGTCTGGCTGGTCATCGCCATGGTGCTGATGACCGTCTTCAACCAGTTCGGCGTCCGCCCGATGGCGCAGAGCCAGGTCGACTACTCCCAGTTCATCGAGGAGGTCAAGTCCGGCCAGGTCGCCAAGGTGACCATCGAGGGCAACGTGCTGCGCGGCACGCGTGGCGACGGCGCCCGCTTCACCACCTACGCGCCGTCCGACCCCTGGCTGGTGTCCGACCTACTGAAGGCCGGCGTGGTGGTCGAGGCCAAGCCGCCGGAAGAGCCGTCCATGCTGATGAGCATCTTCGTCTCCTGGTTCCCCATGCTGCTGCTGATCGGGGTGTGGATCTTCTTCATGCGCCAGATGCAGGGCGGCGGCAAGGGCGGCGCCTTCTCCTTCGGGAAGAGCCGCGCCCGCATGCTGGACGAGAACAACAACCAGATCACCTTCGCCGACGTGGCCGGCTGCGACGAGGCCAAGGAGGAGGTGGGCGAACTGGTGGAGTTTCTGCGCGACCCGTCCAAGTTCCAGAAGCTGGGCGGCCGCATCCCGCGCGGCGTGCTGATGGTGGGCAACCCCGGCACCGGCAAGACCCTGCTCGCCAAGGCCATCGCCGGCGAGGCCAAGGTGCCGTTCTTCTCCATCTCCGGCTCCGACTTCGTCGAGATGTTCGTCGGCGTCGGCGCCGCCCGCGTGCGCGACATGTTCGAGCAGGCCAAGAAGTCGGCCCCCTGCATCATCTTCATCGACGAGATCGACGCGGTCGGCCGCCAGCGCGGTGCCGGCCTGGGCGGCGGCAACGACGAGCGTGAGCAGACCTTGAACCAGCTGCTGGTCGAGATGGACGGCTTCGAGGGCAACGTCGGCGTCATCGTCATTGCCGCCACCAACCGTCCCGACGTGCTCGATCCGGCTCTGATGCGGCCGGGACGCTTCGACCGCCAGGTGGTGGTGCCGCTGCCCGACATCCGCGGCCGTGAGCAGATTCTGCTGGTGCACATGCGCAAGGTGCCTGTGAGCCAGGACGTCAAGGCCGACATCATCGCCCGCGGCACGCCGGGTTTCTCCGGTGCCGACCTCGCCAACCTGGTCAACGAGGCCGCCCTGTTTGCCGCCCGTGCCAACAAGCGGGTGGTCGACATGGACGACTTCGAACGCGCCAAGGACAAGATCATCATGGGCGCCGAGCGCCGCTCCATCGTCATGCCCGAGGAGGAGCGCAAGAATACCGCCTACCATGAGTCCGGCCACGCCGTGGTGGCGCGCTGCCTGCCCAAGACCGACCCGGTGCACAAGGTCACCATCATCCCGCGCGGCCGGGCGTTGGGCGTCACCATGCAGTTGCCCACCGAGGACCGCTACAGCCAGGACAAGGAACGACTGCTGTCGACCATCGCGGTGCTGTTCGGCGGCCGCATCGCCGAGGAGGTGTTCATGCACCAGATGACCACCGGTGCCTCCAACGACTTCCAGCGTGCCACCGACCTGGCCCGCCGCATGGTCACCCAGTGGGGCATGTCGGACAGCCTGGGCACCATGGTGTATGGCGAGGAGGAGGGCGAGATCTTCCTCGGCCGCTCCATCACCACGCACAAGAACGTCTCCGAGGCCACTCTGCAGAAGGTCGACGCCGAGGTGCGCCGTATCATCGACGAGCAGTACGGGCGCGCGCGCAAGATCATCGAGGACAACCGCGACAAGATCGAGATCATGACCAAGGCACTCCTGGAATGGGAGACCATCGACGCCGAGCAGATCGACGACATCATGGCCGGCCGCGAGCCGCGCCCGCCCAAGCCATCCAGCCAGCCGCCGGCCCGCCCCAGCAATGACAGCCCGAGCGCCCCGGCCCCCACCACGACGCCGGCGGAAGAAGCCTGAATTCAGTGACATGAAAGGCGTGACGAGTGACGGGTGACGAAACCCGCCTCGTCGCGCCTCCTGTCACTTTTCACCATGTCACTTTGTCACTCGCCTGACCGCCCGCTGGTGATGGGCATCGTCAACGTCACGCCGGACTCCTTCTCGGATGGCGGCCGCTTCCTCGACCCTGCCGCCGCCATTGCCCATGCCGAGCGGCTGGTGGAGGAGGGCGCCGACCTACTCGACCTGGGCGGCGAGTCGACCCGGCCGGGCGCCCGGCCGGTGTCCGTCCAGGAGGAACTCGACCGCGTCATGCCGGTGCTCGACGCGGTGCGCGGCCTCGGTGTGCCGGTGTCGGTCGACACCATGAAGCCGGCCGTGATGCGCGCCGCCGTGGCGGCGGGGGCGGCCATGATCAACGACGTCTACGGCTTCCGCGCCGCGGAGGCCTGGGCGGCGGTCAGGGACAGCGGCTGCGCACTCTGTGTCATGCACATGCAGGGCGAGCCGCGCACCATGCAGGATGCCCCCCATTACGACGATGTCGTGGCCGAGGTGGAGGCCTTCCTGGCCGCCCGCCTGGCCGACGCCGAGGCCAACGGCATCGCCCGCGCGCGGCTGTGGATCGATCCCGGCTTCGGCTTCGGCAAGACACTGGAACACAACCTGGCCCTCGTGCGCGCCCTGCCCAGGCTGGCGCGGCTGGCGCCGGTGCTGGCGGGGCTGTCCAGGAAGCGCATGATCGGCGCACTCACCGGGCGCGAGGTGGCGGCCGAGCGCGTCGCCGGCAGTGTGGCGGCGGCGCTCAGGGCGGTGCAGAATGGTGCCCGCATCGTGCGGGTGCACGACGTCAGGGAAACGGTGGATGCGTTGAAGGTCTGGCAGGCCACCATTTAACAAATACCCTTCATGTGCTCCCATTCCGCAAGGGAGAGCCGAAACCCCTTCTTCCCAATGTCGGGAATGGATGGGTGAGAAGGGGTAATCTAAGGACGAGGGAATACATGAGCAGGAAATACTTCGGCACCGACGGCGTGCGTGGCAGGGTGGGCGAGGCCCCCATCACCCCGGACTTCGTCATGCGCCTGGGCTATGCCGCCGGCAAGGTGCTGGTCGCCAGCGAACACGAGGCCCTGCACGGCGAGCGCCCCTGCGTGCTGATCGGCAAGGACACCCGGGTGTCGGGCTACATGCTGGAATCGGCCCTGGAGGCCGGCTTCACCGCTGCCGGGGTCGACGTGCGCCTGACCGGGCCGCTCCCCACGCCCGGCATTGCTTACCTGACCCGCGCCCTGCGCCTGCAGGCGGGGGTGGTCATCTCCGCCTCGCACAATCCCTACGACGACAACGGCATCAAGTTTTTCTCGGCCGGTGGCAACAAACTGCCCGACGACACCGAACTGGCCATCGAGGCCGCCCTCGACCAGCCCATGCAGACCGTGGCGTCGAACGGGCTGGGCAAGGTCAAGCGCCTGGATGACGCCGCTGGGCGCTACATCGAGTTCTGCAAGAGCACCTTCCCCAACGCCATGGACCTGCGCGGTCTGCGTATCGTGGTTGACTGCGCCAACGGCGCCGGCTACCACGTCGCACCGCCGGTGTTCCACGAACTGGGCGCCGACGTCATCGCCATCGGCAACGAGCCGGACGGCTTCAACATCAACCACGCCTGTGGCGCCACCCATCCGGAGACCCTGGCGAAGGCGGTCAGGAAACACCGCGCCGACCTCGGCATTGCCTTGGACGGCGACGGCGATCGCCTGATGATGGTCGATGCCGGCGGCGGGATCGCCGACGGCGACCGCCTGATCTACGCCATCGCCCGCCACCGCCAGGAGACCGGCCAGCTCAAGGGCGGCGTGGTGGGTACCCTGATGACCAACCTCGGCACCGAGACCGCCCTGCGCGCCCTGGGCTGCGACTTCCGCCGCGCCAGGGTGGGCGACCGCTACGTCCTGGAGATGCTGCAGGAACACGGCTGGCAGCTCGGCGGGGAGACCTCCGGCCACGTGCTGTGCCTGGACAAGCACACCACCGGCGACGGCATCGTCTCCGCCCTCCAGGTGCTGGCCGCGCTGCGCGGTACTGGCCGCAGCCTGGCCGAGGTGATCCAAGACTGCCCGGTATTCCCGCAGGTGCTCATCAACGTGCGGGTGGCCAGGGGCTTCAAGCTGGACGGCCAGGCCGAGATCCTTGGCGCGGTCGAGGCGGTGGAGGCGGAGCTGGCCGGCGGCGGCCGGGTGGTGCTGCGCGCCTCCGGCACCGAGCCGCTCATCCGGGTCATGGTGGAGGGGCGCGACGAGGCCCAGGTGAACCGCTGTGCCGAGCGCATCGCCGAGGCGGTGCGCTCGGCAGCGGGTGCCTGATCCCGGCGGCCATGGCCCTCGGCACACCTCGCGCCGCCTGGCGAGGCATAGCATAGGAGAAGTCATGTCTCATCCCGAACAGCAGGATCAGTCGGCCGTCGCGGTCATGGAGCGCGAGCACCAGGTCCAGACCGGCCTCCTCGGGGCGCTCTGCGCGGCCCTGGAGAAGGGCGGCGATGCCGGCCGGGCCGACGAGATCCTGGCCCAGCTGGTCGCCTACAGCTCGGCCCATTTCATGTCGGAAGAGCTGCTCATGCGGCTGGCCGGCTATGACGGCTACGACGACCATGTCGCCGATCACATCCGCATGATGGATGAACTCAACGATGTCCAGGCCCTGCACGAGGCCGGTGAAACCCGGCTGGAACTCGGCAAGGCACGCGCCGTGCAGGACTTCCTGCTCCGCCACATCGAGACCCGCGACAGCCGTTTCGCCAGCTGGCAGGCCGCGCCGGCCTGAGCGGTCTGGCAGCCCCCCGCTGGCCATGTCGGCGGCGGGGGCGCCCTTCAGTCGGCCTGGCCGCTGAGGAAGTGGCGGGCGTAGGCCGGGCTGACCTTCAGCATGGGTAGCAGGATCAACAGGTCGGCGGTGTTGAAGTCGGGGTCCCAGGCCGGCTCGCCGCACACGTAGGCGCCGGCGCGCAGGTAGCCCTTGATGAGGGGCGGCACGATGGGGGTGGCCTCGCTCGTCAGGGCATCGAGCGGCAGCGGGCAGCGCGGGAAGACGCGCCATTCTACCGGCGCGAGGTGCTGGCGACGGATCGCGTGCCAGACCCCGGCGGCGTTGTGGCCGCCGTCCTGCATGGTGATGCTGGCGCAGCCCATCAGGTAGTCATAGCCGTGCTCCCGCATGTAATCGCCCAGGCCGGACCAGAGCAGGGCGATGGTGGCGCCGTTGCGGTAGTCGGGGTGCACGCAGGAGCGGCCGATCTCCACCATGCGCTCGCGGATGTGGCCAAGGCGGGTGAGGTCGAACTCCTGGTCGGAATAGAAGTTGCCCAGTTGCTTGGCGGCCTCCGGGCCCAGTATGCGGTAGGTGCCGACCACCTCGCCGCTGTCTAGGTCGCGTGCGATCAGGTGCTCGCACCAGCGGTCGTAGAGGTCGATGTCCAGGCCTGGCTCGGGCGATGCCAGGCGGGCCCCCATCTCCTCGGCGAATACCTGCCAGCGCAGGCGCTGGGCCTCGCGTATCTCGTCCCGGCCCTCCGCCAGGGTGACGCGGAAATGGCGCTTCTTGCGGCCTTCGGCGGCCTGCAGTCCAGCATCCATCATCATGGTTTTCCTTCTGGTTGGTTGACCTGGGCACTGTAGGAAGGCCGGGTGACGCGGGTGTGAAGGCGTGGTGAAGGATTGGTTACCGTATTGCCGCCGTCACATGGCTGTCACACCGGGCGGGCAGGATGCCGCCATGCCGAACGTCCGTTCCGTGTTCCTGTCCGACATCCACCTTGGTACCCGCGCCTGCCAGGCCGAGCGTCTGCTGGAGTTCCTGCGCGAACATCCGTCCGAGCATCTGTTCCTGGTCGGCGACATCGTCGACTTCTGGTCCATGGCGCGCGGCATCCAGTGGAGCCCGGCGCAGAACACCGTGGTCCAGAAGGTGCTGCGGCGCGCCCGCCACGGCGACCGCGTGGTGCTCATCCCGGGCAACCACGACGAGGCCCTGCGCGAATACGACGGCGTCGCCTTCGGCGAGATCGAGGTGGTCGCCGAGTACGTCCATGAGACCGCCGACGGCCGCCGCTTCCTGCTCATCCACGGCGACGAGTTCGACCAGGTCACCCGCTACCATCGTTGGGTCGCGCTGCTCGGCGACATCGCCTACAACCTGCTGGTGCGCGTGAACGGCTGGCTGTCCTGGCTGCGTCGCCAGTTCGGCCGGCCCGGCTACTGGTCCCTGGCCGGCTATGCCAAGCGCAAGGTGAAGCGGGCCCTGGAGTTCATCTTCGACTTCGAGCGCTCGGTCATCCACCACGTGCGCGAGCGCGGCCTTGACGGCGTCATCTGCGGCCACATCCACTGGGCGGCGATCAAGGAGGTGGATGGCCTCGTCTACGTCAACTGCGGCGATTGGGTCGATTCCTGCACCGCCATCGTCGAGCATTTCGATGGCCGCCTGGAACTGGTCGACTGGGACGGGACGGGCCGGTGCGCGCCGGTGTGCCTGGCCGGGCCCGAAACGGAGGCGCTACCGGAGCGCAGGGCGGCGTGAAGCGCGTACTGATGGTGTCGGACGTCTACTTCCCGCGCGTCAACGGGGTGTCCACGTCGATCGAGACCTTCCGCCGGGCCCTGCTCCCCGAGGGCGTGAGCATCGGCCTGGTGGCACCGCGCTACGGCGTCGAGCCGGAGCAGGACGGCGTCGTCCGCCTGGGCGCCCGTGCCATCCCGCGCGACCCGGAGGACCGCCTGCTGCCCTGGGGGCGCACCCACCGCACGGTGCTGGAGCAGGCCCGCGCACACGACCTGGTCCACATCCAGACCCCCTTCGTCGCCCACTATGCCGGCCTCCGTGCGGCGCGCCGGCTGGGCAAGCCAGTCCTGGCGACCTACCACACCCTGTTCGAGGAATACCTGTTTCATTACACGCCCTTCCTGCCGCCCGCCTGGCTCAGGGGGCTGTCGCGGCGCCTGTCGCGCACCCAGTGCAACGACCTCGACGCGGTGATCGTGCCCTCGATCGCCATGCGGGACCGCCTGGACGACTACGGCGTGCGCGTCCCCATGCATGTCCTGCCCACCGGCATCCCGCTCGACCGCTTCGCCGCCGGGGACCGCCGGCGCTTCCGGGCAGCGCACGGCATCGCCGGGGACCGCCCGGTGGCCCTGTTCGTCGGCCGGGTGGCACACGAGAAGAACATCGGCTTCCTCCTCGATGCCGTTGCCCTGGCCCGGTGCCGGCAGCCCGACCTTCTGTTCCTGGTCACCGGCCAGGGTCCGGCGGAGGCCGCCCTGCGCCGCCAGGCCGAGGCGCTCGGCATCGCCGGCCAGGTGCGCTTCCTCGGCTACCTCGACCGCCAGCAGCATCTGCCCGACGCCTATGCCGCCGCCGACCTGTTTGTATTCGCCTCGCGTACCGAGACCCAGGGCCTGGTGCTGTTGGAGGCGATGGCCATGGGGCTGCCGGTGGTGGCCCTGGCGGCTATGGGTACGCGCGACATCCTGGCGCCCGGCCGAGGCGGCGTTGCCGCGCCGGACGATGTCGAGGGTTTCGCCGGGGTCGTGGCGGACCTGCTCGACGACCCGGCGCGCCGCGCCAGGCTGGCCGCCGCGGCGCGCGAGTACGCGCGCGAGTGGGCCGACGACCGCATGGCGGCCAGGCTGGCGGCGCTGTACCGCGCGCTGGCCTGAGCGGGTCAGACCGCCAACCTGCCCAGGGCGGCCTGCTGGCCCGCTTCGTCCTCGCGCACCAGTTGCAGGTAATACGCCTCCAGGCGGTCGTGGACGCTGTCCCAGGAGGCCGCCAGGGCGGCCGCGCGGGCACGGCCGCGCAGGGTCGCCAGTTGCTCCGGTCGGGCGGCCAGGTCGCCCGCCAGGGCGATGAAGGCGGCCTCGTCGCCGAACGGGACCTTGAGGCCGTTGCCGTCGTGATGGACGTATTCCGCCGCGGCGGCGTAGTCGAAGGCCAGCACCGCCAGGCCGCTCGCCATGGCCTCCAGGACGACGTTGCCGAAGGTCTCGGTCAGGCTGGGGAAGAGGAACAGGTCGGCGGCGGCGTAGTGCGCGGCGAGGTCGACCCCGCTGCGCGGGCCGGAGTGGATGAAGTGCGGATGGGCAGCGCGCAGGGCGGCGGCATCGGGGCCGTCGCCGACCAGGACGAGGCGGGCGTCCGGTCGGACCCGCTCGATAACGGCAAAGGCACGCAGCAGCAGGTCGAGGTTCTTTTCCGGCGCCAGGCGACCGACATGGAGCACGGCCAGGCCATCCGGGGCCAGCCCCCAGGTCCGGCGCAGATCTACATTGCGGCGGGCCGGGCTGTACAGGTCGCCGTCGACGCCGCGCGCCAGCACCTCGATGCGGCGATAGCCCTGGTGGAGCAACTCGTCGCGCAGGCCGCGCGTCGGCACCACGGTCAGGCGGGCCTGGTTGTGGAACTTGCGCAGGTAGGCGTGGATGGGTGTCCTGAGCCAGCCGAGGCCGTAATGGCGGCTGTAGGAATGGAAGTTGGTATGGAAGCCTGCCAGGACCGGGATGCCGAGCCGGCGCGCGGCGGTCATGGCCGACCAGCCGAGCGGGCCCTCGGTGGCGATGTGCACCACGTCGGGCCGGCGCCGGGCCCACAGGCGGGCCAGCAGGCGGGTGGCGGGCAGGCCGAGGTGGAGGCCGCGGTAGCGGGGGATGGGGATGCCGGGACGCAGTACCTCCTCCAGGCCGGCGCCGGTCGCGGCGCTGGCGCCATCGCCGGCCTGGCGTGGCCGCACCAGCTGGACCTGGTGGTCGCGTGCCTGCAGGGCGGCGACGATGCGGCCGATGGTCATGGCGACGCCGTTGATCTCCGGCGGGTAGGTCTCGGTGACGACGGCCACCCGCAACCGGCGCACGGCGACGGGGAACTGTTCGAGGAGCAGATCGCTGGCTTGCATGAGGTGCCACCATGCCTGGCGAGCGTGACAGGGCTGTGACAGTGTCTGCGGGTACGCCCGGCCCAATGTCACGGCGTTAATAAAACTGTAATGGGGGCTACCTATGATCCGGTTCGCAGTTGCATTCGGTGGTTCACCGTCATCTTCCAACGGAGAGATAAATGTTCGTCAGCAAACGCATCCAATTCAAACTGGCCGGCCTGGCCGCCGCGCTGGCCATGGGCCTGGCCAGCGCCAGCGCCTTCGCCGTCGACATCACCGGCGCCGGCGCCACCTTCCCCTATGCCATCTACACCAAGTGGGCCGAGGCCTACAAGGCGGCCACCGGCAACCAGGTCAACTACCAGGGCATCGGTTCCTCGGGCGGCGTCAAGCAGATCAAGGCCAAGACCGTCGACTTCGGCGGCACCGACGCCCCGGTCAAGGAGGACGACCTCGACGCCGCCGGCCTGGTCCAGGTCCCCACCGTCATGGGCGGCGTGACCATCGTCATGAACGTGCCCGGCATCGCCTCCGGCCAGCTCAGGCTGGACGGCGCCACCGCCGCCGACATCTTCCGTGGCGCCATCACCAAGTGGAACGCCCCGGCCATCGCCAGGCTCAACCCCGGCCTCAGGCTGCCCGCCACCGACATCACCGTGGCCCACCGTTCCGACGGCTCCGGCACCACCTTCGTGTTCTCCAACTACCTGGCCAAGCAGTCCATGGCCTTCAAGCGTGACGTCGGCGCCGGCAACACCGTCAACTGGCCGGCCAACGCGGTGGGCGGCAAGGGCAACCCGGGCGTCGCCGCCAACGTGCAGAAGATCGCCGGCGCCATCGGCTACGTCGACATCGCCGACGCCATGAAGAACAAGATGAATTTCGTCGCCCTGAAGAACAAGGCCGGCAACTACATCGTGCCGAGCCAGGATGCCGTCGAGGCGGCCGCCGCAGGTGCCAACTTCAAGGTGCGCGGCATGGCCCCGGACCTGCTCGACCAGCCGAGCAAGAACGCCTGGCCGATCACCAGCGCGACCTATGTCCTGGCCTACGAGAAGGGTGCCGACGCCGTCAAGCAGAAGGCCGTGGTCGACTTCTTTACCTGGTCCCTGAACAACGGCCAGAAGATGGCCGAGGAACTGGGCTTCGTGCCGCTGCCTGCCGGCGTCGTGAAGATGGTCGAGGCCGAGATGAAGAAGATCAAGTAATCGTGCCACCGGTCCGGCCGCATGGCCGGACCTTCTTCGGCAGCGCCTGCGTGCGCGGGGGCTGCCGAAGAAAACGTCCAGGACCGATACGACATGCACGAAGCGGCTGAAGTCGCCCCGGTGGATTTGCACGCCGCCAAGATCAGAGTGTTCAAGCTGCAGGACATGATCTTCCATAAGGTCACCCTGCTGTTCGCCCTGGTCGTCCTGGCCGGCCTGGCCGGCATCCTGGTGTCGCTCGCCGTCGAGGCGATGCCGACCCTCAGGACCTTCGGGCTGTCCTTCCTGTGGCGCAACGTCTGGAGCGTGCCGGACGACGAGTATGGCGCCCTGATCGCCATCTACGGCACTCTGGTCAGCTCGTTCATCGCCCTGCTGATTGCCGTGCCGGTCAGCTTCGGCATCGCCCTGTTCCTCACCGAGACCTGCCCGGCCTGGCTGAAGCGGCCGCTCGGCACTGCCATCGAACTGCTCGCCGGCGTGCCCTCGATCATCTACGGCATCTGGGGCCTGTTCATCTTCGCCCCCCTGTTCGCGGAGCACGTCCAGCCCCACCTGCAGAAGGTCCTCGGCGATGTGCCGGTGATCGGCGCCTGGTTCGCCGGCCCACCCATCGGCATCGGCATCCTGACCGCGGGCATCGTCCTGTCCCTGATGGTGATCCCGTTCGTCGCCTCGGTGATGCGCGACGTCTTCGAGACCGTGCCGCCGGTGCTCAAGGAGTCGGTCTACGGGGTCGGCTGCACCACCTGGGAAGTGGTCTGGAACATCGTACTGCCCTACACCCGTGTCGGCGTCATCGGCGGCATCATGCTCGGACTCGGCCGGGCGCTCGGCGAGACCATGGCGGTCACCTTCGTGATCGGCAACGCCAACCGCATCACCGGCAGCCTGTTCTCGCCCGGCAACTCAATCGCCTCGGTGCTCGCCAACGAGTTCGGCGAGGCCGACCCCGGCCTGCACATCGCCTCCCTGTTCGCCCTCGGCCTGGTCCTGTTCGTCATCACCTTCATCGTCCTGGCCGCGTCGCGCTGGCTGATCGCCCGCGGCACCGCCAGGCAGGGCAGGTAAGGGACGACATGCAACTCTATACCCGACGCGTCCTCATCAACCGGCTAGGCATCGGCCTGTCCATGGTCGCCATGGCCTTCGGCCTCATGGCCTTGATGTGGATACTGTGGACCCTGTTCTCCAAGGGTTTCGCCGCCCTGTCCTGGGAGTTCTTCAGCCAGGACACCCCGGCCCCCGGCAGCGAGGGCGGCGGCCTGCGCAACGCCATCGTCGGCAGCATGATGATCATCGGCGTCACCACCCTGGTGTCCACCCCCATCGGCATCCTGGCCGGCATCTACCTGGCCGAGTTCGGCCGCACCTCGAAGTTCGCCGCGGTGACCCGTTTCGTCACCGACATCATGCTCTCGGCCCCCTCCATCGTCATCGGCCTGTTCGTCTACGCCCTCATGGTGGCCACCCTGGGCGGTTTTTCCGGCTGGGCCGGCTCGGTGGCCCTGTCCCTGATCGCCATCCCGGTGGTGGTGCGCACCACCGAGAACATGCTCCGCCTGGTGCCGGCGACCCTGCGCGAGGCCGCCTTCGCGGTCGGTGCGCCGCACTGGAAGGTGTCGATCAGCATCACCCTGCGCGCGGTCAAGGCCGGCGTGGTGACCGGCGTCCTGCTCGCCATCGCCCGTGTCACCGGTGAGACCGCGCCGCTCCTGTTCACCGCCCTCAACAACCAGTTCTTCAGCACCGACATGTCGCAGCCGATGGGCAACCTGCCGGTGGTGATCTATCAGTTCGCCATGAGCCCCTACGACAACTGGATCTCCCTGGCCTGGGGTGGGGCGTTGCTGATCGCGCTGCTGGTGCTGGCGATCAACATCGGCGCGCGGATCCTGTTCCGCCAGAAAGACAAACTTTGATACCCGGAGCCACGCATGCCCGCAACTAGCGTACAAATCGTCGAAGAGGCCGCCCTCAAGGTCCGCAACCTGGACTTCTACTACGGCGACTTCAAGGGCTTGAACGGCATCAACCTGGACATCGCCCGCCACAAGGTCACCGCCTTCATCGGCCCGTCCGGCTGCGGCAAGTCGACCCTGCTGCGCACCTTCAACCGCATGTACGACCTCTACCCCGGCCAGCGTGCCGAGGGTGAGATACTGTTCAACGGCAACAACCTGCTGGACAGGAAACAGGACGTCAACATGGTGCGGGCCAAGATCGGCATGGTGTTCCAGAAGCCGACCCCGTTTCCGATGACCATCTACGAGAACATCGCTTTCGGGGTGCGCCTGTATGAGCGGCTGTCCCCCTCCGAGATGGGCGCGCGGGTGGAATGGGCCCTGCGCAAGGCCGCCCTCTGGGACGAGGTGAAGGACAAACTGCAGCAGAGCGGCCTGTCACTGTCCGGCGGCCAGCAGCAGCGCCTGTGCATCGCCCGCGCCGTGGCGGTGAAGCCGGAGGTGGTCCTGCTCGACGAGCCGACCTCGGCCCTCGACCCCATCTCCACCGCCAAGGTGGAGGAACTGGTGGACGAGCTGAAGGCCGACTACACCATCGCCATCGTCACCCACAACATGCAGCAGGCGGCGCGCATCTCCGACTACACGGCGTTCATGTACCTGGGCGACCTGATCGAGTTCGGCAAGACCGACGAGCTGTTCGTGCAGCCCAAGGCCAAGCAGACGGAGGACTACATCACGGGCCGATTCGGCTGAATCGGTCCGTGATGTAGCGGCGCAGGCTAACCTGCGTGAGCAGGTTAAGGGCGCAGCCCGGCCGGAGCCACTACCGGGAAGGCCGATTTGGCTGAATCGGTCCGTGATGTAGCGGCGCAGGCTAACCTGTGTGAGCAGGTTAAGGGCGCAGCCCGGCCGGAGCCACTACCGGGAAGGCCGCTTCGGTTGTGTCCGGGTTGTGTCCGTCAAGTTGTGCAAAAAGGTGGCCATGACTGAGGTTGCCCATCTGGCTGCCTAAGCGGCCAATCTCAATGTCTCCTTGCGCAGCTCGGCGAGCAGGGTCATGTTCAAGTACCGGCTG
>JAQVJE010000201.1 GCA_028695325.1 Gallionellaceae bacterium
GCTAGACAGGAGCAATGCCGCCAGCAGGGTCTGGAATAGGCGTGTGATGGTTGTCATGGGGAAACTCCTCTAGGTGGCTGCTTGGGGTGGCAAAATGCCCCCCCGCGCGCTTCAGAAAACCTGCTCCCGCAATAACACGCCATCGTCGTCATAGACGCGGCGCAGGCGTGGGCTGCCGTCTGGCTTGTACCAGGTCCACTCGCCGACGTTCAGGCCCAACCGGGTCTGGCCGGCTTGTTCCGGCAGCCCGGCGCGGCTGCATTCGAGCACCTGGTGGCGATAGTCCGGGCCCTTGATTGTCAGCTGTTGCAGGCGGCCATCCGGATAGAAGCGCTTTTCCACCAGCAGGTCGCCATCGGCCAGGGACTCGCGTTCCAGGTAGCGTGTCTTGCCATCAACCCGCCAGACCAGATGATGCCGGGTAACCCCGTCGACCACCCGTTCAAGGTTGATGAGCTGGCCGTCATGGCTCCAGAACCGGGTCAGGCCGTGCTTCTTGCCATGGCGGAACTCGTATACCCGGTCGATGGCGCCGCTGTCGCGGTTGAAATAGAGGGTGGCGCCATGGTCCTTGTTGTCCTTGTCCAGATACCGGACCTGGTCGAGGTATTCGCTCCGGTTGATGGTCTTGTACATCTCGATGGCGCTGACGTCGGGGCTCAAGCGGTAGCGGACGTGGCGGTAGCCCATGGCGGAGCGGTTTTCCGAGACCCGCTCGGCGCCGGCCAGGTCGGGAAAGGCGGCCCGGTCTGGGCGGTTCGGATCGACATCGGTTTGCAGCAAGGTCTGCTGGACCGGGCCGCAGGTGCGGACATCGGCGACGCCGCCGCCGCCGAAGGGCGCGCCCGCCTGGACACCGTCCACACCTAGGCACAGTCCGGCGCAGAGCGTCAGGCAAGACGGCAAGTAGCGGTATTTCATCGTTCTTTTCTTTCGTTGTCGGTCCCGGTGCGATGCGACCGGGGCCGGGTTCACAGGAAATGCCCGGCCAGCCGGGCCAGCGCGCCCGGCGCCACGTCCACCAGCTCGATCCGGCCGCCGGGGCGCAGACCATGGATCAGGGCGGCGCCGTCGTCCCAGGAAATGGCGAAATTGCCGCCGTGTACCGGCCAAGGGCCGCGGTAGTCCGCCTGCAAGGGATGGGAGGCGAAATCCACCCGCCAGACCGGGCTGAACAGCCGTTGCGCCAGTTCCCGTCCGGCCGGGCCGAGGCGATAGCGCCAGCCGCCGGCGATGGCCTGGCGGCGCACGCTGCGGTCGTCGACCATCAGGCGCAGGGCTGCGGCCAGGGGCACGCGGTCGGTGCCCAGGGCCTGCAACTCCAGCCGCTGGGACAGCGGGTAGAGCTCGATCAGGTTCTGCAACGGCCGGCTGGCCAGGCTGGCGTGGATCTCTCCCAGGCTCAGCCAGCCCCCCAGGTCGGCGGCGTCCGCGCCGAGCAGCAACCGGGTGTGCAGGTCGTGTTCGTGCAGCGCCCGCAGGACCAGGGTTTCCTGGGCCGAGACCTGGCGCGGGCCGGGCAAGGCCATGGCGGCGGCGGGCAGTTTCAGGGTTTCGGCCAGCGCCGGCCAGAGAGCGTCGGCGCGGAGCAGGGGGGAAATGCGGAAGCCGCCGTCGGCCTGTTCCACCGCGACCACGGCGCGGTCGTGGCGCAGGGCCACGGTCAGGGTCAGTGCCTGGCCCCGGCTGCGCTTGCGCACCGTGTACAGGGCCTGGGGCTGGAGCAGGGTTTCGATCCAGGCGCGTTCACCGGCCGGTTTCGCCCGCCGCACCTCCAGGTCGGCCTGGGCCCGGGCGCCGTCGAAGCCGGGCTGGTCGAGTACGGTGGCGAAGACCGGGTGGCTGGCCGCGGCGATGCCGGCGGACCGGGCCATGGCGGCGAGCCGGGCGGCGTCGTAACGCGGCCATTGGTCGCCGGCGGCCGGGAAGGACAACAGGGCAAAAAGCAGCAGGAAGGCGGTCAGGCGGCCCATGTCAGTCCCTCCATTCCCGTTGCCAGTAGTGTTCCCGCAGATAGCGGCGGGTCTGGCTCAGCCGCGCCAGCAGTTCCGGATCCTTGGTCTCGGCCATGCGCTGTTCGATGGTCTTGATCCGGGCGCGGATCTGCTTCAGGTCGGCCTCGGTCAGCTTGGTGGCCCCGGGAGCGCCGATCTTTTGCCAGATGGCGACGCCATCCTGCACCGTGGCCATGCCCAGGTTGACGCCGATGTCGAGCATGGTGGACGGATTCATCATCCGCGGGTCGTATTCCGGGTTGGCCTCGAAGGTGTCCTGGAACCAGTGGTAGGCGACATGGCCGCTCACGGTCATGATGCCGTCGGCGGCCCCCATCAGCGGGTTTTTCGTCGCCAGGTTGCGCACCCCGCTGGAGGTGAGGGTGCGGGCGACGGCCCATTCGGTCGGCTCGCCCATGGCCTGAAGTTTGTAGATCTTGCGTCCGGCGTCGTAGACCTCGAGCACGTTGGACATGGTCTTCAGGCCCGCGCTGAAACGCTTGGCGGAGGGCGCGCGCGCTTCCGACCTGGCCGTCAGCGCGACCTGGGCGACCCGGTGCTGCTCGGCCTGGTTCACCACCGAGCGCATGCGCTCCATGCGGTCGAGATAGAAGTCGAGTACGTCAACATGGTGGCTATAGGCCACACCGCCTTTCGCGGCCTGGAAATTGGCCAGGCGATTGCGCACGAAGGCGATGCGGCGTTCCAGCCCGGCGATGTCGTCCATGATCCTGGCCGGGTCGGTGTCGAGCCGGTTATAGGCCTCGGTCAGGGCCTCGAACTGGTTCTGCAGTTGGCGCAGGGGCAGTTTTTCAAGGTCGCCGATGGCCTCCTCGGCCCCGGCCAGACCGGCCATCACCGGCGCGACATAGGTCTCGGCGGTGGCGTGCATGCCCTGGTAATCCTTCTGGAAGCAACTGTCGTCGTCGTAATAGAGCAGGTAGCGTTCCACCGCGCTGGTACGGCCCGCCTTGGCGGCGATCTTGTCGTTCATCGCCTGGCGGGCGGCGCTCAGGCTGCCGTGCAGGCGGGCCTGGTCGTCGACGTAGACGTAATCCTCCAGGATGCCGCGCAGGTCCAGCTCATGCACCGCGCCCTGCTTCACCGCCCAGTCCACCAGCTTGTCGAACTGGGCCAGCAGGCGGCTATTCGCCTCGGCAGCGGCATCGTCGGCCTGGCGCGCCAGGTAGTCGGGATCGGTGACGTATTCCAGGTATTGCTGCTGTTCCAGGTCGCGGGCCCAGGTCGAGACCCGCTCGTTGAGGCGGAATATGGCCTCGTTGCGTCCCTGCTCACGGTACAGCCGCACCAAATCGGCGTGGTCGTGGCGGGCGAACTCGTAGCGGCTGTCCGGGACGCGCTCACGTAGCTCCGTCAGGATCTCGGCATCGGTCATGGTCGAGCCGTCCCAGACGATCTTGAAGGTCATCCGCACCCCGGGCGGATCCCGGTCGGCGTTGGCCGGGGACAGGTAGGCTTCTAGTTGCCTTCGGAAGTCGCCCGGTACCCGCCAGCGGAACACCTGGGTATCGCGCCCGCCTGGCGCGATGCGCAAGGTCCGCGTCGCCACGTCCTTCTCTGTGCCATAGTCCCAAAGCCCTAGGGTGGCATGGGCGGCGTTGCCCTTGGTGGACTCGTTGGCCACCGTGACCCGGATCTCGATGCTGTCGCCGGGCATGTGGCGCATGTCCTCGGGGGCGTCCACCCGGACGATGCGCAGCCGCGAGC
>JAQVJE010000202.1 GCA_028695325.1 Gallionellaceae bacterium
AGCCTCAACCAGTCGAACACCGTGACGTTGCGGCCCAAACCCACCTCTTCAGGCTTGCGCTTCGGAATGTGCTTGGGGAGATCGACCCAGTCGGCCAGATCACCCAGCTCGTACCCAAGCTGGGGACCGCGCAGGGTTTTCCAGAGCGGATGGACAGGGTTCTTGGTAATGAGCCCGCTGTAGCCCTGATCGGCCTGTAGCCGGGCACGAAAAGCTGACTCCACCGCGCACAGGTAGCGCATGGGCGCCTGGCGCAGATCCGGTGAGTCCACCAGCACAGGAACGGAAAGCCCCCAAACCAGGTGGGCGTGCCCGTTTTCCCGGTTGACCGCGGCCCATGAGGGCGGCGGCAGCCCCTGATCCTCCCAGAGCACTGCTGCACCAGGTCTGTCGACGTCGAAAATCGACCAGACGCGCAGATGCGGGGGGTTGGCCTGGATGTAGGGGCGCTTGATCGCCGAGGCCAACGAGCGGATGCACAGCCCCTGCTCGAGATCGTCAGAGCAGTAGGGCTTCCGGGGCCAGCGGGAGGCCTCAAACAAGTCCAGCTGTTGATCGGAACATGTCGAAACTCTATCAAACTCGACCATCTTCCCCTTCCTTTGGGGCGATGGCTTTGGCTACAATCAGCTTCAAGTCGTTCGCCTGGTTGTGCAGGTTGATCGGCAAGGAAGCACGGTCATCTCGAACATGGCCGTGCTTCCGGGTGAATCGCAAAAGCCTCGGAACGGTTCCCGCCGTCCGGGGCTTTCGCCTGTCTGGGGTTCAGAATACCCGTTTCATGACAGAAGTAAAAACGCGCCGGCGCACCGCACCGCCTGTCAGGCTTCCTCCGCTTTCACGCGCCGCGCGCGCTTGGGCTTACTGCCCACCGCAGGCAGCAGGCTGGTGAGTTCCTGGTACAGCCCGAACAGAAAAGCCACCCGCGCGGCATCGGTCGAACCGCCCTTGTATCCATACGACGCATCCACGGCCGCATCGAGCTTCTGATGCGCCTTCACCAGATCGGGCGGCATGGTGAGTGGGTCGTACAGATCGGCCAGACTGGAATCGGGGTGCGCGGCGCGCGCATCGAGCACGGCTTGCGCGGCGACCTCGATGGCGGTGCGTTGCTTCTCGGTGGGGGTCGGCCAAGGGAAGTTGTTGTAGACGATGGCTGCGGAATAGCGGAAATCGCTCTTGAGACGACCGCAAACAGAACGCACCCAAGCGTTATGCATGGTTGAGGTCAAGACGCCGAAGTGAAACAGAGTGGCGTTCGGTAACATCCGAACCAGATTGCTGCAAAACGTAGTCGGCTGCTCGAAGCCAATCGGAATGAATTTCCGACGCTCAGAAGACACTTCAGGTATGAGCAAATAGGGCTGTTGAGGAATCAGCTCTGTCCCAAAATGGGTAGGAAAGTCAGCCGCTACCAGGGTTTGCTTGCGCTTACTCGCCAAACGGAAGGTACGCACAGCATCCACCCGCTTCATGACTTCGGGCATCTTTCGCAACTGCTGCGGCGGGCAGTCTCCTAGCCAGAGACACCAGCGTTCGAAGCCGTTGATGAACTCTATGGCCCCAAGCCAGCGGTGAAAAAAGGGGGCGGCACTAGGCTCGATCTTGAGGAAGGAATCCCTCTCTTCTTGAGTGAAGAGGTAGTTTCCGTCATCAATCGGCTGGCTTCCAATGCCGATCTGCGGCACATCGCAAAGCGGTCGAGAACGGCGCGGCAGCACCAAATCAGGCGCATCGACCAGGTAGGGATTGATGTTCGACGCCCGCACCGCGTGGGCTTCGCCTTTGATGTCTTCGTACTCGAAGATGGTTTTCTCGGCTACGTCCTGCATCCCGAAGCCCACGATCACGCAGTGCACGGCCGCTTTGCCCCGCGCCTCGTTCGTCCAGGAAAATGTCCGGTGGGCGAAGTGAATCTTCACGCCCTGAGCGAGCATCCAGCCCCACAAGGCGCCGACCTGCTCACCTTGGGTAATGCTGTTGGTGGACACGAAAGCCGCACGAATCGGAGGATGCGCCGCCATGTAGCGGGCGGCCTTCACGTACCAAGCGGCGACGAAATCGAGTAGCCCCGCGTTCTCGATGCCAAAGAAGACCGCGCGCGCGTCCTCGCGCTGGGCATCGTCCATGTACTTGGCACCCACGAACGGCGGATTCCCCAGCAGATAGGCGCACCGCTCGGCCGGCAGCACCGTCATCCAGTCCGTTTGCAGCGCGTTGCCATGCACGATCGTCGCGCTGTGATTCAGCGGGATACGCACGAAGTAGGCGCCGAACTCCTCGCTGACCTTCATGTTCATCTGGTGATCGACCAGCCACAGCGCAACCTGGGCGATCTGCGCCGGGAAGTCCTCGATCTCGATGCCGAAGAACTGATCGACGTCGACCGCGATCATCTGGTGAACGTCGAGCGCCATCTGCCCGCCGGCGTTAGCCGCACGCAGCACCTCGAGCTCGAGCAGACGCAGCTCGCGATAGGTGATTACCAGGAAGTTGCCGCAGCCGCAGGCGGGATCGAAAAAGGTGAGCGTGCGCAACCTGGCGTGAAACTCGGAGAGGCGCTTCTTGTTGCCGCGGATCTTCTCGAACTCGGCCCACAAGGCATCGAGGAACAGCGGCTTGATGAGCTTGAGGATGTTCTCCTCACTGGTGTAGTGCGCGCCCAGGTTGCGGCGGGCCTGGGCGTCCATGATGCTCTGGAAGAGGCTGCCGAAAATGGCCGGGGAAATCCGGCCCCAGTCGAGCCCGCACAGATCGAGCAGGCTCTCGCGCATGGCCGCATCGAAGCTCGCCGGCGGCAGCATGTCGGCGAACAACTTGCCGTTGATGTAGGGGAAGGCTGCCAGGTGCTCATCGAGGTTTTTCAGCCGCTTGTCCTGCGGCGTGTTGAGCATATAGAACAAGGTGGATAGGTGATGCGCCAGGTCGGCCCCGTCGACGCTCGTGCGCAACTCGATGTAGTCCTGGAACTGCCGCTTTTCGAAAATCCCTGTGTCCTCGGCGAACAGGCAAAACAGCATGCGCACCAGGTAGAGCTCGAGCGGTCGCCCCTCGTAGCCGATTGCCCGCAACTGGTCGTGCAGGCGGCCCATGCGCTCGGCCGCTTTGATGTTGATCGGGTCCTGGGGCTTGATGACCTGGGTCTGATAGCCAGCGATGAACCCGAATAGGCGGACGTGCTTGTAGAGCTCCTCGAGGGGGAATTCGTATATCGCCCCCTCGACCAGATCGAAGAGTCGAAAGCGCGCAAAGTCGCATACCAGGACGAAGCGCGGCAGATCCCGCTCGGCGATCCCCGGAAAGTAGTCCATCGCTTGGGTGTGGGCACGGTCCAGGTTCTTGCCGCGCGATTTCATCTCGACCAGCAGGATGCCGGGCCAGAACAAGTCGACGTAGCCGGCGCCGCCACCGTACTTCTTCACCGCATGCTCAAAGCTGGCAATGCGCTTGTTGGTGATCCCGAAGATCTCGAAGAAGGCGATCAGGAAAGGCTTGCCCTCGCCGTCCTCGTTGCTGGCGTCAGCCCAGTGCTTCGAGAACGCCAGGGCGCGCGATTTTATTTCGTTCCAGGATAAAGGCATGTGTCGTTATTGGCTTATTGCGTTCGTGCGTTATTGCGTTATTTCTCTTGAATCTTGAAGTGCCCCACCAGCGCCTCTTCGATCAGATCTGACTCACTCACCCGCTTGCCGCTGGCCATCGTGCG
>JAQVJE010000203.1 GCA_028695325.1 Gallionellaceae bacterium
GTCGAGCGCTATTCCCATGTCATGCACATCGTCTCCAATGTCGAGGGCCGGCTGCGCCCCGGCCTCTCTGCCATGGACGTGCTGCGCGCCACCTTCCCAGCCGGCACTGTGTCGGGGGCACCCAAGGTGCGCGCGATGGAGATCATCGATGAACTGGAACCGACAAAGCGCGGCGTCTATGCCGGTGCGGTCGGCTACCTGGGCTTCAACGGCGACATGGACGTCGCCATCGCCATCCGCACTGCCGTGGTGAAGGACAAGACCCTCTACGTGCAGGCCGGCGCCGGCATCGTCGCCGACTCGGTGCCGGAAAATGAGTGGATCGAGACCCGCAACAAGGCACGCGCCGTGGTACGCGCGGCGGAGCTGGCCCTGGCCGGATTCGGCGTCGAGGCGGAGTGATTTCCGGCCGGCGCGGGTGACGCCCGCCGCAGTTTGGCGCTACACTAGCCCGGCTATTCCCATGACAACGGAGACATCATGAAGCACCTCGTTCGTACCCTGGTTCCGGTCTGTTTGGTCATGACGGCGTCGGCCGCGTACGCCGCGAACGGCGGGGCCCAGCCGGCGCAGGCGGCCGCGCCGCAACAGTACCAGTACTTCCCCTTCCCGTTCCCGCTGCCCTATCCGCAGGCGCAGTACGTGCCCAGCTACCCGACACCCTACGTGCCGCAGCAGTATGGCTACATGCCCTACCAGCAGGCTCAGGCCGCCATCGACCCCAAGGTCATGGAGGCCATCCGCAGCGTGATCAAGTCCGGCCAGGAGGCCAGCGCCGCCGCGGCCAGGGCCAACGAGAGTGCGGCCAAGGCTGAACAGGCCGCCAAGCTGGCTGGCGAGGTGGTCGAGCGGACCAGCGCCTTCACCGAGAAGGCCACCCAGAGCATGGCCGAACTGGCCAAGTCAGCCAACGAGATGGCCGCTGCCGGCAGCCGCGCCGAGCAGGCCGCCAAGGCGGCCGAGGCCGCCGCCGCCAAGGCCGAGGCGACGACCGCGCGGGTGCAGGCAGTCTCCGACCGCGCCGCCCAGGGCATGGCCGAATTCGCCAAGTCGGCCAACGCCGTGGTGGCGATCGGCGCCCGCGCACAGGAATCCGCCGGCAAGGCCGAGCAGGCCTCCGCCAAGTCCGTCGAACTGATCAAGCAGGCCGAGGCGATGCTCAAGGACCTGGAGGGTCGTCTGCAGCAGCAGACCGCCGCTGCGCCGGCTGCCGCTGCTCCGGCCACCGTCACCCACGCCGTCCCGGCCGCCAAGGTGGAACCTGCCGCCAAGGCGGAGGCGGCTGCCGACACCGAGCCTGTCGCCGCCAAGGCCCCCACTGCGGAAGCCCCGGCCGCCAAGAAGGCGGACAAGAAGGCGGTCAAGCGCAGTGCGATGAAGTCTACCAAGACATCGCGGGCGGAGATGCAGGCCAAGTACAAGCCACTGGCCAAGAGCAAGCCGGGTCGTCACTACACCAGCAAAGCGCGCCGCTAAGCCGAGGCGCCGCCGGCCCCCGCGACCTTCGGGCCGGGGGCTTTTCATTTCCGGCCTGCAAAGGGATGACATGCTCCTGATGATCGACAATTACGACAGCTTTACCTACAACCTCGTGCAGTACTTCGGCGAGCTGGGCGAAGAGGTCAAGGTGGTGCGCAACGACGAGATCGACCTCGCCGGCGTGGCGGCCCTGCGGCCCGACCACATCGTCATCTCGCCCGGACCCTGCACGCCCACCGAGGCCGGCATCTCGGTGCCGCTGATCCAGGCCATGGCCGGCCAGGTGCCGATACTGGGCGTCTGTCTCGGTCACCAGAGCATCGGCCAGGCCTTCGGCGGTCGCATCGTCCATGCCAGGCAGCTGATGCATGGCAAGACCTCGCCCATCCACCATGCCGACAAGGGCGTCTTCCGCGGCTTGCCCAATCCGTTCACGGCGACCCGCTACCACTCCCTGGTGATCGAGCGCGGGACCCTGCCGGACTGCCTGGAAATCACCGCTTGGACCGAAGACGGCGAGATCATGGGCGTGCGCCACAAGACCCTGGCGGTCGAGGGCGTGCAGTTCCACCCGGAGTCGGTGCTGACCGAGCACGGCCACGCCCTGTTGAAGAACTTCCTGGACGAGCATCGCGCATGAGCAACACCATCACGCCCCAGCAGGCCCTGGCCCGGATCATCGAGCACCGGGAGATCTTCTACGACGAGATGCTCGGCCTGATGCGCCAGATCATGTCCGGCGAGATGAGCCCGGTGTTGATCGCCGCCCTCATCACCGGCCTTCGGGTCAAGAAGGAGACCATCGGCGAGATCGCCGCCGCCGCCACGGTGATGCGCGAGTTCTCGACCAAGGTCGAGGTCGCCGACACCGCCCACCTGGTTGATACCTGCGGCACCGGCGGCGACACTGCGCATACCTTCAACATCTCCACTGCCGCCGCCTTCGTGGCCGCGGCCGCCGGTGCCCGGGTGGCCAAGCACGGCGGCCGCTCGGTGTCGTCCAAGTCGGGCAGCGCCGATGTCCTCGAAGCCCTGGGGGTCAACATCGGCCTGGCCCCGGAGGGGGTCGCCCGCGCGATCGATACGGTCGGCCTCGGCTTCATGTTCGCGCCCAATTTCCATGGCGCCATGAAGCATGCCGCGCCGGTGCGCAAGGAACTGGGCGTGCGCACCCTCTTCAACATCCTGGGTCCCCTGACCAACCCGGCCGGCGCGCCCAACCAGGTCATGGGCGTGTTCCACCCCGACCTGGTCGGCATCCAGGCCCGCGTCCTGCAGCGCCTGGGCGCCCGTCACGCCCTGGTGGTGCACGGCCGCGAGGGGCTGGACGAGATCTCCATCGCCGGCGAGACACTGGTCGGCGAGTTGCGCGACGGCGAGGTGTCCGAATACGTCGTCCACCCTGAACAGTTCGGTCTCGCCACGAGCAGCCTGGACGGCCTCAAGGTCGCCACCGTCGAGGAGTCGCGCGCCATGGTGCTCGGCGTGCTCGACAACGTGGCCGGGCCGGCGCGCGATATCGTCCTGCTCAATGCCGGCGCGGCGATCTATGCCGCCGGCCTGGCCGACGACCTGGCGGGCGGCATCGCCAAGGCCCGCGAGGCCATCGAGAACGGCGGGGCCCGTGCCAAGTTGGAGGAACTGGTCCGCTTCGCCTGAATCGGCGGGCCGCATGGACGGCTAAACGGCGGATCTTGACTGGCGCCCACGGCAGGAATCGAACCTGCGACCCTCCCCTTAGGAGGGGGATGCTCTATCCACTGAGCTACGAGGGCGAGGGCGTGATTCTAACCCGACATTGGGCCGCGCAGCAGGTGGACGAGGCGGCAAATTAGTCTTGTCGCGGCCTGCCCCCTGGCCATAATGAACATGTAGCCACCACGAGAACAGAGTCATGCGCCACTATACCGAACAGGAAATGACCGCCATTCGCCAGGCCTTGGCTGAGCAGTTGGCCGGAGTGACTGAACATATCCGCGCTGGTTTGTCCGAGAGCGAGCAGCACCAGTTCACCGCCATCCTAGGGCGCGGTGCCGGCGACAGCAGCGACGAGGCCCTGGCCATCTCCCTCGGCGACCTGTCGGCCGCGCGGCTGGACTTGGACTTCAGGCAATGGCATGCCCTCAAGGAGGCCGAGCAGCGCCTCGACAAGCCGGAGTTCGGCGAATGTGTCGACTGCGGTGCCGCCATACCGGCCGCCCGTCTGGTCGCCAGCCCGGCGGCGCA